>SHBV01000045.1 GCA_004211885.1 Verrucomicrobiaceae bacterium
CATATCGACGTCAAAGAAATCAAGATGACCTCCAGTGAAGTTGGCTCCAGTCGTTGGAGTAGGACCCCCGTCAGCTCCCTCAACGTCAAAACTCACGGCACCATCAACTTCTCCATTGTGGCCATTACCGCTCAGGTCATTAGAACTATCCTCAAAATCTAAGTATAGGAATGGAGCAGGAAGTGCTCCCTTACTGTTCGGATCAAGTGGATCTGTTCCACCAGCCACTTCGGCCCCGTCTCCATAATCATCACCGTCCGTGTCAGACTCGTTTGGGTCCGTTCCCGTGTTCTCCTCATCAACAAAAGTACCAGTATTTGTTTCAACTCCATCAACGAGCCCGTCCTTATCCGAGTCCGCCTTATTCGGATCAGTTCCGGTATTAGTCGCACTCACATAGGTTCCGGTATTCGTCTCAACGCCATCATTGAGATCATCACCATCAGTATCGACCTTAGTCGGATTGGTCCTAGTCTCTTCGTATTCATCGAGGTCCGTTAGTCCGTCCCCATCAAAGTCTCCGGTCCCTGCTCCTGGTCCTGGTCCCGCCTCATTACCATTAAGATCGGTAAGATTACCTGCAATTTCGTTTTCATAGAAATCTGGAATTGCGTCCCCATCATCATCACCATCAAAAATTCCCACTTCAATAACTAGATTATCTATGAACAGATCCTGATTAGCTCCCCCCACACGAGCAGAGAAAATGAAATTGTGTCCGTCATCGGCAGTGAAACCTGCAGTATCCACATCAACAAAATCCGCATTCGTAGTCATGCCTGTCGTTTTAAAAGAAGCTCCGAGCTGTGGATTCCAAGAAATTTCAATGGTACCCTCTTTGCGAGATCCGTCCTCGAGAATAATTCCATTCTCGAAGGCCAATTGGCCAAGGTCGTTACTTTGTCCTACGCCCGAAATGTTAAGCCCCTGCTCAGCGTCCCCGTTGCGCCAAGTATCGACTTCAAAAGATATATTCTCAGTCACGCCTGGAATGACTCCTCCATTGTCTGGCTTTGACATTCCCTCTTCTGCTCCACCCAATTCTCCTAGAGTCGCATCACCATAATTGATGGAAAACCCATCAGCCGGATCATTAGCGCCAGGACTGTCATTTAACTCGTAGTCAAATGAAATCCTAAATCCCTTCGATGAGCCTTCAATTGCCGGTATAGAGAAGCTTGCATATCCTAATCCCTGATTATCAATGGTAAGTTGCAACCGACCGTCTACAACACTTGCAGAAGCACCTGCCATCAAAGTACCATCTCCAAGATCAGTAGTGCCATCTGGATAACCATCGAAACTGTTCACATACCCTTCAATGTCAGGTTGATCTTCAACTGTAGGGTTTGTTTCAAGGACAATCTCTCTTCCATCAGGAGAACCGTCACCGTCCGTATCTGCGATATTAGGGTCCGAACCTGGTTGATCTTCAGGATCATCTTCACTGTATGGAAGATCTGGATTCTCCACTCCATCCAGTAAATTGTCATTGTCTGAATCCGCATTTAGGGGATCCGTTCCAGTCGCGTTAGCACTGACCCATTCACCAGTATTGGTTTCGACTCCATCACTGAGCCCGTCCTCGTCCGTGTCCTTCTTAATCGGATTTGTTCTGGTCTCTTCGTACTCATCAAGATCAGTCAACCCGTCACCATCAAAGTCTCCTGTTCCTGATCCAGGACCAGGACCTACCCCGTTGCCGTTAAGGTCCTCTAAATTATCAACGAGCCTCTCCTCATAAGAATCAGGCAACCCATCCTCATCATCATCTTCTTGTGATGCCCCGCTCGGGCTCGCCCCATTGGCCAATTCTTCGATCGCACCATCACTCAATACTTCATCCCACATTGCTATGTCGTCTGCCAATCCAACGTAACCATAACCACCGCCATTGCGGCCACCAATGATTAAGTTACCGCTCCCGTTAGGGGCCCGCTTGTTCCCTTCCCAGTCAATATTACCATCAAGGTATATCTTTCCTGTGTCAGATGCTCCGTCATAAGTCCAAGCCGCATGAATCCAACCATCATCATCATTATTTAAATAATTATTAAGGTTTGTTGCGCCATTCGTATCAGCTCCCCAGTGCGCCTGATGCAGAAAACCACCATTACGTATCCCATTATGAATGCCCTCACTTGTCTGACCGAAGAAAAACTTGTCTCCGCCCAGATCAGTCGGCTTGAGCCAAGCCGAAAGAGTATAACTTCCATCTTGGGAAATTATTTCCGACACATCGATGCTGGACACCTCGATCAAACCATCTGTAAAACTGGCTCCTGTCGCAGGCGTTGATCCTCCAGGAGCTCCCTCATCACCTAGCGTTGTCTGACCAGGTCTAGTGACTATTCCATCATTACCATTAATCCCTTTATCGACAACGGTGTCTCCAGAATCACCTTCGAAGTCGAAATAAAAGGCAGGGTCTGGGATCTGAGCATGTGCCGACAACGAAAAAGAACCAAAAACGGTAATGAGAGTTACTAATTTTAATAAGATTGATTTCATGGGATTTAGATAAGTTATTTTTGGCGGGGGCGCCTTCGTCCTGCAATTGAAGATAGGACCAACGCTGTGGGGCTAGTTATGAAAGCTAATTCACAATCAATCTTTAACTTCAAAAAGCAAACAAGTATCCTGCAATTTGACTATGTTTAAGATTAAAACATCTTCATACTTGAGACCCTCAATTATAAATAAATCTTAACAAACGAAAGTTGAATATCATTATATTAGAAGAAGATGCTAAGAACAACACATCTACCAACTTTTAACCTTTGTCTGGCATTCCTATTCTTTTTTTCAAGCTCAGTCAGAGCTGACATAAAATTAAGAGGCTCAGCAATAGCAACTGTCGATCCCATTGCCACTGACGCAGCAGTTCAAGCATTGAGAAATGGAGGCAATGCTTTCGACGCGTCAGTAGCGGCAGCATTAACTCTTGGCGTTGTGAATGGGTATAACTCAGGCATCGGCGGCGGTTGCTTCATCGTTGCAAGAAAGGCAAGCGGTGAACTCTTCACCATTAATGGACGCGAAACTGCACCAGAAAAATCCCACAGAGACATGTTCATCCGCGATGGGCTTGCCCAGACTAGCCTCAGCCAAACCGGAGCCCTGGCCATTGCAGTCCCCGGCTCACTCATGGCTTATTCAGAACTATGCAAAAAACATGGCAAAATAAGTTTCAAAAAACACCTGAAAAACGCTTCCAGCATTGCTCGCAATGGATTCAAGGTCCCTGCCTCTTTCGCCAACAGAGTCAAAAGCAACTTCAAACAGATACAAAAATATCCTGACACAGCCAAAATTTTCTCAAATGGCAAAGGAGAACCCATCAAGACCAACTCAATACTAATCCAGAAAGATCTCGCTGACACATATGATGCAATAGCAAAGCACGGCACGGACTGGTTTTACAATGGGCCATTTTCGAAAAAGACAGAAGAATGGATGAAAAAGAACGGAGGCATCATGAGGGCTGAAGACTTTGAAAAATATTACATAACCTCTCCATCACCAGTCAAAACAAGGTACAGAGAATTTACTGTAGTCGGAATGCCTCCTCCTAGCTCAGGAGGAACTCACGTGGCTCAAATCTTAAACATTCTGGAAAACTTTAACTTTCATGACATCGATCCAGACTCACCCGAATTCTATCACACCATTATCGAAGCAATGAAACTTGCCTTCGCTGACCGAGCTCACTGGCTCGGAGACCCTGCATACGCCAAAGTCCCCTTAGGGTTATTATCCAAAGAATATGCAAAGGATCTGGCAAAAAGGATTAATCCAAAGAGAGCCACTAAAGTCAAAGCTCATGGGACTCCACCAAAATCCAATGAACACTTCTTTAACAAACATACTACTCACTTCAGTTGTAGCGATAATGAAGGGAACTGGGTCGCGATCACAGCAACGATCAACACATCGTTCGGATCAAAGGTAATCATCCCTGGGACTGGCGTGATTATGAACAATGAAATGGATGATTTCTCGATATCACCAGGAACACCTAATGCTTTCGGCTTAGTCGGAAATGAAGCGAACGCGGTCGAAGCAGGAAAAAGACCCCTCTCTAGCATGAGCCCAACAATAGTACTGAAAGGTCAAGAGCCTATCCTTTCGCTCGGAGCAGCAGGAGGTCCAACAATTATCAGCCAAACACTACTCACCTTAATCCACACTCTCGATCACAACGCCTCAATCCGCGATGCGCTGAACATGCCTCGATTTCACCATCAATGGCAACCAGATCTGATCAGAATAGAAAGCACTGCAGGAAATACAGTCATCGATTCATTAAAAGAACTTGGGCACAAAATAAATGTTCTTAATAAGTACGGGGCCACTCAAGCTATCGGAAACTTGGGCAACGGACTAGAGGCAATGCATGATCCTCGATTAAGCGGCAAATCCATAGCCTGGCCGAATCGAAAGTGAATTATTTTTCCATCCGCGATTAGTAATCCTATTCAATGCTCACATTAAACCTTAAGTGTAGGTCCATTTCTTTATTTATGTGTTTAACGTATAAATAAACATTCTGATCTAACTATGAGGATTTTGTTAAGAACAGGGAGAGCCCTCATTAACAAATCATTCAAATTCTGAGTTAAAAGAAAAAAGGAAATTTAAGCCTTATCCACTCATAACAAATAAGTTAAAAATCAAGCTTAAATAGTTTGATTACCTTAAATACTTTGGTCTGTTAAGTAATTGATGAATTATTGCTGATATAAAATGCCTTAAAACCCCATGCTTTTAAATAATTGGGGAGGGGGATCGTGAAAACAATTAGTCGCATCTGGTTACCAGCAGCGGTTTTTGTTGCGTTTTTAATTACGCTCTTAAACCGGAGGGATATCTATCACGATTTTTTAGAAAATGGACAATTTGTAACTCAATCGGTTTTCTTCTACGGCATACAAATTGGAGCCTGGATTTCTTCAACTTTTTTCCTTAACAGACTCATTAACGTCTTCTTTTGGGACGGGTTCATTGGCCGAATCTCTGACCGCCGAGTCCCTCGCCTGCCCAAGGACGTCACAGCCATCGTTCTATTCTCAATCACTGCACTGATCATAGCGTCGACGGTCTTTGATAAAGACACCACAAAAATATTAGCCGCTTCAGGAGCCGTTAGCATCGTCATCGGTCTTGCCCTAAGGACAATTATTTTGGACCTGTTCATGGGCCTTGCCATACACGTGGACCAGCCCTTTAAAATTGGCGACTGGATCATGGTTCACCAGAACCGTGTAGAAACTCACATCATTGCTGAAGTCATAGAAACGAACTGGAGGACGACTCGGTTAAGAACCACAAAAAACAATATGGTCGTAGTCCCTAACAGTAAGTTAGGAGAGACCATTGTCACAAACTACATGAAGCCAAATCCACACTTCAGAATGGAAGTGGAATTTACCTTGGATTTTGACGTGAGTTCCGAAAGAGCCACAAGAGTTCTCACTGCAGGCATTCGCGCCGCGTGCGAGCATGAGGGTGTCCTCATCGAACCTGAACCTGAAGTGCGAATGAAGGCTTCCACGCTCGAAGGAATGATTTACGAGATTCGTTACTTCATCCTCCCAAAATTCATTTCTCCAAACGAATCAATGCATTTGGTAAATAACACAGTCCTTGATCATTTAATGCATTCCGGAATCGTACCAGCTCATGCCAAGCAAGAGGTTTTCCTATCGAAACGTGAAAAAAGATCCCTCGACGCTTCTCTGGACAATGACTTGTACCAATTACTGACAAGGACCGAACTTTTCAGGTCCCTAGAAGCGGAAGAATTTAACTCTTTGCTTGAAAAAATGTCTAAAAGGACACTCGGAGAGGGTGAGGTCCTCTACAAACAGGAAGACATCGCAGGCTCCATGTTTGTTTGCGTTGAAGGCTTATTAATCAGTCATGTTGAAGGCATTGACGTTGGCCAGGTTAAAGCTCAAACCATACGCGCAGGACAGCACTTCGGCGAAGGCGTATTCCTCGGCGGACAGTGGAGAGAGTCCACTATCACCTCAAGCACTGAATCTATTCTATATGAAATTCAAAGAAATGATTTCGACCCGGTCCTAGCTAAACATCAAAACTTAGAAAAGTACCTCGAGTCAACTCACTCGAAGTCGAACGAGGAAGCAATCGAGGCAGTAGAAAATGCCACTGAGCAAGCCAAATCAAAACCCGAAAAGAAAAAGACAACAGCCATCAATAAAGTCATGCGCTTATGGCCAAAGAAACGAAGCCCCAAACAAACATTTTTTCCAGGAATGACGTCCGACAACAATGAATCAAAAGAGAAAAAGAGTTAAAATTATGAATCAAAAATTTACATGTATAATTTCAACGAGCATCACCTGCCTCTTACTGTTATATTTCAACTATGCTTTAGCAGAAGAAAATGCTCCCGAAGCACTGTCCGTCAAAGGCACGAGCCTAGCGACTCCATGGCTTCAGCAAGCACTTGATGAATTAGCTGAAATTCCCAATGCTCCGAAGAATGAGATAGCCTCTAAACGGATCACACTCAGTTACATTGACCCCATAAGAGCGACTCAGTTACTGACACTGCACGGATACACAATTGGAAAGCCAGGAGAACCTGTCGATCCGAAAAATTTGCCTGTAATCGTTCCCCTTCCTGGAACGACATTTCATGAAATAATACCAAAATCAGAGGAAAAGTTCCCTCAAACAGAGACGGACCCCCTCAATGAACTTGTTATCTTTCATGACCCATCAATCCCATCGCAATTGAGTGGCATAATTGCAAAAATTAACACAGAAATAGACAAGCCAGCGAGGCAAATCATCATCGAAGCAATGATCCTCGAAGTCTCTTCAACCGCACTCGATGAACTCGGCATTAAGTGGAACAAAGCTGAAGGAGCAAATAACTCCCTCGGCTCCAACCTTAGCACCCTATCAATTGGTAGCCTTCAGCACCCCGCCACGGGTTCGGCTCTGGAAATAGCAACGAAGGGAGGGACCAATGGCCTCGTGGAAGGACTAAACGCGCAGATCAGGGCCCTTATCAGGGAAGGACAGGCCGAAGTCCTGTCAAGACCCAGCGTACTGGCACTCGACAATCGGATGGCCTACATCAATGTTTCCGAAGATCTGCCCATTGCAAATACCTCGTACTCAGCATCAGGCAATTATGCCAGCACGAGCTTCACTATAAAAAAAGCCGGAATAACTCTGTCTCTGCGCCCCAGAATCGACACTGAAGGCAAAGAAGTGAGCATGCAAGTCAATGCTGAAGTTACCGCTAAAATTCCTGACGCTGATGTCAATGTGCGAAGCAGTAACGGCACCATAATGGCAAGCTCTCCAACCATCTCTAATCGGGCCGTGAGAACCTATGTCAGGGTAGCAAACAATACTCCCTTCATCATCGGAGGCCTCATTGCCAAGGACAAGCAAATTACCAAGGACAGGGTCCCTGGTCTCGGCTCTTTACCCATAATTAAGCGCTTATTTCAGAGTAAAAAAACAAACACAGTCAAAAGAGAGGTTATCATTGTTCTGACTCCATTCGTTCTCTCCGAAGAAAACTCAATTGGGAAGAGCACCCCAATGGACGAGGACGCTTTTGATAGCTTTGACAATCAATTATTCCGAGACGCTTATAGGATCAGAGGAGAAGACACATTCGATCTTAATTATCTGTACGAAAATAAACAGCTCCAAAGAATGAAGGACCTGACAAAGCAGCTAGCTACAAGGAATCTTAATCTGGTCAATGAGTATCCTTACAAAAACTTTTATGGCGATTCTGTCCCGGGAGAGGAAATACTCTGCTACAGACAAATATACGAAGTCCTAAAACGAAGAGGCGTTCAGAAAAAAATAAGTTCAAACAAAATTATTTTCTTTGAACCTGATCTCAATATTGGCTCAGGGAATCGCGTGCTATTCCTAGAAGACTACATCAAACAAAAGGTACCTGAAATTTTAGGAAACAGACCTAAATCTAAGGCCCTTGCTCTCTCATTTAAAATGAACCGCCTCACTGATGATGCAGACTCTATCTTCAGTGAACCAGTTCCAACCATAAGCATCATCAATTGCCCAAACAAAGACAGTTGGAGCAAGACTCTTTGGGAAATGAATCAGCCCACTCAGAATGGCCAGCAAAGGTTCACTGTGCTCTTACGAAATACTGACGACATCGATAGACTCAAGTATGCCATTCTAACAAAAAAAGCCATCAGTCTTAACACTGAAGATTTCGCACTTCGACTGAGTAATTTTTCTCGGGGCCGTCTACTGCTAATTCCTAGAGCCACCGAAAAAGACATCGAACTTGTCGACATTGACGTTGCCCGGGCCTTCTTCTACTCAGAAATGTATTACCAGGCACAGCAAGTCGCTATGGAAAAAGACATTAACGCCTTTCAAAAGATCACAAAGGAAAAAAGACACTTAGATCTACTGAGAACTCCCCTCTCAAAAAATAACTAACCAATAGAAAAAGAGAAATGAACAAACGGAACAAAATTATTCTAACAGTCGCATCGCTAATATGCATCTTCGCTTTGGGGGCAATTATCAACAAAGGATCTGATCCTAAATCCCAGATCACAACTAACCAATTGCAACAAAAATCAACTGTCGATACCGCCGCAGTAAAGAAAAGTCCTTTCGGAACACTTGCAGGTAAGGCAAAAACACAAACACAAAAAGGCAAAACCTTAGAACATCTTGCAATAGCCAATCTGCATGCAGGAAACACGAAACCTATAGTAAATATTCTGACTGCCTGCCAAATAAACATCCATAAAATTGATTCGGTCACAGAAAAAAGAGCTCTCATAACGAGCCTCTCAAAATCACTAAAGCCTTTCGCTGGAACAAAAGAAATTGGGGAATTAAGTGATCCTATAATCCTAGCCCTAAGTCCTCCCATAGAAACTAAGGACAAGGAAACAAATGAAGTGACTGAGTCGACTGAAAACCCATTCATGAGTCTAGTAACTTCAACGGATTCCCCAGAATCCAAGCTCTTAGTTAGCCAGAATCTCGTCCTCGCTAATCTTCACGCTGGCGATAATGAACATTCCAAGAAATTCATGGACTCATGCCTAGAAGCATTGTCCGCGATGACAGAACCCAAAGAAAAAGAAAAACTAATTAAGGCCTTGAGCCTCTCATTAAATGAGTTCGCTGAAGTTAAGGAAGTGAACAATTTTATAGTTCAACTCGATTCAGTAAAGGATCTGCTAAAACCAAAGCAAGATCCTGCCCTGGCTCTCATAGAGAAAATCCAAGATCCTCTAGGTCAGGTCAAAGTTCTCTGCGATTTCTCAGTAACTTTGATGAAAGCTGGAGACAAAGAACAATCAGATGCAACGATTGCAAAAGCTCAAAAAATTATTGCAGAAATGAAAGATGAGGGGGCTCAAGCCGCTTCTCTCACTCATCTTTCTGTTGCTCAATTCAATTGTGGCCTCAAGGACGAAAGCAAATCAACCCTCAGCGCAGCAATCAAATCGATAGAAGAAATTGAACCAATAAAAGAGAAGGCCGCCACTCTAAATAAAATCATTTCCGCCATTGAGGAATCAGGAAACGAAAGTGACAAAAAGCTAATTCTTACTCAATCCTTAGGCATCGCAAAAGAAATACAAAAAAGGAGCAATGTCATGATGCAACAAACTTTAGTTTTAGCATCCCAATTTGAAGAGGGCAAAGAAAGGGCCCTCGCCATTCAACAAATTGCCGAAGCCATTGAATCATCCGGCGCTGAACTAGAACTTGCAAATTTGAAGTACAAGCTCGGCACATTATATCATAACGGCATTGGCTTCGAAAAGAACGCAGCAAAAGCGACAATATGGTATGAAAAAGCAGCTCTACTCGGACACTCAAATGCACAAGTCAACTTGGCTTTACTTCTCCTAAACGCTGATGAATCAAACCCTGACACACAAGTAGCCATAGGCTGGCTAGTAAAGGCTGCGAATCAAGGGAGCCCCGAAGGCCAAGCATCTTTAGGGATGTTATATGCTCTCGGACAAGGCGTCTCAACGGACCTCGTGAGAGCCCAAAAATGGATGACTCTGGCGGCAGAGCAAGGGAACTCTGAGGCCCTAGTTGCCGTCAAAAGATTGGAAACAAAGCTCAGTGAGGAACAAAAGGTACTGGCCACTGAACTCGTAAAAAAATGGAAAGGAAAGAGTGAAGCCGAAGTGAAAAAATCAGCATCAAAAGATCCTCAGAAACCATCTGATGCAAAGGCTTAACGTGAACAGAACAAAGAATTTATCTAATAGCTTGGAGAACATAAAAGTAAGACCACTAAGAAAAAACCACCTCCTAGGGCCCAGCACAATGCTGCGCCAATGATCGCCTCGAACCCAAAGTACTCGATGATACTCATTGGAACTTTTATCCCCCACCTAATGCCCTTAGTCCATTTCATTCTATTAATTGATACCAAATATCATTGACTCTGCAATGATTCGATTCTCTTTTCCATGAAATAAGATTTCTTAAAATCGGGCCTCACGTGAAGCTTGTCAGAAAAAGCATAATCAGGAGAAAGACTGATGCCTTGATCCCCTAGCCCATTTTTCTTTCTCATTAATCCCATTCTTTCAAAGAGATTTGCAAAGTTATCATGCGCTACTTTGTTCCTGATATTCTTTGGTAGAGCCTCTAACAGTTCATCATATGGCCTAAGGGTCTGATCCATTCGGCTCACTGTTCCGACCACATCCGAACCAATCATGAAATGGTCTGGGTACTTAGAAATCAATTTGACCCAACTCTCAAGATTAGGCAGCACGTAATCATCGAGAACGACCCAGGACAAATCAATGTACACTTGATCAGAATACTCCTTAAGGACTTCATCAATCCAAAAATGCAAATCATTAATCACAATGCGCCTACTTATTCCTGAGTGGCACCATATGAATTTTGTAGAAACTTTGCATCCATTGTTACCTTCACGACAATATTCCAAAAGTTCGATAAACTCATTCAAATACGTAGGCAATTTGACTTCTTTGGAATTACGGGAGATCGGAGCAATGTTGTGATGAATACTGACAGGCAAAAAATGTTCTCCAGCGAAACGACAGACACGCGCCAATGCCGGGTGATTTGCCCTTGGCCTTTCTCCAGTCGTCAAGTTCGTTAAGTCGTCGTGCCTAGACATAACTTCTCCAATACATTCCCAAACTTCAGGGAACTCTTTTATCCTCTTAATCAACAGATCAACTGCACCAAGGTCAGTAGCATCAAAACCACAAAGTGAAGGGTGAATTGCTTTGAGCTTAGACAACTTGTCAGGATTATCCGCATATTTTATTTTATAGTCTAGCATAGCTGAACCAACCGAAACATCAGTGTCCCGGGCAGGCTTAACCCTAGAAGGACTATCCAAATAATACCGAGGCCTTTGGAATGGCTCATTCTGCGACCATTTCTTAATGAAAGGCATACCGCATACCAAGGCATTGTGAACTTGCGCCTTTTCCATACTCTCAAGCAAAGCCTCAATTCGCCTTCCCCTTTCGCCAAAGGGTAGAGACACAAAGCGGCCCGTGTCAGCCTGTCTACCGTACTCGCCTCCAGGAAATTTTTTATCAGAATTCATGAATTCACCGTTCTGTAGAAAATCTAGAAGATGAACATGGCAATCAGCATACCTCTCCACTATTCTTTGTGGAGAAGGCGAAGAAGAAGACTTGATAGCGGCATGAATTACAATTCCAAGCAAACCCACAAGAACAATCATTGAAAAAATAAGCCCCCTAAATGATTTCATAGTATCTTGTTAGACTAAACGAAAGCATTATACAAGAATTAGAACACATCATTGCAGAGCCTCATCTCAACTATTTTGTGATGACTTGTTTTTATGCCTATTAAGTGCTAGTGCTTTGCACACCCCATACAATAATCTATGCCGTCATTAAAGAGGACCGCCATTCTACTTATTTCATGCCCTGACCGGCCCGGACTAGTTTCATTAGTCTCTACATTTATTGGTAATCACAAAGGAAACATTGTTTATTTGGATCAGCATGTAGACAAAGAAAGCGGAGCCTTTTTCATGAGAATTGAATGGGAAATGGAAGGCTTTAAACTCACTGAAGACCAACTAAATTCTCAATTTAATGAAGAAATTGCCATTGGCTCCGAAATGACATGGCAACTTCACTATAATGATCAACCGCCAAGGGCTGCCATATTCGCCACGAAAGAAGGCCACTGCCTATATGATCTCTTGTCCAGGCATGAGTCTGGAGAACTCAACATTCAAATACCATTAATTATAAGTAACCACGATTCTCTTCAGCAAGCAGCAGAACGGTTCGGCATACCATTCTATCAATTCCCCATCAACAAAGAAAATAAAGCGGATCAGGAATCAGCAGAGATTGAGATTTTAAAAGAGCACGATATCGACACCATCATTTTGGCCCGATACATGCAAATACTGAGTGACAATTTCGTTAATCATTTTCCAAACCAAATCATCAATATCCACCATTCATTTCTCCCAGCCTTTGCCGGAGCCAGGCCCTATCATCAAGCATATCAGCGCGGTGTAAAACTCATAGGAGCAACGAGCCACTACGTCACTGCGGATCTGGATGAGGGCCCAATCATTGCTCAGGATGTGATTCGTGTGACTCACCGTGAATCTTTGGCCGATTTTATTCGCCATGGAAGGGACCTAGAAAAAATCGTCTTGTCACGGGGCGTATGGGCTCACTCTCAAAGAAAGGTACTCGTATTAAATAATAAAACTGTTGTATTTAGCTAACATTACAAAATATACAAAGACATGATTCTTACTGACCATGCTATACGAGAAGCAATGCAAGAAGGCAGCATCATTGTTGAGCCTTACATCGAATCGCATCTAGGAACCAACAGCTATGACGTCAGACTCGGAAAGACTCTTGGCACTTACTCTGATGATGTTCTAGATGCAAAAAAGCATAACACTATCGAAATGTTCGAAATACCTCCAGAAGGATTCGTGCTAGAGCCTGGTACTGTTTACCTAGGAGTCACAGAAGAGTACACAGAAACTCACAAGCATGTACCTTTCCTCGAAGGGAAGAGTAGCGTCGGAAGACTCGGAATTGACATCCACGCAACGGCAGGAAAAGGAGACGTGGGCTTTTGCAATCACTGGACACTTGAAATTTCCGTATCCAAGCCAGTCAGAATCTATCATCTCATGCCAATCGGTCAGCTCATCTACTTTGAACTTCAGGGACAAGTTGATACACTCTATTCACAAAAAAGCTCTGCAAAATACAATAACAAATCTGCGTTGCCGATGGAATCGATGATGTGGAAAAATGACTTTTGATTATTCTCGTATTTTTTTAGAAAAGTCTGGATGGTCAGCAAATTTTCTGACTCTCATGCCAGAACGAAATTTCTCCATAGCCTCCTCATAATCCAAGTCCGTATCCATCCAGCCCATTTCATGTAGAACCTTTCCTGACTGGGCAGGAAAAAGAACTCCCCTACCATAACTGATCGATCCATCATAATTTTTCTTTATGTGATCAAATAGCTCAGTTGTACAATTTGCCCGAAGAGAATGATAGAACTTAGGCTCGTCAGTTAACTTTCCCGCCTTTCCCGTCATACTTACGAAGAGACTCTTCATGAAGTCTTGACTCGCTTTGATGGGGAATATGTAAAGTTGAGTCCCTTCTTGAGATCCTCGAAGTGTCAACGCATCACGCTCACTGTTTATCTGATAAATAAGTTCAAATTGTTTATAGAGACCAGAAATAAGACTGAAAGACTCTCCCTTCTCTTTTCTCACTTCAGCGGATATAACAACTTTCCGCTCCGGCCCAAAACCAAAACTCAGCATCGAATGGGCAAAGAGCTTCGAATCGCCTAAGGGCTCTACTACCAGATCAAGAGAATCCAGTTGATCGAGGTAATAACTACGCGTGACCCAAGCAGCATCATAATCATCAATGCTCCGCCATTTGAATTCTCTAACATTATCAATTTTAACTACCTCCCCATTTTTTGAAAGCCTAACGACCGGAGGCTTTTTACAACTCTCAATCCAATCCTTATAACGCTTTGGCTTTTCAAGTAGGAGTAGAACTAAAGAAACAACAAAAAGAATAGCACCAAATATTATAATAGGCTTTTTCCACTTCAATGAACGCAAAGCGGCAATTGGCACAATGATCATTATTGCAAGGACCACGAAACTCGGAACTCCAATAAGAAACCTAAGAGCACCGCAAGACCATAGCCAGACGAGGGCCATAATTATAGAGACAATCCGGCGAAGGATTCGAACCCTAGCAGATTTATATAATTGGTCTGATCCCATATCCAAGGCCCTACTAAAATAACAAATTAATAAGAAATTCCTACAAATATTGATGCTTCATTTCTTAAATATAGTTTGCCATAGGGTCCTTAAAGGACGAAAGAACTGGCTCTCCTTAATTTAACAAGGCCATTAATCTCATAGATCTAGAAAGACCCTCATGTCAAAACCATTTCAATTACTCTCCTATTTATTAGTCACTCTTTTTTCTTTTGGATTACTAATTGCTGCAGATGACGAAGCAAAGACAGAAACAAAAGATCAAGAATTGGCTACTGTTAACGGCAAGAAAATCACATCAGCTGACATCGAACGAGCACTCCGCATGCGATACGGACCAAGCCTAGATCAAATGCCAGCCGAACAACGGGCCAACTCCATCAAACAAGTGACTCCAAGAATGACAGAGGAACTCATCTCCCGCAATCTCCTCCTAGAGGCTGCTAAGGCTGCTAAGACCAAAACCAATGCTGAAGAATTAAAAACAACACTTGAGCAAATCAAAGGATCTCTTCCGCCGACCGTAAAGTTTGAGGATTATATAAAGAAAATGGGACACAATGAGAAGAGCTTCGAAGCCGAAGTGGCTGAAGAATTATTGATTAACTTTCACGTTCAGGAAATACTCAGCGCAGTAAAAGCGCCGACTGACGCCGAACTTAAAAAACACTACGAAGAAAATAAGGAATCCTTTAACTCTAAAGAAAGCATCACCGCTAGTCATATCTTATTAAAGACTGATCCCGGATCTGATGAAAAAGTTAAATCAGGAAAATTAAAGGCCATTCAAAAACTTCGAGAACAATTAATAACCGCAAAAGGAGTTGGCTTTGATAAGCTTGCTAAAGAACACTCAGATTGTCCAAGCAGCGCCCGCGGCGGTGACCTTGGTTCTTTTGGCCGCGGTCAAATGGTCCCAGCCTTTGAGAAGGCCGCATTCACTCAAAAAATTGGTGACGTCGGAGAGGTCGTCGAAACACAATTCGGTTACCATCTCATTAAGGTCACAAAAAAGAGCACCGCGGGTCAGCGCAAATTCGAAGATGTGAAAGAAGAAATTAGTCGTCAGCTCGATGCTCCAAAGCGGCAAAAAACAATGCAAGAATACATTGCTAGCCTAGAATCAAAGGCCAAAATTACCCGCAACCCAGCTATAAAGCCTGCAGAATCAACGCCTGCTAAAAAGCCATAAAAAACAGAAAAATTACTGATTCTTGCCGGAAGATTCAGTCACGATCTGGTCCAATTGCAGTGACATTTTGCAGGCGCCATTTTGTTGGTGTTGTTCCGACCTGCGAACGGAACCATCTAGCAAAATAATTCTGATCATTCATTCCAACAGCGACACAAACGTCTCCGACACTTGACCCTTTCATTAGCATTTTCTGCGCCTTCTTTAACCGAATCTGAGATCGGATTTGAGAAAAAGTAAGACCACTCTCTTTCTTTAATAAACGGTTCAAGTAGTCACGTTGAAATCCCAACATCTTTGAGATTATTGATAAACTTAGAGAAGCGTCTGCTATTTTATCATTTATTATTTTCCCGACACGAACATTAATCGTGCCACTTCGCTGCCTCTTAATTACCTTAGTCTCTAGCCATCCAATTGATCGTAAAACCGGATCTAGAATATCAAGAATCACAGCTCCGACTGCAACAATTCTATCTTCGCTACCTGTCCCGCTCATTCCAAATAATTGAGAAACTCTTGATCGAATTAGATTAAGTTCTGTTGCCGGAAGTTCTCCTAAAGTCATTATACTCCGGTCATTATTTTTAGATAATAAATTAACATCGATCACTAGGCAAAGAGGCTGCCTTGACCTTTCCCTTTCAAAGCGGTGCCGCTCATTAGGACCAACGTATATGACTGTACCTGCCCTCGCAGGATAACGCTTTCCCTGAACTGTTTGTTCTCCACAACCCCTCAAATAGATTAAAATTTGTCCGTGCTCATGGCTATGAAATGAGGATCTAATTTCAGGCAAATGCTCATTGAGGCGGAGCTTAAGTATCTCTATACCAGGTAATGTAATACCTATTTTTTCTATGATTATTGGTCTGTAGTTACGCATAAATCTCTTAGCCTATCGTTTTATTAGTACAAATAATATAGTCGATTTTGTGCTAGTTAAAATAGATTTGTTCTAACAATCAAAAAGAACATGCAGTAAAGGTTGAAAATGGATTCAAATTCTAATGATGCGCCTGTCGTGCTGGTCACTGGTGCTGGAAGAGGGCTCGGCCGAGGAATTGCATTAGAGATGTCAAAGTGCGGATTCAGTGTTGCCATCCATTACGGATCCAGTAAAGGAGGCGCTGACGAAACTGCGGACCTATGCCTAAAGGAATCCAAAAACAAGAACCAACACTTTGACCTGATCCAAGCTGATTTAGCGGATTCAAATAGCAGGCATACTATTATTACTCAGATCTCAGAGAAATTTGGCCACATAGACGCACTCATCAACAATGCTGGAATCACCGAACCGAACCGACGGGACTGCCTAGAAGCAACAGAAGAAGATTACGACACTGTGATGACAGTGAATCTCAAAGCTCCTTACTTTCTAACGCAAGAAGTAGCTCAAATGATGATCAGACAAAGCAATGGTCCCCGGTTAACCCACTATCAGATCATCAACATTTCATCCATCTCATCAGACACAGTATCTGTTAACCGTGGAGCTTACTGTATTTCAAAGGCCGGCCTATCCATGGCCACTCAGGTATGGGCGACTCGACTCTCAGAACACAATATATTAGTTAACGATCTGAGGCCCGGGATCATGACCTCAGATATGACTGCAGGCGCAAAGGACAAATATGATGAGATACTTAAAGAAGGAGACCTTGTTCCCCTTTCGCGCTGGGGAACTGGAGAGGATCTCGGCAAAGGAGCATCTGCCCTGCTCCTCGGACACTTCCCTTTCACGACGGGTCACGTGATCCCGGTCGACGGAGGATTTCATCTGAAAAGACTATAATAACAGTTTTCATTCAAAGCCATAATGCAAATCGATAAGACCATCAGCTTCAAAGACCTCAGCCCTCAACTTGATAACCTATGGGAAATATCAGGTCAAAAAATCCTGAACATCGAAAAAGAATATGACCATTCGAATGGCTCTCCCGTATTCACCTCCGCCGGCAAATATACGACCAGGGGCTGGACTGAGTGGACCCAAGGGTTCGAGTATGGATCATCCGCGCTTCAGTTTGAGGCATCTGGAAACGAACAGTTCCTCGAATTAGCTAGGAACAACACTCTTGAAAAAATGGCCCCTCACGTTACCCATTTCGGCGTTCATGATCATGGGTTTAATAACGTTTCTACTTACGGCAATCTTTTACGGCAACTACTCACAGGACAATTTGAAGGCACGGACTGGGAAGCCAACTTTTATCGGCTAGCACTCAAATTGTCAGGAGCCTCTCAGGCCAGGCGCTGGACAAACATTAAGGATGGAGGCGGTTTCATCTATTCCTTCAATGGCCCACATTCTCTCTTCGTTGACACAATTCGTTCATGCAGAGCCCTTGCCGTCAGTTATCTTCTCGGCCATAAATATATGGACGAAGGGGATCAGGAAATATCACTTCTTGAGAGGCTCATTAAACATGGCCTTTCGACTGCACATTATTCGATCTATTACGGTGAAAATCGAGACCAATATGACACAGAAGCTGGCAGAACTACTCATGAAGCCATATTTAATACCAATGATGGACAATTCCGTTGCCCTAATTCACAGCAGGGATTTTCTGGTTTCACGACCTGGACCAGAGGCCTAGCCTGGGCAATTACAGGATTTGCAGAAGAGCTTGAATTTCTTGCACTGCTCAGTGATGAGGACATCGAACCTTTCGGAGAACGTAAGACAATACAATCGACATTTCTGAAAGCTGCTCATGCTACGAGCTCCTTCTATATCAATAATACTCCGACAGATGGAATTCCTTACTGGGACACTGGTGCTCCAGGACTGAGCAAGATGCCCGCCGATTATCTTGAAAATAAATCTAATCCATACAATGACCACGAGCCGGTTGACAGTTCGGCCGCCGCGATCGCAGCTCAGGGTCTTATCAGGCTCGGACAGTTTTTAGGAGAAGAAGGCGACCAATACACAAAAGCAGGAATAACAATCGCCAAGTCACTATTTAGTGAACCTTACCTCAGCATGGATCCAACTCATCATGGACTCATCCTCCATTCCATATATCACAGACCCAATGGCTGGGACTATGTTCCTGACGGCAGTAAAATTCCTAATGGAGAATCTTCAATGTGGGGAGACTATCATGCGAGGGAACTTGCCTTGTACATAGGTAAGCTTTCTCAGGGCGAGAACTATCACTTCTTCGATTGTGCTCCGAGAAATTAATCTGCCCCAGTATATGCCAAAGAAAATCTCAGAAATTGCCATTCACACGATCACAAATAAGCCTTGGAGCACTGAGCAGTGCATTAAAGAATATTCAGCTGCCGGGGTCGGCGGAATCACTTTCTGGCGCTATAGCTTTGAAGGGCGAGACCCCAAGAACGTGGGCAGACAAGCAAGAGAATCCGGGCTCAAAGTCGTTTCCGTAGCGAGGGGTGGATTCTTCACAGGTCAAACTCAAGGAGAGAGGCAAAACTCCATCGATGACAATAAAAGAGCCATTGATGAAAGTCACGAAGTCGGATCTCCGTCACTAGTACTGGTCTGTGGATCGACTCCAGGTCAGGAACTCAGAGAATCTAGACGACAGATACAAGACGGAATAGAAAAATGCCTCGACCATGCCGCAGCTGCAGGAGTAATTCTAGCAATAGAACCACTTCACCCTTTATATGCAGCGGATCGTTCTGCCATTAATAGCATGGAACAGGCGAATCAGATATGTGAAAATCTTAACAACCACCCAAGTATAGGCATTGCCATTGACGTTTACCACACCTGGTGGGACGAGCACCTAAAGAATCAAATCGAACGGAGCGCAAGGAATGGAAACCTTACTGCTTTTCATGTCTGTGACTGGCTCAGCCCAATGCAGGACACTCTCAATGACAGAGGACTGATGGGAGAAGGATGCATTAACGTTAATGAAATCAGTGAATGGATCGACTCGACAGGATTCGGAAGTTTCCATGAAGTCGAAATATTTTCAAACCGATGGTGGGATTCTGATCAATCTGAATACTTAAAGAAAATCGTGAACTACTTTGAAACAAACTAACTCAAATGGAAACTAGACGAATTGGCATCATCCTTAACGGAGTCACTGGAAGAATGGGAACGAACCAGCATCTGGACCGTTCAATTTGCGCAATCATTCGCGAGGGAGGAATCAAGGTCAATGAGGACCTGACTCTCATGCCCGATCCAATACTGACAGGAAGAAACAATGACAAATTGGCTGCCCTGGCAAAAAAATACGGCGAAAATACTATCGGTAAAGAGTTTCCATATACGACGGACCTGCAAGGCGCACTTGACGGTAATTTCGGTAAATATGACGTGTTCTTTGACTCATCAGGGACCCTTCAAAGAGGACAGTTCATTGAGATGGCAACGAAAGCCGGTAAATCAATTTACTGCGAAAAACCAACAGCTACTTCTGTAAAAGAAGCACTTCGTATTGCAAAATTAGTTGAAGAATCGAACCTCAAAAATGGCGTAGTTCAGGACAAGCTCTGGCTCCCAGGATTACGCAAAGTAAAACAACTCCAAGATGAGGGTTTCTTTGGAAAAATTCTCAGTGTCAGAGGAGATTTTGGCTACTGGGTATTTACCGGCATGGATCCAGAAAGACCAGCACAAAGACCTAGCTGGAACTATCGCAAAGAGGACGGAGGCGGAATCATGATCGATATGTTTTGTCACTGGCAATACGTGATCTCGAACCTCTTTGGCCCAATCAAAAGACTAGTCGCCTATGGTTCCACTGACATTAGTGAAAGACGAGACGAGGATCAAAACATCTACCCAAGCACTGCCGATGATTCAGCTTATGCAATCTTTGAATTGGAAAATGGAACCATTTGTCAGTTCAACAGCTCATGGTGCGTGAGGGTACGGAGAGACGACCTACTCACCATTGAAATAAATGGAACAAGTGGATCTGCCGTGGCCGGGCTCAGGGAAGTTCGGATCCAGTCTGATGAAAATACTCCTAAACCGGTCTGGAATCCAGACGTGGAGCAACCGATCGACTTCTATGAAAACTGGTCCCTCGTGCCTAACACTATTGATTACGACAATGCGTTTAAGATCCAATGGGAAGAGTTCCTCCGGCACGTGGCCATTGATGCTCCATGGCATTATACTCTCCGAGAAGGAGCAAGAGGAGTTCAACTCGCTGAACTTGGCATGAAGAGTTGGAAAGAGAAGCGCTGGATCGAAGTGGACCATAATTTAGAATAAAATGGCTCCAAAACTTGTCGTGTTCGACCTAGATTTTACACTCTGGGATGCGGGTGGGACTTGGTGCGATCACTTGGACCCACCCTTTGAAATAATTGCAGGTAGAATCTATGATTCTATGGGAGCTGAACTTACACTGTATCCCGGCACCATCGACATTCTGGAAGAACTTAAATATGAATGCATTGACATAGGAATTGCTTCACGGACTGGAGAACCTGAATGGGCAAAAGAATTACTGGATCTGCTGAACATTCGTGAATATTTCAGACACGAGGAAATCTACCCAGGCTCAAAGATCACTCATTTCAAAAGACTCAGGAACAAGTCCGGTCTTAATTATGAGGATATGATATTTTTTGATGACGAACCCAGAAACATTAGTGAAGTCAGCGAACTTGGAGTGGAATGTATCCTAGTAAAAAACGGAATCACCCCTAGCCTTGTCCGATCTTATTCAATTAATCGATAGGATTGTGCTTATTCATCAATAATTTCCCTCAAAACAGATATATATTAAATCTCTGAAAAACATCGCGACCTCGATGACGCTAAATATTTAAATGCCTGAAAAGGAGCCAATCCCCGACATCAAGGACATCATTCCTCCTCCCGAAATCGCCGACTCTGACAGCGATGTCATCATCATTATCTGCGCATCATTAGCTGGCCTTCTCATTCTCACGACATTTATTTTATTTTGGATCAATTCACGAAAGACAAGAGCTCAGTCAGAGCCTGTCGATCCACGCAAAGCCGCGCTCGATTATCTGCACGCCCTCAAACAGCATTACATTGATCTTTCAGCACATGAAGTGGCGCATGAAACAGTGACAGGACTCCGACTTGTAATTGTCCATAATTTCGGTCTCAAGAGCCTCAATTTGACTCCGGAAGAATTTTTTAACATTTATAAGGAAAAAATAATGCAAATGTTTAACAATGAGGATAAAGAAAGTCTTCTTTCCATTTTACAAGAATGTGACCGCCTGAGATTTGCGCCTGAAAGAGAAGACCCATCAGAAAGATTACCACTCATTGAAAGGACCATCCATTTCGTGAGAAACATACCCAATGAGCCTCTAGTCTCCTCAACTAATAATGCCAATTCCCCTACTGCCTGAATTTCAGTTCGCTGAACCTTACCTGCTCGGACTTTTGGCCTTACCGATTATCCTCATGCTTGTGAGGGGGAATCGGAACCGCCCAGCATCAATTGATTTTCCGTCAGTCGTTCATTTCGGCAATGCCCTAAAAAAGCAAAATAAAGGCTTCCTCTCACTCAGTTCAGCTATTCTACCTCTTGCCATCGCCTCAGGAATCGTGGGCCTTGCGAGGCCTCAAAAAATCACTCATTCTGAAGTCATTGAGGGTGAAGGGGTTGAAATTTCAGTAGCCATTGATGTTTCTGGATCAATGAGAGAAAGAGACTTCGTTGTCGACAGGAGGCGCGTGGACAGGCTCTCAGCAGCAAAGGCAGTCGTAAAAGAATTCATCCGAGGAAGGACCTATGACCGTATCGGCGTCATTGTTTTCTCTGGCAGGCCCCACACAATGGGCCCATTAACAATGAATCATGAATGGTTACAGGAAATGATCGACAGAGAAATTCACTTCAGGCGCTTTGACAATATCATTGAAGGAGGAACAGCCATCGGCACTGCTATAGCTGCCTCAGCAAAGAGACTATCTGAGAGGGAAGCCAAGAGCAAGGTCGTCGTACTTTTAACGGACGGAGTGCAAAGCGTCCCGGGACTCACGCCTGAGGACGCTGCCAAATTATCCGCCACACTTGGGATCAAAGTGTATCCGATTGCTATTGGAAGGCCCGGCCAGCCAGGCTCTGAAGAGGAGACCTTTGACCTTCCGACTCTCAGAAAAGTTGCATCAATTACTGGAGCCAAGGCCTTCCTAGGAAAAGACACTGAAGCACTGAAACAAATCTTTGACGAAATCAATGAGCTTGAAAAAAGTGACATCGAGCACCGTCAAATAGTCCGGAAAAAAGAATATTATCAATGGCCCACACTCGCAGCTGCTTCACTGCTTCTGCTCGGCATCACCTGGAGAAGGACCGCTCCAGATTAATATAATATATGACATTCGCTGATCCAGTTTGGTTTTGGGGATTAACGGTAATAGTACCGGTGATCCTGATTCGGTCTTATGCCATTGGATCCAAACGTGACCGCACCTCAGCATTTGTGGCTGAAGATCTAAGAAATCAGCTCGTTTATGGAACCTCGAGAAAGTCACGAGCGGCCCGTCTAACTGTGCTTTGCTTGGCATATGCATTGATCATTGCAGCAATTGCACGTCCGCAATGGGGCTCTGAGGAACAACCCACTTTCAGTAAAGGCCGGACAGTCATGCTAGCCATTGATGCTTCGCGTAGCATGCTGGCGCAGGACTTGACTCCAAACAGACTGGACCGAGCCAAGCTCGCTGCTTATGACCTCATTGAAGCTTTACCCGATGATCTCATTGGTTTGATGGCATTTTCAGGAAGCGCATCAGTCATGGTCCCCATTACCCCGGACAGAGAAGCTCTCCGCGAATCCATCAACCAACTCGATACTTATGCAGTAGCCAAGGGTGGAACTAACCTTGCTGAAGCCATCAAACAGGCCAATTCAACACTGAAGGAAAGTGAAGCAGAGAGTCATGCCCTGGTCCTATTCACTGACGGCGAGGACCTTGAAGGAAATGCAATTAATGAGGCCAGTAAAGCAAGCAAAGATGGCACACTAATAATTGCTATTGGAGTCGGCTCAGAACAAGGATCTGTGATTCCAGAACGAACAATTCGTGGACGAAAACAAACTTTTATCCGTGATGAAAACGGGGAACTGGTACAATCAAAGCTGGACGCCAAGGCCCTCGAAGACATCGCAAAATCGGCCGGAGGAATCTTTCTAAGATTGGACTCAAAATCTCTTAATTCAACGATCATTCAAGAAGCACTGGCTCAACTTGACACTAAAGAAACTGAATTCAGAGCCCAGGAAACTCCAACCGAGCGTTTTGTATGGCCTCTGAGTATTGGAATCAGCTTGATTCTTGGGCTATTATTGTCAGACCTGCTAAAACACTCCATCATGAAACCCAGTAAAGTAGCCATCTTAGCGATTTTTCTTATGGCTCCCACAGCACCATTTCAGCAAGCCCATGCAGGTGCCATTTCTGAATCAAAAGCATTTTATGATGCGGGAAATTTCGATAAAGCGATAAAGAGCTATCAGTCAGCAATAAATGAAAGCAAATCAAATTCTCAAACAGCTCAACTTAACCTGGGTTTGGGAGCTTCAGCTTTTTCTGCAAACAATCATGAGCTGGCCTTAGATTCTTTCAGTTCAGCTCTTCTGAGCGAAGACAAAACAGTCCAGAGCACAGCCCACTATAATCTCGGCAACACTCTTTTTAGAAAGGGTGAAGAATCATTAAGCTCGAGCAACGAAACCGATCAACCTGAAACTCCCCCTTCAAAAGAAAGTATAGAAAATGTCATCAAAGATTGGGAAGGCGCTATCGAACATTACCAATCCGCACTGACCATAAATCCAAATAATACGAATGCTCAACACAACATTGATGTGGTCAGGAAAAGGCTCGAAGAACTGAAGCAGGACGAACAAGAGTCTCAGGACGAACAAGAGTCTCAGGACGAACAAGAGTCTCAGGACGAACAAGAGTCTCAGGACGAACAAGAGTCTC
>SHBV01000046.1 GCA_004211885.1 Verrucomicrobiaceae bacterium
CAGGCATTAGTCATGGCTTTAGAATTTGTTTGTCTCGACCTGCAAAGCCTGAAGAAATAGATGGCTTGGAAAAGTTATTTAAAAAGGCCTACAATGTTTATGAGAAAGATCCTAAGTTGGCAGAAATGATGGTGACTCAACCAATGAGTCAAAATTTAGAGGGACTGAACAGCTCAAAGCTTGCAGCCCTAACAGTTGTAGGCAACGTCCTGTTGAACCTTGATGAATTTTTAATGAAGCGATGAATATCTACGACCAGCAAATACAGCACCAGACCCGAAGACATTTCTTGAGGGGAAGCGGCATAAGCATTGGGAGTATCGCTCTCAATCAAATGCTTGGAACAAATTCCACTGCAACCACAATTGATCCCTTATTACCGAAACGCGCTCATTTCGAGGCAAAAGCAAAGCGCGTGATATACATTCATCTGACAGGATCTCCACCCCATCTCGATCTGTGGGACTATAAGCCGGAACTTGTAAAACGAAACGGCGAAGATTGCCCCGATGAATTTTACAAAGGTAAGAGATTCGCATTCACGAGTGGTAGGCCAAAGCTAATGGGCACACCAAGAACATTTAAGCAGTTCGGCAAAGGTGGAACATGGATGTCCGACGCAATACCTAACTTCCATAGTTTAGCAGATGACCTTTGTGTCATCAAATCAATGAATACAGACCAATTCAATCATGCACCGGCAGAGCTTTTCGTGCATACTGGATCGCCTAGGCCAGGACGCCCTTCTTTCGGTTCCTGGGTAACTTATGGCTTAGGAACTGAAAATCAGAATCTACCCGGATACGTTGTCCTTATCTCTAACGGCGTTCAACCAAACGGCGGTAAAAACTCTTTCGGAACAGGATTCATTCCTTCAGTTTATCAGGGCGTTCAATGTCGCTCGAAGGGAGATCCAGTCCTTTACCTTTCAGATCCTAAAGGAATGAATCGTGACATTCGTCGAAGTTCTCTAGATGCGCTTAAACAACTCAACGAACAAGCAGCAAAAGACTTTGGACATCCCGAAACACTGACTCGAATTGCACAATACGAACTAGCTTTCAGAATGCAAATGGCAGTACCTGAAGTAATGGACATTTCCAAAGAATCGAAAAAAACCCTCGAATCATACGGAGCTGAACCAGGAGGTTCCAGCTTTGCAAATAATTGCCTCCTAGCGAGACGACTCACTGAGAAAGATGTTCGCTTTGTACAGTTATTTGATTGGGGATGGGACTTTCATGGAACCAATCCTGGAGAAGATATTCGTGGAGGCCTGACTAATAAATGCGCCAAGACAGACAAACCAATCGCGGCACTGATTAAAGATCTAAAAGAACGTGGATTATTTGATGAGACATTAATTATCATTGGGGGTGAATTTGGCAGGACCCCTTTTCGAGAAGGACGAACAGCAGGAGGAAAAGTTCTGGGCCGTGACCACTTCCCAGACGCCTATAGCATGGTCATTGCTGGAGGAGGAGCTAGGGGAGGATATTCACATGGCGAAACCGATGAACTCGGCTTCTCCGTAGCAAAGGACAAAGTTCATGTTCATGATTTCCAGGCAACTCTCTTGCATCTGCTCGGATTTGATCACGAAAAACTCACTTACAGATTTCAAGGTAGGGATTATCGACTAACGGATGTGCACGGCAAAGTCATTAAAGAAGTCGTTTCTTAAAAAAATCTTTTATAATAAGTAAGTTATAAGTTAAGTGAAGTTACCAGGAATGGTATGAAAAAGGGCAGAAGATGTGGGAAGCAACCTACAAGGATGGCAAAGCTATAGAAGGTTCTGAGAAATATTGAAACATCAAAGGTGAGTCAATTACTAAACATTGAGAGCTTATAAAGAATAACCCATGAACCCCGTACCCTTATTATTCTGACCGCCCGATGCTTCCTCGATCCACCCTTGCCGCCGTTCTCCTTGCCCTCTTCTCGGCAAGCACGACCGAGGCTGCCTCTCTAAAACTCAAACAGGGCGATCATGTCGTTTGGATCGGCAACACCTTCGCTGAGCGAATGCAGTACTTTGGTGAGATCGAAAGCCGACTGCACGCGCGCTACCCGGAGCACAAACTTGTCGTTCGTAACCTTGCCTGGTCAGCCGACACCGTAAGTTTGCGCCCTCGCCCAAAAGATTTTGGTGACATCCATCACTATCTCTACGAAGCAAAAGCCGATGTCATCCTGGCCTGCTATGGCTTCAACGAAACCTGGGACTACAGAGGCGATGAAGGAATTACCCAGTTCGAAGCCGATCTAGCGAGTTTTCTCGAAGGGTTGCAGAACAAGAATTACAACGGGACATCTGCTCCCAAGATTGTCCTGTACTCTCCACTCGCCTGCGAGGGTACCACTGTACCCGATACCTCCACTCGTAATCGCCTACTTTCTCTGTACACGAATACCATGCAGCGCGTTGCGGATTCACTCGGAATTCCATGCGTTGATCTCTACTCCGCCTCTCGAAAAGTCTATCAAAAAGACAAGGAGTCAACCTACACGATCAATGGGGTCCACCTCACCGCAAAGGGCTACGTGAAATTCGCACCTGCGATTCTCCCGAACCAGCTCTTTGCACCTCTGCCTGATGGAGCTCCTCTGGACACTATTCGAAACGAGGTATTGGAAAAGAATGACTCCTTCTTTGATTGGTACCGCACCGTGAATAGCTTCTACATTCACGGCGATCGCAAAAACCCATACGGCACGGTCAACTTTCCTCTCGAGCGAAGCAAACTGCTCCAGATGACCAGCGTTCGGGACCAACGGATCTGGAAAGCATCCTGCGGCGAAGACCTTCCCGACCAGATCGATGATTCTTCCACCGTTAAGATTCCCGCCACTGTCCCGGGCAAACGAGGAGGCACCTCTCCCGCGCTCAATCCCGCTCAAGAACGAGCCAAGTTCGAGATCACCGAAGGATTTCAGGTCGAACTTTTCGCCTCAGAGCAAGAATTCCCCGAGCTTCGTAACCCGGTCTCTATCAACTTTGATGCTACCGGACGTCTCTGGGTCGCGACCATGCCCTCCTATCCGCACGCGCTTCCAGGAGTCAAAGCCAACGACCAGATTCTTATTCTCGAAGACACTGATCAAGACGGCAAAGCCGACAAACGCACCGTCTTTGCTGATAATCTTTACCTCCCGCTCGGCTTCGAGTTCGGCAAGGACGGAATTTACCTTTCGCAGGAGCCTAACCTTGTTTTCCTCCATGATACCGATGGCGACGATAAGGCAGATCAGGAGACCATTCTTCTGCACGGCTTTGGGAGCGAAGATTGTCACCATGCCATCCACGACTTCGTCTGGGGGCCTGGCGGAGGGCTCTACATGCAGGAGAGCGTGTTTCATAATACTCAGGTCGAGACCATTCACGGACCTCGCCGCAGCAAGGACAATGCCATCTACCGATTTGACCCGCGAACTCATCGCCTGGAGATCGTTTCCCGGCTCCCGCCCGGAGGAAATCCCTGGGGCTATGCAATCAATCGCTGGGGAGAACATCTCTATGTCGCTCGTCACAACAACGCATCGCTCATCAATCAGCCCGAGTCCGGTAACGTCGCCAATGCCAGATACGGGAACCAAGATAACCGCAACTGCGGTCAGGAGTTCATCTCGAGCAGGCACTGGCCTGACGAGTTCCAGGGCAAAGTCTTCTCGAACCAATACAAGAACTTCCAGGGCGTTCTTCTTCATGATTGGACCGAGAACGGAACGACCTACGATCACAAACGCCTCGGCAAGGTCTTCGAAGCGCACAACAAAGCGTGCATCCCAGTCGATCTTCAGCTCGGTCCCGATGGCGCGCTCTACGTTGCCGATTGGTACAATCCGGTCCTCGGCCACATGCAATACTCGCTCCGCGACGAACGGCGTGACTCGAGCAAAGGTCGTATATGGAGGATCACTTGGAAAGATCGCCCACTAGACAGACCGGCCAAGATCGTGAGCGCCAGTGTGGAAGAGTTGCTCGACCTGCTCAAAGCCTACGAGGATCGCAACCGATACCGTGCCCGACGTGCCCTTTGGAATCTGTCGGACGAAGCTCTCCGGCCAACGCTCAAAAAATGGCTGGCCTCGCTCGATCCGTCGGACCCTAACTATGCTCATCATCTCACCGAAGCACTTTGGCTCCATCAACAGCGGGGCTGGATAAACCCTGATATCTTCCAGTTAGTCTCCACCCACCGCGACTATCATGCCCGGGCCGCTGCCGCACATCTTCTCCGTCACTGGTCTGAAGATCTTCCCGGAGCTCACAGCCATTTCATACGCCTGGCAAACGATGAGCATCCCAAGGTACGTCTCGAAACTGTCGTCTCTTCAACATGGGCCGATCCCTCCATTGCGGTCGTGGTCCTCGAACAGGTGATCGAGTATCCCCAAGACAATTACCTCAAATTCGCTATCAATAATGTCCGCAAGGCCCTTGGCCCAGCTCTCGAAAATCACCCCATGACGATCCTGCCAGAGAAACTCGTAGCTCTCCCACTCAACGAACAGGTCCTGAAGGCCCTCATTCGCCGTCCCAAACTGGATTCCGAACTTCGGCTCAAGGCCCTGAACCACCTGGCTGAGGAAAGTTCCAGAACAAAGGAGGAAGTGTTGGTGGAGATCATCGAAGAGCTTGACCGAGAAGAGCACCTTTCCCTCGAAGATTGGCTAGTAGTCCTCGACTCCACCAAAGTCTCTTCCTTAGGCGTTCTTAGCTCGTTGTCGAAATCGAAGAACTCCACGATCCGGGAAGCCGCCTTCGCTGCGCAACTCCGATCCGGTCACCTCGATTCTCTCCCTCTCGATCCCGACGCTCTACGATCCATTGCCCGGATCGATTCGCCCGAACTCAAAACCGCCTATCTTGACCCGGCCCAAAAAGCTCTTTCCTTTTCCCAAGCTACGCGAGAAGCTGCCCTCTTCTGCCTCGGCCGCATCCCTGGAAACGACGTTAAGATCTTCAACATCCTCGCCAAACACGTTCTGAATCCAGACCTCACTGCTGCCGCTGCCGAGGCCATCCTGACACGTCCCCAGACGACTTGGCCTGCCGAAGGTACCTCTTCTCTGCTACACACTCATCTTCCCACCCTTAAGAAAACCCCCGTGGAAAAACGCGGCTCTGATTCTTTCGAACTCAGCTCCAAGCTCCTCACCACCATTGCCACTACCCGCAAAGTTCCCGATACTGTTGCCGAAATCCGTTCCTTGCAATTGGTGCCAGTGAAGGTCGCCACTGTGCCCGATCAACTTCGTTTCAATCAAACTTCCATCAGCGTCCCGGCGAATACTCCGGTCGAACTTCGTTTGAACAACCCTGACGCCATCCAGCACAACCTGATCCTGTGCGCTCCTGGTTCGCTGGAAAAAGTCGGACTCGCCGTGGACAATATCCTGGCCGACCCCAAGGCCATCGACCGTGATTGGATTCCAGATCTTCCCGAAGTTCTGCATGCCACTCCGATGGCAAATCCCCATCAGGAGGTGGTGCTCCGCTTTCTTACTCCCAAGAAGCCCGGTTCCTATCCCTTTCTCTGCACTGTGCCCGGACACTGGCGCATCATGAAGGGAACGATGATCGTCGGTGAACCCAAGACTTCGTTAAGCTCCAGTAATGCTAACAACCGCGTACTCATCCTCACCGGCGAACCCGAATACGGAACGCGGACGTCCCTCAGCGAACTTGGGAAGAAGCTAGAAAAAGATTACCAACTCAAAATCACCCATCTCAAACTAAACCGCAGCGCGAATCCTCACCGATTTCCAGATCTTTCCAAGTACCTGTCCAGGGCCGATCTGCTGATTCTATCCCTTCGTTTTGTGAACCTCGAAGAGTCCCAATACAAAGCACTCGATCAGCATCTCAGCCACAAACCCTTCATTGCCGTCCGCACCACCACCCACCTCTTTGATTTCCCCAAGGAGTCCAAGCTGGCGGCGGAGAACCGAGCATTCCCGACCCGTCACTTTGGGACACCCTACCGCGGTCATCACGGTCACGATTCGAGCCAAGTCAACTATGTAATGGCGGCAAAACATCCCGTGATGAAAGGTATCGAGCCCCGGTTCTGGACTCCTGACTTTCACTACGCAGTAAATCCCCTCGGCATTGAGTGCACGCCTCTAATGATCGGACAAGGCCTCAAAGGTCGCCAACGCGCTACCTTTAAAAAGGTCGGTGGCCACAACCACGTGATGGTCCTCTCAGCTGAAGATCAAAGACGTCTCAGTGGCAGTCCTCACCCGATAGTCTGGACCATCGAAAACAAACAAAAACGCCGTGCCCTCGCGACCACCATCGGTGCCCGCAAAAGTTTTGAAGATCTCAACGTCCAACGGCTCTACCGCAACGCCGTACTATGGTGCCTCGAACGCGCGGTCCCATAACCTTAGTGATGTTTACTAGAATGGATTAATAGTGTTCAGCCTCTTCTGCTATAAAGGATCAATGCCACTGAACAAAATGAATTTAGAAGATATGAAGGAAAAGTATACTTCCCTAAAGGCAGAATTGTGAAAACATCGCAAATTAGCAGTTAGCTATTTCTTCGGATTCAGTATTTCATTAGCACTGGGAATTACTTGGGTAGTGGCCAAACCAGACAGGTTAGTTCCCGCACTTATATTTTTCCCGATCCTACTCATACCTTCTGGCATATGCACTTTCTTTTACGGTAGGCACTGGCGCAGGCTCTACCAATCTGTACTTGAGTATGAGAGGGTAATAGCGTCTAAGGATCCTGAGTCCTGAGCCCGTCGATTCTTATACTGTATCGACAATTAACTTAAATAATATCTATCAGAATCGCTGTTGCATTATCCCTTCCAGAGACTCGAACCGCACATTCAATTATAGAACCCACATCAGTTTCATTCCTCATTAGCCCCTCCAATTCGCTGTCCAATATTCCATCAGTGACACCATCCGAACAAATCAAAAAACGATCTCCAGAATCGAACTTTATTTCTTTAACCTGTGGATCTACAAATTGGTTGCCTGCTCCCAATGCTTTATTGAGCATGTTCTTCATAGGATGGTTCCGGGCCTCATATACAGAAATCTTTCCTGCCCTCAGCATAGATGCAACTCTCGTGTCATCCTCCGTTAATTGAATTAGGGGTGATTCATCAGACCCCTCCCCACGATACCGGTAAATCCTAGAATCTCCAATATGACTGATTAATAACCGGTCTGGAAGTAACCAACACATACTCAAAGTCGCGCCCATTCCTTTGCACTCTGGATAAGCGTCTGCAAATTTAATCATTTCCGAATTGATGGATTGATAGAGTTCATTAAGAACAATCACATCCATATTACCATCGGCAACTCCTGAACGAAAATGTGCTGGCAAAGAACCTGTGATCCTCTCTACAGCAATACGACTAGCAAACTCTCCTGAACGGGCTCCACCCATACCATCACTAACAGCAAAAATAAGATCAGATCCTTCCAGTGACGCTGAGCCTTTGGACCCTAGAAAATGAACCCCTTCACGATCAAGTGATAGGGCCAAAAACTCATCTTCATTCTTCTTTCTAAACCTACCAATATCTGTCTTGCAATCCCACTCTACCACTAAGTTAACTCCCGCCTCTTTACCTTCTTCGCTGTTAGATTCTTTTTCACTTAGAATAGTCGCAAACTCAAAATCAATGATGCAAAATTGGCCGTCAGATGGCCGGTAAGTGATATTTCGTAAATAAGGGTCTTCATGCCGCACCCCATACGTCTCTAGTTGCAGAAAAATTTCTTGAGTTTTTTCTTCTCCCATTATCTCGACTTTCTTACCCACATTACTTGTAATTATTTTTAATGAGTCAGGATCTGATTCGAGCAATCGAGGAACAAATTCACAACCTCTCCTTTCAAGAAATTTCAAAACCTTAACTTCGGTTGTAAACCGCTCCTCTGCTTTGGGACCCCTAAAAATTTTGTGAACTCGCCCATCAAAACCAATGTTTACTAGTGATCTCTGAGTGTTCTTTTCTTCCCTCATAAATATTAATATTAAAGGCTTAAATTGCCTAATGCCCACCTATTAGCAATCCGGCGTTTGAATTATAAGCCAAGGAAAATATTATATTTAAGAAAAGTTGATTCCTTTGATATCTTTAATGAAAGAAAATGGACATTTGGCACACAGTCTGCTTTTAATTAATGCTCTGCCAATACGAAAATTCGTATGGACAGCCAAGCAAGTTGCATTTAGCACTAAAAAATACCCTGATAAAACAACCTACATAAAAAAAATGGCAAAATACAAACTCGAATATCTATGGTTAGACGGTTACACCCCCGTCCCTAACGTAAGAGGTAAAACAAGAATTGGTGATTACGATGAATTTCCAACCTTAGAGGATTTACCTGAATGGGGATTTGATGGATCCTCAACTCAACAAGCTGAAGGTGGTGACTCTGACTGTATCCTCAAGCCTGTTGCAATTTATGCTGACGCAGGACGCTCAGGAAACGCAGCACTCGTAATGTGTGAAGTAATGCTTCCAGACGGAAACCCTCACCCATCGAATGCACGAGCAAACATTCTTGATGATCCTGGTGCATGGTTCGGATTCGAACAGGAATATTTCCTTGAACAGGATGGCCGCCCCCTTGGTTGGCCTGAGACAGGATATCCTGAAGCTCAGGGTGAATACTATACGGGAGTCGGCTACAAAAATGTGGGCGACATCGCAAGAACAATTGTTGATGAACACCTTGACCTTTGCCTCGCTGCAGGGATTAACCACGAAGGTATCAATGCAGAGGTAGCTAAGGGACAATGGGAATTCCAAATCTTCGGTAAAGGTTCCAAAAATTGTGCTGACCAGATGTGGGTAGCTCGTTATCTTCTTTTGCGTTGCGCTGAAAAATATGGCGTGGACGTTAATTTACACTGCAAGCCGTTTGAAGGAGACTGGAACGGTTCTGGAATGCATTGTAACTTCTCAACTGATAAGTTACGCGACGAAGGAGGTGAAGATTACTTCAATTCTCTCATGGATGCTTTCGAAAAGAACAGAGAGGCTCACATTGCAGCCTACGGTCCTGACAATCACATGAGATTAACTGGACTCCACGAAACACAGTCAATAGACAAATTTAGTTGGGGAGTTGCTGACCGTGGCGCATCAATTCGCGTACCTCACTCATTTGTTAATAATGGTTACAAAGGCTATCTTGAAGACCGCAGACCAAACTCTCAAGGTGATCCTTATGCGATTGCCTCAAGAGTCCTGCAAACAATTGCAGAAGTAGGTTAGAGACCTAGCATATTATCACATAAAAACCGCCGCCTTTAATTAGGTGGCGGTTTTTTATTTCCATGAGATCCGTTTAGGGCCCGATAAAAAAATGTGTCCTTGCAAATAAAAACTAACCTTTTTTGCGTTTCTTTTTCTTTAAAGGAACAGATGTTCTTTTATTGGATAAATAAGCAACACGTGCAACAACGTAACGTCCATCATGATTAACATCTTCCATAGATAATTCATTAAATTTATAACCTGACGGTCCATCATGCAGTAACACCGCCGTATTGAGAATAAGATTAGTTTCAACGGCCGTAGCGGACATCTTTAGAGACTGTTTAATTGCAGGCCTAGGGTCCTTTTCGCCTGTAAGACCCAAAAATTCCGCAGCTCGGCAACGCACCAATGGTTCAATATCATTATCTGCTATATTTATTATCAAGCCAATCTGTTCACTAGTAATCTTTCGATGTGAGCTAGCAACAATGCATCCCCAATAACGGGACCAAGGATCATCGGAAAGCAGAGCCTCTTTTATCTGGGACTCGACTTTCTTATATGGCCTTAGCTGTAAATCAGCAATAGCTATAAGCTTTTTGATGTGATCTGCTTTATCTTTACCGTAATTTACAGGGCTCTTCATAGCCTCTTTCAACATGATTGGCTCAGGAAAGAAACTAAGATCATTAATTCTACGCAGCTCTGAACTCATGAGATTACGCATTTCATCAAGGACCTTGGCGAAACTAGGGTCACTGGCAAGGTTATGAGTTTCGTGAGGATCAGCTTCTACATTATAAAGAGCTTCAGCTGGTCTCGTTTCAAAAAATTGTCTCTGAATGGCATTAAGTTTCCCTTTTTGATAAAGCTGACGCCATTCCTCAAAGGCAAGCTGCTTGTATCGATAATCATTCTGCAGAGCATCAAAATTAAAAGGCTGAAAGTTCCTCTGGTAGCTATATTTACCTTTTCTAATCCATCGAACAAAATCATACTTTTCATCAAACCTGTCAGCATAATTAAAAGTATAACTCCGTGTACTTGCACCTTTCCCAAGAAATGGCCTTCCATCTACATTGTCCGGAATCACAGCTCCAGTAAGATTTAATATTGTCGGCCCAAAGTCTACAAATTCGACAAAACCTTTTTCACGATGCCCAGGATCGAATTTCACTAGGTGCTTAAAATTTTTCGGCACTCTTACCACTAATGGAACATGAAGCCCGCTCTCGTAAGCATATCCTTTGCTCCTAGGTAAAACTCCTCCATGATCCCCAAAGTAAAAAACAAAAGTATCTTCAAGTAAATTATCCTCCTCAAGCTCATTGATCACTTTCCCAACGATCTCATCAATTTTGACCAGGTTATCCAAATATCTTGCATGAGTGTATCTGAATGTAGGGGTGTCAGGATGATAAGGAGCAAGCCGCACAGAATCAGGGTCATGTTTTGTCAGCTGACTTTGCATTGATCGGGCAGTAAAATGCAATGAGCTTTCATGAGACGAGCCATAACTAGCCTTATGGAAAAAAGGCTGACCTTCATTTCTTTTCCTCCAGTGCGCTTTTCCAGAAGATTCATGCCAAACCTCCTTTCCCGGGACTGCGTTATAATCAGTCTTAGATCGATTCGTCGTATAGTAGCCCTTATCACGAAGGTAGGATGGAAACATTCGTACACCATCAGGCATTGGCGCCATGGAAGTTTTCCTGTGATACTGTGTCCCTATCCTCGGAGCATAACATCCGCTAATTAGTGTTGTACGAGCAACAGAACAAACTGGCGCATTAGAAAAAGCATTTACATAGGTTATTCCATGCTTTGCCATTTTCTTGATATTTGGCGTATCAGCACCGCCTGGGAAAAAATGATCCAGATAATGAATAGAATTGTCCTCAGAAATAATCCAAACGAAGTTCGGTTGCTGAGCAGCAGGCACCCACTCTGCCATTTTTATTATTGAAAGTAAGATAATATACAATCTCATAGGCACAAACATAAGCTAAAATTGAACTAAAAAGTAATGATTCCCATCAACATTCAATGCGACAAACAGTTAGGATTGATAATGAATAGTGTTCGGTTTAGAATTTTTATCAAGACCGATTCATAGTATTAGATATAAAATAAGCATGAAGAATTTAATTATCATTGTAATAAGCCTGACCACACTTTCATTTGCGCAAGCTCAAACAGACTGGCCTCGGTGGAGAGGTCCCAGCCTTAATGACCATTCACCAGATACTGGCCTACTAAAGAAATGGCCAAAAGAAGGGCCCGAACAGGTGTGGTTGTACAAAAATGCCGGAGTCGGTTACTCCGGTCCAGCAATTTCAGATAATAAGCTTTTCACAATGGGAGAAAGAAAAGGTGAAATATATTTAATAGCTATCAGTACTGAAAACGGCAAGGAAATCTGGAGCAAAAGAATCGGCAAAGGTTTCAAAAATAATTGGGGAAATGGCCCAAGAGGCACCCCAACAATTGATGAAGACAGAGCATATGTATTAGGACCGAATGGAGAGGTTGCTTGCTTGAAAACTAAGGACGGATCAAGTGTTTGGAGCGTTGATCTTGTCGATCAATTTGGCGGCAAAGTTCCGTTCTGGGGATACAGTGAATCAGTTTTAATTGATGGGAAAAAGGTCTTGTGTACGCCAGGTGGAAAAGGAGGAGCCATTGTCGCACTCGACAAATTAACCGGAAAAAAATTATGGCAAAGTGAAAACCTGAATGACAGCGCTCAGTACTCTTCAATCATACCAATCACTCATGAAGGAAAATCTCAGTATGTACAATTATTCATGAAAACACTTGCCGGGATAGATGCAAACAATGGGCAACTGTTATGGAGAACTGACTGGAACGGTAGGACCGCAGTCATTCCTACCCCCATATACAAAGATGGTAGAATTTATATAAGCTCAGGCTATGGCGTTGGCTGTAAAATGATTAGACTTGGAAAAGGAGGAAAAGTCGAAGAAGAATACAACAATGACACTATAATAAATCACCATGGTGGGGTCATCCTCATCGGAGATCACTTATATGGCCATTCAGACAGGGGCGGATGGAAGTGTCAGAACTTTGCGACTGGCGAGGAGCTTTGGAAATCAAAAGATCTTGGCAAAGGAGCCATTCATTATGCTGATGGAATGCTTTATTGTCTTGGCGAAAGTGACGGCACAATTGCACTAGTTAAAGCAAGCCCTGAGGGATGGACGGAATCGAGCCGCTTCAAGTTAAGCCCTCAGACCAAATTGAGAAAACCATCCGGAAAAATCTGGACTCACCCAGTAGTTATCGGTGGAAAGCTCTACCTCCGGGATCAAGAAATTATCTATTGCTACAACGTCAAAAGCTAACTTTTGTTCACCGGCAATCTATTAAATAAGCAATTTAAACATTCTTTAATTCCGGCACCTTGAATCCAGAATTATTTGGATCTTTGAGAAGTACATTTGCATCAGCTGCATGCTCACCAGTGTGCCTTTCCTTGTTCGGATCAAAGTCTAACCAAGGGCCAACAGTATAATAGTTATCTTTTTCAGGAACTCCTACACCTTTGCCCATAATTTCGTGCAACTTACCAAAATGTTCAGCTGCATCTTTATTGTCTCCGAAGCGGCCCGCCTTCTGATTAAAAGGAACCTCTTCACCTAGCCTGTAGGAATTATTCATGAGATGACCTAACACACAACCATAGTGTGCATCTTTCACATTGCCATTTGCCATCTCAGGCTTACCTGCGCGACAAGCTGCAATGAAACTACCCCAATTTCCACCTGGCGTGACTTTACCTTTTCCAAAATCAACCTTTTCACCCTTGTCACTTCCTTTAGGATAGTAACTGCTACCAATAATTCGGCCACCATCTTCAAAGTAATACTGATTCTCAACCTGGCGCTGATAACCATTGTAGTTAACATTTCGAACATTAAAGAAAACCTGCTGCCCATTTGCATATTCAGCCATTCCAAACATTGTGTTAGGTGTCTCTCCTTGATCTTTCCACTGAAAACGACCACCAATGGCCATTGTCCTCACAGGATGAGTTTGATCATCGTCAATTGCCCAACGAGCCACATCCAATTCATGCGTTCCCTGATTGTTAAGGTCACCGTTACCAGTTGCCCAGAACCAATGCCAATTATAATGAACATAATTCCCATGAAACTTATCGATAATCGCAGGCCCCTTCCAAAGATTCCAATCAAGATGAGCAGGAGGATCACTGAAGTTCTTATGACCGATGGTGCCTCGAGGCTTACAGCAATACCCATAAGAAATCTTGAGACGGCCCCACTTGCCAGCCTTTATCTGTTCATGAAGACCAGCTCGAGCTGCACTACTGCGCTGCTGTGTACCGTGCTGAATAACCACTCCATATTTTTCCTGCGCAGCAACTGCAATTCTACCTTCTAATACATCATGGCTCATTGGTTTTTCAACGTATACATGCTTACCTGCCTGAGCTCCCCATATAGTCATTAAAGAATGCCAATGATTAGGGGCGGCAACTGTCAAAGCATCAACATCCTTATCCTCCAATGCCTTTCTAACATCAGTTACCCCTTTAACATTCTTCTGACCTCGCCCCTTAAGACTCTGAACCGTGCGACTTAATACCTGCTCATCCGGGTCAATAACATAAGCAATTTCCACATTTTTCTGACCAAGGAAACCTCCAATATGACTCTTACCACGACCATTTAATCCAGCCACAGCAATCCTCATCCTGTCATTAGCACCGATGACCTTGGGAGCAGCCTTAGTATTAGCGATGAAAGGAAAACCACCCACTGTTGCCAATGCAGATGATTTAATGAAATTGCGTCTATTTGTTAAAGGCATTTTGTTAGAGTATTTAATGATTACAATTCAGTACCTTTCTAGAAAAGCCTGAATACTGATTTAACTAAAGAAAAAAATCAGGATATTTATTTTCAGAATGATGGGAAATTAACTAAAAGCAGAGCGAAGCTCGGTATAATCTTTAGTAATCAAAAAGTGAGGAAACTCATCAATTACATTCTGAGGAGGGCAAAAAAGAATGCCCTTGTCAGCTTCTGAAAGCATTGAAGTATCATTATAAGAATCGCCTGCGGCAATCACTTGAAAGCCCAAAGAATGAAACGCTTTGACTGCTTGTCTTTTTTGATCCTTCATCCTCAATTTGAAATCAGTGATCCGACCACGATCATCAACCTCAAGATTATGACAAAATAATGCAGGAAAATTTAATTGTTTCATTAATGGATGAGCAAACTGATAAAAAGTATCGGATAAAATCACAACTTGGAACCTTTCTCTGAGCCAATGTAAAAAATCTTCGGCCCCCTCCAATGGAAACATATTAGAAATGACTTCCTTTATGTCCTGCAATGTGAGTCCATTCTGATCACATACATTCAATCGCATGCGCATCAGTTCAGAATAATCAGGTATGTCTCTAGTCGTAGCTTTTAACTCCTTAATTCCTGTCTTATCAGCGACTCCAATCCATATTTCCGGAACGAGAACTCCTTCAAGATCTAAACATGCTATTTTGTTCATTGACTGATTTAATTAAAAATATCAAGAAACCATAAAGTAAAAGGCAATGCGAATTATAATTGATTGTTATATAATCTTTGCTCTATAGTTAGTTCACTTATCTGCCACGTGCCAATTATGCACTGAAGCAGCAAACAATGGACGAGATTTTTATTTTCAAATCGATAGCAATCGCATTCTGCCTCAGTCAGTCAGCAATGTTTTCCGGTTTAAATCTTGCCTTTTTTTCAATAGGAAGATTACGACTTGAAACTGAAGTGGAAAATGGAAACAAAGCTGCCGCCAGGATCCTTGCTCTGCGGAAAGATGCAAACTTTCTTCTTTCCACAATCCTTTGGGGAAATGTTGGGGTGAACGTTATCCTAGCGATGCTGATGGATTCAGTCATTCCTGGCAGTGGTTTTTATGCTTTTGTAATATCTACTGTTGGCATCACTTTCCTCGGTGAAATTCTTCCACAGGCCTACTTCTCGCGTAATGCTATTAGAATAGGATCCAAGTTAGCACCAATGATCCGCTTCTATCAATGTCTTCTTTTTCCGGTTGCTAAACCAAGCGCCCTCATTCTTGACGGATGGGTCGGGGCAGAAGGAGTCAATTTTATGAGGGAAAAAGACATTGAGGTAATCCTTCAAAAACACATCAGAGAACAAGATTCAGAAATAGGAGAAACAGAGGGACGAGGAGCATTAAATTTCCTAGACTTAGATGATCGGCTTATTTCAAAAGAAGGAATGAGTATTGATCCGGCAACTGTACACTCTTTCGCCTCCAATATGGACCTTCCTGAAATTCCAAAAGCAGGCACTTCAGAAGGAAACAAATTTATAGAGGAGCTCCGTAAAAGTGACAAGAGCCGTGCCATCATCACTGACGAAGAAGGGGAACCAAGAGTCATACTAAAGACTTCAGACTACCTCTTTAAAATTGTATCCGGTGATGAAGATGCAGACATATATGATTATTGTCATCGACCAATCGTAGTCAAAGATGCCAACGCAACATTGGACACAGTTCTCGGAGAATTTGTTGTCGAAGCCGATGATAGGGAAGATGACATTATCGATAGAGATGTCATCATCTACTGGAATGGTAGCGATAAACGAATTATCACAGGGGCTGATATTCTTGGGAGACTTCTGAAGGGCATAGCTAAGAGAGAAAAAGAGCAATCTTGATTAGGACGATATCACGCGCTAAAAATCAGATTCTTTAGTCTAACTTACTATCTCTTTGACCACTTTAGCTTTTTCTACTCCTGTTAGCCGAGCATCAAGGCCTTGATATTGAACAGTGAATCGGTCATGATTTATCCCTAGTAAATGGAGCATCGTTGCATGCAAATCACGGATATGAACAATATTATCTACCGAATTATACCCAAGTTCATCTGTTGCTCCATGGGACATGCCACCTCTTACACCTCCACCAGCCATCCACATTGAAAATCCTTTCATGTGGTGGTCTCGGCCCGCTCCTCCCTTCCCTTGAAACATAGGAGTCCTACCAAACTCTCCCCCCCAAACCACTAGAGTATCCTTTAACATTCCCCTTTGCTTAAGATCGGTCAAAAGCGCCCATGTGGGTTTATCAGTCAACCCGCAGCATATCTTCATGTAATTTTCTAGACCTCCATGGTGATCCCATCCCCGGTGATATAAATGAATGAATCGACTGCCTCGTTCTGCTAATCTTCTAGCCAAAAGACAATTAGTGGCATAAGAACCATCCCCAGGTTGTGCCCCATACATATCAATTATATGTTTTGGCTCATTTGAAAAATCCATGAGCTCAGGAATAGAGGCTTGCATTCGGAATGCCATTTCATAGGCAGAGATCCTAGTATTAATATCATCACTTTTAATAGATTCGTTTCTGATCTGATCCAATCCCTTCACAGCCTCCACAACGCGTCTCTGATTTTCTCTAGAAACATGCTTGGGGTTTCTAAGATAATTAACTGGATCCCCAGTAGAATTAAATTCAACTCCCTGATACCGTCCAGGCAGAAAACCTGATGACCATTGGCGAGAAGCGATCGGCTGAGGGTTACGACCACCTACGCTTGAAAGCACGACAAATCCAGGCAACTCATCAGTTTCGCTACCAAGACCATAATTTATCCAAGATCCCATGGAAGGCCGTCCCGAAATTGCAGTTCCAGTATTCATGAATGTGTGCGCAGGGTCATGATTTATTTGCTCAGTTAGCATAGATCTAAGAATGCATATTTCATCAGCCATTTTTGCAGTCCAAGGCAAGAAATCACTGATGAGCTGTCCACTCTTTCCGTATTTCTTAAACTTTGTCATGTGCCCCTGAACTTTGAGCTGTTGGCCCTGCAGCTGAGCTATGGGTTGGCCTTTGGTGAAAGACTCTGGCATTGGCTTGCCATGCAACTCATCAAGCTTTGGTTTATAATCAAAAGTTTCAAGATGTGAGGGCCCTCCAGCCATACAAAGAAAAATAACTCTTTTGGCCTTCACCGGAAGGTCTGGCAGTCCTGCAATCCCCGTATCCTTAGATGATGCATCCTGAGCTAGCAGGCTATTAAGAGCCACGGAACCAATACCCATACCTCCGGTCCCGAGAAAACTTCGTCGATTCAATTCATTGATAAAACTGTCCTGTGCCTTGATCATTAATTTCTAGTATTAAATTCACTACTATTAAAGATGGCCCTTGAAACTGCTGTCCATGCATGCAATTCAGCATCTTCTTTTCCCTGATTTTCCTTTATAACATTCTTAAAAAGATTAATGAGGACGCTCTTCTCTTGCGGTGAAGGTGCCCTTGAAAGGGCCCTTCGAAAAGCATCAATAATCCTGTCCCCTTCATCATCATGATTTGCTTCTGAAAGATGCCTTGCAAATGATTCCGCCGCTTCATAGAAACTAGGATCATTTAATAAAACCATTGCCGCAACAGGTGTATTAGATCTGGATCTTTTGGCAACGCACTCCTCTCGGCTTGGCGCGTCCATGGCCTTGAGAAAGGGATGTAAGAATTGCCTCTGCCAATGCATATAGACTGATCTCTTATAACGACGATCGTCCTGATGCTGTACATATTCCCTCTTAGGGAAATTCAAATGCTTATAATATCCCTTTGGCTGATAAGGTTTAATACTGCTGCCACCATAATCATTAACCAGCAAACCACCAATCATGAGAGCATTGTCGCGAATCATTTCCGCAGGCAATCTATGCCTCGACTGTCTGGCAAAGAATTCATTAATTGGATCTTTTATTTTAAGTTCATCTGAAATACTCGAACTCAGCTTGTATGCGCGGCTCATTACAATTAATTTAACCATTTTTTTGACGTCCCAGCCATTTTCATAAAAATGAACTGATAAGTTATCTAGAAGATCTGGCAGCGCAGGTGGCGACCCTTGACCTCCAAAATCATCCAAACTCGAAGAAATTCCCTCACCAAAAAACAAATACCAGAGCCTGTTCACAAACACTCTGGCAGTCAAACCTCCGGCCCCATTCTTGGAATCGGTAAGCCAATTTGCAAGGTCCAAGCGATTTGCTCTACGGTCTCCAATATCAAGTTTGCCCAAAAACTCTGGAACTGCGGGCTGGACAATTTCTCCACTCTCATCTAACCAGTTCCCTCGAGGAAGGATCCTAGTGACACGAGGTTCGATACTTTGAGTAACCATCGTAAGAACGGACCGGCTCTTTATTTTCTTAATTAATCCTTCAATTTCTTTGGTCTTAGGAACTTGAGCCTCTAAAGATTCTAGATCCTTCCGATCCTTGCTATTTAGCACAGAAATTTCAGGAGGCCGCTTAGTGGGCAACGAATTGGATCCGACTGCAAAATGCTTTGATTCATCCACATCCGCAAAGAACGCAGACATCGCATAAAAATCACGAGCCGTATAAGGATCATATTTGTGATCATGGCATTGCGCACAGCCCAAAGTTGCCCCCATCCATACACCTGATAAGTTGCGTATACGATCAGCTGCATAAATTGCCAAATATTCTTGTGCCTGAACACCTCCTTCGTGAGACGTTTGCAAGAGTCTGTTATAACCTGTGGCTACTCTTTGATCTATTGTAGGTTCATTCAATAAATCACCTGCTAGCTGTTCCTTAGTGAACTGATCAAAAGGTAAGTTTTCATTAAATGAATTCAGAATATAATCCCGGTAAGGAGTAATATTATGATCCTGATCTCCATGATATCCGACAGTATCTGCAAATCGAACTAGATCGAGCCAATAACTGGCCATTCTTTCACCAAAAGATTCAGAAGAAAGAAATTCATCAACTATCGATTCATACACTAAATTTACATCTTTAGCTTTCTTCAATCTTTCAACTGTCTCGATTTTAGGTGGAATCCCAAGTAAATCAAAAGAAAGTCTTCTTACTAGGGTCACACTGTCAGCGTCTCGGACAGGTTTTATCTCCTCCCTGTTCCATTGCGCAAATAAAAAAGAATCGATCCAGTTATGAGTCCACTCTTTAGGCACATCCTTAGGGACCTCTGTTTCCATAGGAGGAATGTAAGCCCAAGGATTTTCATACTTTGCACCTGACCGGACCCATTTGGTAAGAACATCGATTTGATCCGAAGTGAGAGCCTTACCACTCTTAATCGTAGGCATAACTTCTTCGGGATCCTTTGAAGTGATTCTTGCAATGAGTTCACTATGAGAAGTGTTAGAAATAGCAACTACCTGCCTTGAGCCCTTTTCCGTATCTAAACGCAACTTTGCTTTTCTATGAGCCTTATCAGGGCCATGACACACATAACAATTCTGAGAAAGTATTGGCCTAACATCACGATTAAAATCAATCTGTTCAGCAATCACACCCAAAGACTGAAATAAGAACGAAAGCATCAGAGCAAATCTCATCATTCGCCTACGTGCGAAGGAAATTATATAGACTATATGAATCCAAACTGTTTTCATACCTACACCAATACTAACAGGTGATTACAAAAATCAAAAAAAAATGTTACAAAGTTTGAAAGAAAGAGGCTTTGAAGTGAACTCATAAATTCGTATATCTGACACATTAACTTAATACCATGATCCGTTTTTTAATATTAATAACACTCTTCCTCTTACAAAAAGCGATAGCCTCTGACCGCCCCAATCTTTTGTTAATGATAAGTGATGACCAATCTTTTCCCCATGCATCCGCTTATGGCTCCGAAATGGTCTCTACTCCAAACTTTGATAAGATTGCAAGTCAGGGTGCCCTCTTCACAAATGCTTTTTGCTCAGCGCCAGGATGCAGTCCATCCCGCGCTGCTTTTTTAACTGGACGAAACATATGGCAAATTGAACATGCTGGAACACATGCTTCTTCTTTTCATAAAAAATATTTAACTTTTATGGATCTGCTCAAGGAATCTGGCTATCATACTGGACACACAGGTAAAGGTTGGGGGCCTGGAAATTATTCTGATGGGGGCAGGAAAACTAATCCAGCAGGACCAATCTATGGCAGTAAAAAGGGAAATTATAGTGAAGGTTTTTCTAAATTCATAAAATCAAAACCCAAAGGTTCTCCTTTTGCTTTCTGGTTCGGCTCAAAAGATCCTCACAGAAGTTTCGAAAAAGGAAGCGGTCAAAGGTCTGGTAAAACTTTAGAGCAAGCAGAAGTACCGCCATTCTTACCTGATTCACCCATCATCCGTGATGATCTTCTCGACTATGCATTGGAAATTGAACGCTTCGATAAGGACTGTGGAAAAATGCTAGAGCTTTTAAAAAAGAATAATTTGGATGATAACACTATAATCATTATTACGAGTGATAATGGAATGGCATTTCCATATGCCAAAGCAAACTGCACTGAATATGGAATTCACATGCCCCTTGCCATTTCTTGGAAATCAAAAATACCCACAAATCAAATATGCGAAAAATTAATTAGCTTTATAGACATTACGGCAACGATTCATGAAGCAATGTCAATTAGTGCCCCCAAGGAATTTCCAATTATGGGAAAGAGTTTCCTTAATAAGATCAGCAAATTGAAAGATCCTAACATAGATACAAATTCTCCTATTTATGCAGGCAGAGAACGGCACTCCTCATCACGTTATAATTCCTTAGGCTACCCACAACGTTGCATCAGGACCGATGAGTTCTTATATATAAAAAACTTCAGGCCGGAAAGATGGCCTGCTGGACCGGGCCAAAAATTTTCCGGAAAGTCAGGATCTCGACTAGGGCCTGAACATGGAGGATATCATGACATTGATGCGTGTCCCTCCCTAAGTTTCATGATCGCTAAACAAAAAGATCCCGAAATTGAAAAGTACTTTAAGTTAGCTGTTAGCAAGCGACCCAAAGAACAACTCTTTAATATTCAAAAAGACCCAGGATGCCTGAAAAACCTAGCGAATGACCCTAATCATGCCAATATTCGCAATGAGTTATCTCTACAACTCCAGGAATATTTAAAAGAGACTAATGATCCACGTGCTTTGGATGGAGGAGATATCTTTGAGACATATAAGCGATATTCATCAATTAGATGGTTCCCGGAACCTGAATGGGTAAAAAATAATCCAAAATCTGTGCCAAAAACCCCGTGGCTTAAAGGGAAAAAATAATTAGATCCAAGGTTTTCAAGATAGGGACTCGAATCAACAATGATTCTGAGTATCTTATTATAATCACAGCAATATGGATAAGACCCCAATCCTTTGTTTTTTTATATTACTTTTTATTTGCCCTGCTAAGACTTTCTCTCAGCTGAGGATTACAGAATTTTCGACTAACAATGAAAGGACCTATCTCGATGAAAATGGCGACTCTCCTGACTGGATCGAAATTCAAAATTCAGGACCCTCGGCCATATCAACAAAAGGATACCATCTAACGGATAATTCAAATAATCTTAATAAGTGGAGCTTTCCTGACGAAACAATCTCATCAAATGGGATTATAATTGTCTTCGCCTCAGGAAAAAATCGAAACAAAAAAGGAACCGAACTTCATACCAATTTTTCTCTATCTTCAGATGGAGAATATCTTGCTCTTATAGGACCAGAGAATGTAGGCATTGTAACGGAATTTTCTCCCGCTTACCCAAAGCAATTTAATAATTACTCATATGGATTCGGCTCTCACGATAAACCTTTCGAGAAAACTTTAATAGCATGGCCTTCAATAGCCAGATGGATAATACCTGACAATAATACAGAAGATTCTTGGAACCTACCAGGATTTGATGATTCGGATTGGTTCGAGGGCAAGACAGGAATAGGGTTCGGATATAATTTTCCAAACTTCATAGGTCCAGGTGGTAATACCAGTTCGGAAATGCGCAGCATCTCTCCTAGCGCTTATATAAGAATTCCTTTTACTATAGACGATCCTCAAACCGTTAAATTAATGAATCTATCGATGCATTTCGAAGATGCAGTAGTCGTCTATCTTAACGGATATAAAGTAATCAGTGAAAGTGCCCCTGAATCACTAGGACCAAATTCAACGGCATCAAACAATTTGAATAGTGAAGTCTTCTCTGCAGATCCGATGAAAACCTTCAGCTTAGATTTTGCTGGGAAATTATTAAGCGGTGAAAATGTTCTCTCATTTCACTTAATGAATAATTCCGTCACCAGTTCAGATGTTCTATTAATTCCTAAACTAATTGCCCAATTAAGCTCATCTCAAGAGGACACAAAAGAGGGTTATTTCGAATCCCCGACCCCAGGAAAACCAAACTCCACTATAACTTACACAGGTCTAGTTAAAGATACTAAATTCAGTATTGATCGAGGTTTCTTCTCAGAACCATTGGACATTCTCATTTCATGCAAAACTGAGGGATCAACTATCATTTACACGAAAGATGGCACTGAGCCCGGACTAGAAAATGGAATAAAAATAGTGGCAGATAATGAAGAATCGCAGCCCACTGCTCATGTCAGAATTACCAAGACCACCCCATTAAGAGCGATCGGCATCAAAACCGGTCTCATGCCATCAAATACAGACACACAAACTTATATATTTCTGGATGATGTACTTGATCAAGATGATAGCCCGGAAGGTTATCCAGTTCCATGGAAAAATCGATCCGGACAAATCATCGAAGGTGATTATGGGATGGACCCAAATGTTGTCGGATCTTTATACACAAGAAAAGAAATTATGGAGGGTCTGCTAGACATTCCAACTGTCTCCATTGTTACAGATAAAGCCAATCTCTTTGATCAGAACAACGGGATACAGATGAATTCAAAAGATTCAGGAGATGGTTCTGAGCGCTTAGTCTCTGTCGAGCTGATTAATTTCGCGGAAAGTCCGGCTAAACAACTGAATGCTGGAATGCGTATGAATGGAAATGCGTCTAGATCACCAACAAGGCCAAAACATAATTTCCGACTCATATTTAGGGACGAATATGGATCTAATATTCTAAAGTACCCGCTGTTCGGATCAGAAGCACCTACAGACCAATTTAATTCTATTATTCTGCGAGGCGGCAATGGCAATTCATGGATTCACCCTCATGAAAATGTTTACAAAAATGCAATGTATATCCGAGACCAGTGGTTCCGAGATGCCCATTCACTAATGGGATATCCAGAAGCACTACAAAGAGAGGTGCATGTATATTTTAATGGTCTTTACTGGGGAATGCATCACCTCTTTGAAAGAATTGAAGAGGAATGGACTGCAGAAAGATTCGGTGGAAATAAAGACCAGTGGGAAGGTTTTCGAATCGTAGGTGGAAACAGAATAGAAATTATAAACGGAACTGAAAAAGAAATTACCCGAGGAATACTAGATAGTTGGGATTCCACAATTGTAGCTGCTAAATCTGGCGATTTAGAAGCTGTCAGCGAGTACCTGGATCTTGACTCCTTTATTGACTATTTGTTGCTTAATTTTCATGCAGGTAATAGCGACTGGGACCAAAATAATGTACGGGCAATGAGACGGATATCACCTCCTGGAAAATATATGTTCTTCTGCCATGATGCTGAAAGGGCCGGTTTTAACGCAGGGGCATCCTCAACAGTAGCAATCAATGTGACGACGAAAAATACAGTCCGCGGTCCCACATCAATACATAACGATTTAAGAAAAATTCCTGCATACGCAATTCGGTTTGCTGATAGAGCCCACCTTCATCTTTTTAATGGAGGAGCACTCAGTCCTGAGAACGGTGCACAACTATGGGAGAACCGCGCTGATGGAATTCGCTTGGCACTCAAAGCAGAAAGTGCAAGGTGGGGTGATTTTCGACGAGAACCGCCTCTGAGTCTCAATGATTGGGAAATATCACTTGAACGGGAATATGAACAATGGTTTCCATTCCGAACACCAATTACCTTATCTCAATTACGAGCCCGTGGATTGTATCCTGAAACTGAATCGCCTGATTTTTCTCAGCACGGGGGTCGGGTCCCCTCTGAATTTCCA
>SHBV01000047.1 GCA_004211885.1 Verrucomicrobiaceae bacterium
TTTGGAATGCACAGAGGCACGTGAAAACGATATGCCTCCATCAAGATATGTAACTACTAGGAACAAAAAAAGCTTAAGAACTCCTGGGAGATTAGAGAAAGTGAAATATAATCCGTTTCTCAAGCGTAGAACATTGCACCGAGAGCTTCGATAATTCATTCTATTTTTAATAACTAATTTATGGAACCTAAAACTGAGGAGCGCGCATATAATCTTCGAAAAGCAAATCGTAAGATGCCGAGAAGGCGTCTGGACATACCAGTAGAGAAGATAGATCATAAAAATCCGGAAGTTCTAACGCTGTTTACAACTGACACAGGTAAAATATTGCCCCGTAGGGTCACGGGTGTTTCCGCAAAAATTCATAGAAAAATCACTAGAGAGATCAAACGCTCACGCGCTTTGAATTTGCTCAAATGATATTTACTAATAGTGGGAGATATCTTCATTAAAGTAGAGCTTCGATTAATGGAGCATTGAATTTGGTAATATACTAACTTTAGGAAGATTCTTTATTGAGAATCTCAAGTTGGAGATAGTTGGGATTTAGTTTCATGGAGGATTTAATAGATACTCAATCAGAATCTGATCAGAGAGGAATTAAAATTGATTGGGTGGGAATTTCTTCGTATTCACATCCAATACAAATTCATGATAAATCTGGAGTAAAACAAAATACGATAGCTGAATTTTCTTTATCAGTTAATTTGCCTAAGGAGTGTAGAGGTACTCATATGAGCCGATTTGTTGAGGCTTTAAATGAGGGTCCAATAAGTATTAGTGTTAACGAATTGCATTCTTTACCACAACAATTGTTAGAACGGCTTAAAGCTGAAAATTCGAAAGTTTCAATCAAGTTCCCTTATTTCATTGAAAAATCATCACCTCTAAGTGGGTCTCTCGGGTTAATGGATTATGAGATCAATTTTGAAACTGTTGCTAATCAAGATAAAGTCGATTCAAAAATTGTATTAAAAATACCGGTCACAACAGTGTGCCCCTGTTCGAAAGCAATTAGCGAGCGAGGTGCTCACAATCAACGGGGGATAGTGACTTATTCTGTTCGATTTAATGAGACTCTCTGGATAGAGGATTTAATATGTTTAGTTGAATCTTGTGCTAGTTCGCAGCTGTATAGTCTTTTGAAAAGATCTGATGAGAAACATGTTACCGAAGAGGCTTATGATAACCCTGTGTTTGTGGAGGACCTTGTCCGGAATATTGCCATGAAGTCTAATGAACTTCCCAATATTTTATGGTATCGAATCGAAGCAGAAAATTTTGAGTCCATACACAACCATAATGCGTATGCCGTCATAGAAAAGGGATAGGTGCCTAGGTTCGCAAAAATAGACATGACTAAGCTAATGAGATAATGGATTTTTTTTCTATTAAAAAATCAGATAAATGAATCGAATTTATATTTTGTCTTCGTGTTAATTGTTTGTTTCCACTTGTCATAATAAAAGTGTGGAGTTACCATTTATAATGATCCAGTTGCCTATTCGAATTTTTTATGTTTCCATTTTCATCGCATAGGCGATGACAGAATTGGTTCTGTATCATTAATAATTTTTTCAAAAGCGCCAATCTGGAAAATTAGATCTTCCAAACTATAATTCTAAATATGTCTATTCCTGAATCAATCGTTATATATGATACTACTCTGCGTGATGGTACTCAGGGGCTTGGTCTTTCTTTTAGCTCTTTGGATAAACTGCGAGTTGCGGAAAAGCTCGATGATTTTGGAGTTGATTATATTGAAGGTGGGTGGCCAGGATCTAATCCTAAAGATGTAGACTTTTTTTCTGAAGCTCGTAAAAAGGAATGGAAGAGTGCAAAAATTGCTGCATTTGGAAGTACTAGAAGGGCTGATAAAAGTGTTAAAAATGACCCTCAGGTTAAAACTTTATTGGAAGCTGAGACTCCAGTAATTACTTTTTTTGGAAAGACTTGGAAGTTGCATGTCACCGAAGTTTTGAGGACAACGCCAGAAGAAAATCAGGCGATGATTCGAGACACTGCTAATTATTTAAAGGAGCAGGGGAGGGAAGTTATCTATGACGCTGAACATTTTTTCGATGGATATAAGGACGATCCTCAGCATGCTATAGATACTATCGTTGCAGCTGAGGAAGGGGGTGCTGATGTTATTGTTTTATGTGACACTAATGGAGGTACTATGCCTCATGAAATTCAAAATATTACTGCAGATGTTTTTGAGAATCTGACAGTCCCTCTTGGAATACATACTCATGATGATACTGGAGTGGGCGTGGCTAATGCACTTGCGGCAGTTACTGCTGGAGCATCTCATGTTCAGGGGACCGTTAATGGTTACGGAGAGCGGACGGGTAATTGTAATCTTACGTCGGCGATACCTAACTTAGAATTAAAGATGGGAGTTAAACTAAGGCCGGAAATATCAAAATTAACCAAAATATCACACTTTGTCGATGATCTTGGGAACAATGCCCACAATGAACGTGCTCCTTATGTAGGTAGAACTGCTTTTTCTCATAAAGGAGGAATGCACGTTAATGCTGTTCAAAAGTTGTCGCGTAGCTATGAGCACATAGAGCCAGAGACAGTTGGGAATTCTCAAATTATACTTATTTCTGAATTGTCAGGGCAGAGTAATGTTTTAATGAAGGCAAAAGAACTTGGTCATGATTTGGAAAAGGGAAGTGAAACTGCTATAGAAATTTTGACTCAACTCAAAGACTTGGAAAAAGATGGGTACGAGTTTGAGGCAGCTGAAGGATCATTCGAGTTGCTCGTTCGTAAAGCTATTGATGACTATCATCCACTATTTAAATTGCAAGAATATCATTGCTCAACGCGGCGTCATCCTGAAACTCATTTTGAGACATGTGAAGCAACAGTAAAACTTGAGGTAGATGATAAGAGTACATATCAGGTGGCAGAGGGAGATGGTCCAGTGAATGCACTGGATGGTGCGTTGCGCAAAGCTTTAGAGCCATTCTACCCAGCTATTAAGAATATAGCGTTGCGAGATTATAAGGTGCGAATCATAGATAGTCATACTGGAACTGCAGCTCAGACTCGCGTTCTTATAGTTTCAACTGATGGTGTTGAAACTTGGGGAACTGTTGGCGTTTCTGACAATATCATTGTCGCAAGTTGGAAAGCCCTTGTTGATAGTTTTGAGTTCTATCTTCTTCGATCCCTGAAGAAATAAAATTATTTAAATTAAACTAACGTTTTTTGCGCGGTGAAAATCTATTCCGCTTAACTTTTCCTGTCCCACTTCTAGTGCTAGGGTATCTTGCTCTTAGGCGAGCGAGTAAACCAAGTTGTTTTTTTTGAGGATCTAGTTTAGATGGATGTTCTTTAATATTCTTTTTGGCAATAGGCGGTTTTGTTTTTGGCTGTGAACTGGGTTTAGTACCGTTTTTAGTTATGACTGTTCGCGGTGATTTTTTTTGTGGTGGTTTATTGAATATAGTTTTAATAGGATCGATTGTTTTACCAGAAATTGCTTTTGCAAAATTTGTTGATTTTGGTTCCTTTTTGTCTTTTGGGTATGCTCCGGGATAAGGGGCAAATGTATTTATAGGGACTTTGAAAGTTTTTTTAGAATCTGGACATTGTCTGTGAGCGCGGATGAATGAAGTTGGGCTATAGTAATTTGAGTAAGTTTTAGAAAAACTACTTCTGTGCATTCCTATTGCTAAGTTTTTGCGGGTTTCAAAATGTAAATGCGCGAGATACATGCCTCTATTATTTCCAATTGTTCCTATTTTTTGTCCTCTTTTTACAATTTGGTTAAGCACTACGTTTCTGGAATCAAGATGTGCATATAGTGAATCTAGCAATTTTGTGGTGCCGTTTTTATCAATAAAAACATGACGTATAATAATAACGTTGCCCCATCCTCTGCGAACATCACGAGACTGAACGACAATTCCCTCACCTATCGAGTACACCGGATCTCCAAGATCAGAATTCCCTCCACCTTTGCCGTTCCAATCTTCTCCAACGTGGCCGTTAGGCCAAAAGCCTCTCGCTTTATAATACCCTTCAGCATTTGGAGTCCCTACCGGAAAATCGAATCCTGTTGCGGGTAATATTTCAGCGTAATCCGAAGCCGATAATGTTTTGCCTGTGAATGCTAAGAAGATCAGAAAAAATATCGTTGAGAAAGTTTGATTAATAGAATCCACTGTGTGTCTATGCCTTCGTTTAGAAGAATAGATTGTATTGTTAACGCGATGCGAAATAGATCAACCCTGTAGTTCCTATGAATAAGCAATAAAATCCGAAGTGCGCGAATTTCCCTTTGCTGATCAAATTTAAAACACAAAAAATTGCTATTAATCCAGTAATAAATGCGGCAATCATTCCTCCTAAGTAGATTCCAAATTGATTTGCTGGAATAGATGAAATCTCATTCATCTTTAGGATAGTGCCACCAACTATAGCAGGAATTGCTAACAGGAATGAAAATTCGGCTGCTTTTTTTGGAGATATCCCTAGTATCATTCCAGTCGTTATAGTTACTCCTGAACGACTGATCCCAGGTAGTATTGCTAATGCTTGTGAGAAACCAATGATTAAGGCGGATGCCTTTCCTAGATTTATTTTTTTATTAATCTTTAGCCAAACTGGTAGGAATAAAATGATACCAGTAGTGCATAACAAAATGCACACTAGGATTGGTCTAGAACTTATTGTTTCCACGCTGTCTTTGAGTAGCAGTCCTATAAAAACTACTGGGAGTGTCCCTATAATAAGTAGCCAGATCATTTTTTTGTCCTTATTCGACCCCTGTTTAAAAAGCGATACGATCATTAAGATAAGTTTTTTCCTGAAGTAAATAAGTACAGCGAGGAGAGTCGAAAAATGAAGCAATATATCAAACTCAATTCCTGAAGATTCTTTATCAAATCCTAATAATCGATTAGATAATGCCAAGTGCCCTGATGAAGAGATGGGTAAGAATTCAGTAAGTCCTTGAACGATTCCTAAAATAATAGCGTCGATTAAAGTCATTACTTATTTTCTTGTTTATTATTTATGGGGAGGAAAAATAATTTTCTGACTTTTTTAGAAAGGACGGTTGTTTTGAATTGCCTGGAAATGATAAATGAGATTAGGTGGCGGTGAGAGTGGGATTCGAACCCACGGAACCCTTTTGAGGTTCACTTCTTTAGCAAAGAAGCGCTTTCGACCACTCAGCCATCTCACCTAAAATGATGTTTTCTAATACAAAGCGATTGAATTGGGTGACTAAAACAAAGCTTCACTGCAGAGTCAATCTTTTGCTATAATCAATTCTATAGTTCTCCACTAGATATAAAAGCTTAATGAATTGGTTTAAACTTCACATGATTCTGTATGGGGCGTTGATTTCCACAGTTTTGCAAAGTTGCGTTTTTAATGATGATATTGAGAAGAGAAAAGAAAAGCCAGCAGATCGAATTAGCGGAAAAGAAAAAAAACTAGATAAAAACGATGAAGCTAAATATTTTATTGGTGAAATATGTCTAGTTCAGGAGTCATTAGAATTTGCATTAATAAAGTCTACTAAATTGAAGCCTAGAAAGGGAACTATCCTTCATGTAATGAGAGAAGGTGGAATTTACTCGAAAGCAAAATTAAGTGTCAGCCCAGAAAGAAGACTAGGATTTATAGTCGCAGATATTTTGTCTGGAGAACCTAATTTAGGAGATTGGGTTTTTTTTAAGCCGGAGACGGAACAAATAGATGAAGTGCGGCCAGATGAGTCGGGGAAAGGTGATCACAATATAAAAGTTCCTTCATTGACTTCGGAACAAACAGCAAGAGATTCCAACAGCTTTATCCTAGAGGGTGAATCAGGTAATAAGGTTTTAGATGATTGAGGAATTTGAAGCATTAGAAAGAATTTTTAAGTCAACACCCTTACCGGTGAAGAGGAATGTGCCCGTTGCTGAATCAGTAGGTTGTTTTTTAATTAGAGAAGTTCGCTCCAAAATTAATTTGCCTCAGGTTCGTCAGTCTGGAGTAGACGGTTACGCGATAATAGCTTCAGATTGCAAAGAGCATTCAAAAAACCTAAGTGTAGTGGGTGAGAGTGTTGCGGGTGCAGCGTGCAATGCGTCGATAGGCTCTGGGGAAGCATTTAGAGTATTCACTGGGTCTCAAATTCCAATGGGGGCAAATGCTGTAGTTATGCAAGAAGATGTCAATGTTTTACCTAATGGATTAATTTCGATTAATGGAAAAGTCTCTGCTGATGATTATGTGCGTCGAGTTGGTGAGGTATTATCAAAAGGGCAGACTATATTAAGTAAAGGTAGTAGTATTAAGCCTTCAACCTTAGGTGCATTGGTTGCAGGCGGTGTTAGTGAAGTTACTGTTGGTAGTTTTCCAAGTGTTGGAATTATAACTACAGGAGACGAATTAATTAATTATGATCAACGACAAATAAAAAGTCGCCAAGTATATGATTGTAATGGAGTGATGTTGAAATCTGCAGCATTAAAAGCCGGGGTAGAAAAAATTAAAATTAAGAGAATTAGAGATGATTTGACTGAAATTTCTAATGGCATTATCGAAATGCAGAAATGGGCAGATATTATTTTAGTAGTTGGCGGGATTAGTGTTGGAGATCGAGATTACGTGAAAAAAGCCTTCAGGAAATGCAGTATTAAACAAATTTTCTGGCGGGTAAAAATAAAACCAGGGAAACCCATGTTTTATGGAAAACATGGCGAGCACGTGCAAGTTTTCGGACTTCCTGGCAATCCAGTATCTGCATTCCTGTGTTTTTATTTGTTTGTACTACCCGCTTTGCGACTAAGAAGCGGGGGATCTGAGGCGGAGTGTAAAATAAGAAAAGATAAGGCAATATTAGACTCATACATTCAGAATGCTACTGACCGGCCCCATTATATTTGCGGCTCAATGCATGGTGGAAATTTTCATCCAATAGGTAATCAGAGATCAAACAATATTTTTGCACTTTCTCAATCCGATTCCCTGCTAAGAATGAAACCAAACTCAAGTATTGACCCAGGTGAGGTAGTCAGTGTGTATCATTTACCGAGTTAAACGGTTATATAATGTTTTCATTAACCTCTACGATGGTGTTAATTTTTTTTAAAAATTAGACTCTAAATGTTCTTAATAATGAGAAAATTTTAAATTTATGCAAATCATGTTTGATATTATTCAATATTTGGGTATTATATAAATCAATGAAAACTAAGTAAATTAGTAAAATATAAAAATTATAATAATTATAATAGACATAAATATTTTATATATTATAATATTAATCTTAATTATAATAAATAAAGTCTTAAACAACAAAGAATTATGCAAGCGGTAACTGATAACAACCAAACTGTAAGGAAGGACGCTGGGAGATTGGCTGATTTCATAATGTTTACACAACGTTCATTTCTTTTGAACTTATCTAAAGAGCTTAACAAGGGCAATGTTTCCTATGCTCAGTTCTTCTTACTAGGATACCTAGCAAAAGAGGATTACTTAACAATGACTCATATTTCAAAGAAAATGGGGCATTCAACGGCAGCGGCTACTGGTTTAGTGGACCGTCTAGAGAAGCTTGGCTATGTACAAAGATTACATGCGTCAGATGATCGGAGGAAAGTAATGGTCCAAATCACCCGTAAGGGCATCGATTTAGTTGATAAAATGAGAGAAGATATTATCGAAAATTTAGTCGAAGTGATGGCTGAGATGGATTCTGGTGTCACGTCGGCCGTGATGGATGCTTCTGAGTTAATTAACGAATAATTAATATATTAAAAGTTTAATTGTAAAAGCCTCGACCTAAGTTAGGTCGAGGCTTTTTTGTTTTGATGTCTATTATGGTTCAAGTTTATTAATTGTAACCATATTAAAATTAATTGTTCGTGCATAGTGTGAAAATTACGCAAAGTCGGTTCAATTCCCTCGAGGAAATTTCTGATATAAAGCATACCTTTATACTTAGGCAGCCTGAATTACCTGTTAATCTTTATTCCAAAGATAAAGCCCTTGAGATTTTAGCGCCATCCCATGAAGAGGGAATAAAGTCATTAGGATATGCACTCGATGATGTCTCTGTTGCTGAGCAAGTGCATGGGGATCAGGTTCACATTGTTGATGCGTCAAAAGGCCTAGAATCTCCTATTTCGTCTGTCGATGGGTTAATAACTTTCCAAAAAAAAATATTGTTAGGGATTTATGTAGCAGATTGTTGTGCTGTTTATATAGCGGATAAGAATTCCCGCGCAGTTGCTCTTGTTCATTCGGGAAAGAAAGGGAGTCAATTGGGCATAGTGAAAAAAGTATTATTGCTAATGAATGCCAATGGGGTTGATTCAAGTGACTTAGTGGTACAGCTGAGTCCATGTATTAGGCCTCCTGCGTATGAAGTCGATTTTGCGTCCTGGATACGCAGGGATTGCTTAGAATGTGGAGTCCCAGCTGATTCTATTCATGATACACTTGAGTGTACTTCGCAAAATTTAGAAAAATACTATTCATACAGAAGCGAAAAGGGTAAGACAGGGAGAATGCTTGCCATTATTGGGATTGAAGGAGAGTAAATTTCAATCAAATTATTTCCGAGTCATAGACCACGACCTTGTCCCATATCTCTTTACATTCGGTGACAAAATAATGATGAGATTCATGAGTTTGGTAAGCGTTGTGATTTTCTATAGAGCTAAATTCGAGGCACAAATGGTATGTGAATGTTTTGTCTGTCACTGGCCTTTCTGGAGTTCCTGCAAGCTTTCTTAAGGATCCACTTTCCACAATATCAATTTCAAAGAGTTTCTTTGCCTCTGTTTCAAATTTGTTATTCATTGTGTTTTCTTTTAGCCAGAAAAATACGTTATGAGTCATTTTCGTTTTGGTGTTAGTTATATTGGTTTAAAATCCCATTAATTATATTCTATGAGACACCTTGAATTTGCTCCCGCCAAGCTGAATCTTTGGTTGAGGATTCATAAGAAGCGTGACGATGGGTTCCATGAGATTGAAACCCTAATAGTACCGATTACAACTGTTAAGGATGATCTTCATTTCGATTTGAACTTGGGTGCAGGTGAAATAACATTGGAATGTAATGATTTTAGTTTGGAATCGGATCGCCAGAATTTAGTTCTTCAAGCGCTGAGGGCTTTACAGTGTGAGGCTGGCATTGAATTGCATGGGAAAATAAAACTAGTGAAGAGGATACCAGTTGGAGCAGGGTTGGGAGGCGGTAGTAGTGATGCTGCTGCAACGTTGAGAGCAGTGAATAAAATTCTTGAATGCCCTCTTTCTTCGATGGCCCTGAATTCACTAGCAGCAAGTATTGGTTCAGATGTCCCGTTCTTTTTGGGTGGGGTTCCAGCAATTTGTTCGGGGCGTGGTGAAAATATACAAGAGTTAGAAAGCTCTTTGCCTGCCTATTCAGTAGTGCTGATTAAGCCTGAGTTTGGAGTTTCAAGTGCTTGGGCTTATTCTAAGTGGGCTTCGGCTGAGTCTTTGCCGAAGGTTAGTTATGTTGATCAATCCACTTCATGGGGGAAATTTTACAATGATCTAGAGCTTCCCGTATTTCAGAAATATATAGGGTTGGCGAATATAAAGATGTGGTTACTTGAGCAGATGGAGTCAGAAATTGCGTTGATGTCTGGATCAGGATCTACCTTATATGCTTTGTGCCAACATCCTGATGAAGCTGAACGACTTTTGGATAAAATTAGGGTAGAGTTTGGTTCTGGCGTATGGACAGCGGTTAGTTCTATAGGTGAATAATTAATGGTGTTCATGGACTTAGTCTTGATCGTGACCAGTTTGATTTTTCAAGCCGATAAAGTATCCTATCATGGAATCGGTTTTCACGCCCTTGCCAGAATTCTATTTCGGTAGGCGATATTTGGAATCCTCCCCAAAACTCTGGATATGGAACTATCCCATCTGAGAACCTATTGCTTAGTTCTTTTTCTCGGGCAATCATCCATCCTCTGTTGGGAACTTTACTGCTCTGAGTTGAAGCCCAGGCGCTTATTTGATGTCCAGTTGGGCGACTTTTGAAATATTTCTCTGATTTCTCCTTAGAGATTTTTGAAGCGGCTCCTGTTATAGTTACTTGCCGTTCGAGTTCTTTCCACAGAAAACAGATTCCTACGTTGGGGTTGTAATCAATTTCAGAAGCTTTGCGGCTTTCATAATTTGTGTAAAAAACGAATCCTTCAGAGCTGAAATCTTTTAACAAGACGGTTCTAACTGAGGGTTGACCCTTTTCATTTACTGTAGCCAGAGACATTGCAGTTGCTTCAGTCGTTTTTGCTTCGATGGCTTCGTTGAGCCATCTTTCGAACTGTTTGATGGGACAAGGATCTGTTTCCTTAATATTTAACTCAGCCTTCGTGTAAGAAATTCTTAAATCTGATATTTTATGTTGATTCTGGGTCATGTTATATTTTGTGCCTACTAAACATGTTGGGTCAGAATTTCTAGATGTCTACAAATGATAATATTAACGAATTGAAGAGAGTTCTTTTCAATGAGAGCGAAATTAATTCGAGATTAGATGAGTTGGCTGAATGTGTCTCAAATCAATATCATAAATGTAAATTAACAGTCGTACCAATAATGAACGGAAGTCTGATGCTTGCCGTGGACTTGTTAAGGCGCTTAGAAATTGATTTTGATCTGAGGTGTTTGAATGTGGAGAGTTATTATGGTGAAACGAAGACCAGTGGAGAGGTTTTTATTAATAGTATAAGAATGCCTAATTTTTCAGGAAGGCACGTGCTCATTGTTGATGATATATTTGATACAGGAAAAACTTTAGAGGCAGTTGTTGAGAGAATAAAATGTGAGTGCAATCCAATAAAAGTGAGTAGCCTTACTTTGGTGAAGAAAAAAAAAGAAACAGATGTGAATATAACTCCAGATTTCGTTGGGTTTGAGGTTGATGATTTGTTTTTGGTAGGATATGGACTTGATTATCATGGGAAGTATCGAAACCTTCCTGTGATAGGGGAGTTGAAAAAAGAGATAATCGCAAATTCAACTTTTTAATTATGGTTTTGAAAATTATTTTATTCTCGGTTTTGAGGGATGCAGTAGGAGATCAACAAATAGAAATAGAAGTTCCTCAGTGCGAGTGCGATATTGATGAGTTGCTACAATTTCTATATGAGAAATGGACAGAATTGAGGAAATGGGATTCTGTCATAAGGGTTGCTGTAGATCATGACTATGTTGATAGAGCCTATAAATTGAGAGATGGCCACGTCGTGGCCCTCATGCCGCCTATGCAAGGTGGTTGAGGGGCTTTACAACGCATGTTTCGCGCTTTAAAGTCCAGCCCCATTATAAGGGTTATTATGGATTCGGCGTTCTCTTATTGAGAGGCCTTTAAATATGGATACAGAGCAAATAAGAAATTTTTCAATCATAGCCCATATTGATCATGGGAAAACTACCCTGTCGGATCGCTTGTTGGAGTTTACTCAGACTATTTCAGAAAGAGAAAAGCAAGACCAGCTATTAGATTCTATGGATTTGGAGCGGGAGCGAGGCATCACAATTAAGTCACATCCAGTAACGATGGAGTACACAGCTATTAATGGAAAGACTTACAAATTAAATCTTTTGGATACTCCTGGCCATGTCGACTTCTCTTATGAAGTGTCCAGAAGTTTGGCGGCATGTGAAGGTGCCATATTAATAGTAGACGCAGCTCAAGGTGTAGAAGCTCAAACCGTTGCAAATTTGCACCTAGCTACCGAACAAGATCTTACGATTGTTCCCGTAATTAATAAAATCGATTTACCAAGTGCTGATCTGGATATGGCCCACCAACAGCTTGAGGATATATTGGCGATCCCTGCAGAGGAAGCTATACAAGCTAGCGCTAAAGTTGGGACTGGGGTTGAGGATATTTTAGAAGCGATAGTTGAGAGAGTTCCCCCGCCATCTATGCCTAATGATAAGTTATTAAGGGCTTCAGTTTTTGATTCGGTTTTTGATTCTTTTAGGGGTGTTGTTTCGTATGTGCGTGTAGTTTCTGGGGAATTGACCAGGGGGACTGCAATACGCATGATGAGCACTGGTAAGAATTACGAGGTGAAGGAAGTGGGAGTCTTTACTCCAAAAATGGAAAAGAGAGATAAATTAGGGCCAGGAGATGTGGGTTATCTCATTGCCAATATGAAGTCCTCTTCTGAAGTAAAAATAGGGGATACGGTTACTGAGGTTCAGAGACCTGCATTAGAGCCTTTGCCTGGATTTAAAGAGATTCAGCCGATGGTCTTTTCAGGAATATACCCCGTGACTACTGATGATTTTGAGCAATTGAAATTAGCAATGGGAAAGTTGCAGATTAATGATGCTGCTTTTCAATTTTCGGCTGAAAGCTCTGCTGCGCTTGGATTTGGTTTTAGGTGCGGCTTCTTAGGGCTTCTTCACATGGAAATTATACAAGAACGTTTGCGGAGAGAGTTCGATATGGATGTTATTTCAACATATCCGAGTGTTATTTATGAAGTGAGTAAAACTAATGGTGAAGAAATATTTGTTGATAATCCGACTTTTTTACCTGATCCAGCTGAAATAGATGAGATTCGAGAGCCTACAGTCAAAGCATTCATTATTACGCCCAATGAATTTATTGGGGATTTGATTCAACTGATCATGGAAAAGCGTGGGTCAATCGAACATACCGAGACTCTGGATTCATCAAGAGTGATGCTAACTTCTGTACTTCCTTTGAATGAGATTCTTGTGGATTTTAATGACAGGATGAAGAGCATGACTCGTGGTTATGGTTCAATGGATTATGAGCATGCTGAATATCAGTCAGCAAAGTTAGTTAAGATGGATATACGAATTAACGAAGAGCCCGTCGATGCATTCAGCTCGATCGTTCATTCTAACAAGGCTCAAAGCTATGGGAGGAAGCTTTGTGAGAAACTGAAAGAAGTAATTCCACAGCAATTATTTAAAGTTCCTATTCAGGCAGCGGTAGGTGGTAGCATTATTGCTCGTGAGACAATTAGTGCTATGCGAAAAAATGTTACAGCCAAATGCTATGGCGGGGACATCACAAGAAAAAGGAAATTGCTTGAAAAACAAAAAGAGGGAAAGAAAAAGATGAAAGCGATTGGTAAAGTTAATATTCCTCAGGAGGCTTTTATTAAAGTCTTAAAATCATCTTCTAACTAGGTATTATGCTACGTCCAAAATATTTAAAGAGAGCGAAACTTTTAAGGAAAGGAGTGAGGAAATTTCTTTCTTATAAGAAAGATCTTCTTCCAGTTCAAGAGAAGGAAGAGATAGAAAAGAGACTTGAAGTTTTCGATCAGGCTGTATCTGAGAAGGACAAGGAACGAGTAAAAATAACGGCAAAAGAGTTGACTGCGATTTGTGAGAAAACTGTCAAGCCCAGTAAAAATCCTATAATACGCGAAAATCTTGAGGTCATATTTGTGGCTATAATTATAGCTATAGGGATACGGTCATATTGTTTGCAGCCTTTTCGAATCCCTACAGGTTCCATGCAACCTACATTAAACGGTATCATATGCCATGTGAATGACCCTGATGAGGGTCAGGAATATTCAAAGCCTGGTATAATCAAAAAGGTTTGGGATAAATTTTCTCAAGGTAGAACATACGTTGACATTACGATTCCAAAAGGTTCCAAAATTGAAAAGTTCCAAGAAGTAACCAGATTCAAATTTTTTACTTCTACCCGTATCTATTTTGAAGATGGTAATATAGAGCCAATTAAAGTTGGTGTGCCGCTTAAAAATCTTTTTCAGGAAAAGAACCGTGGAGGATTAGGGTTAAGATCAGCTTTAAATATTGGCCGCTCCTCAAATTTCATCAATGGAGAAGCGAATGCTCATTGGGTCAACGGTAATCATTTGCCGATAGAAAAAGATTTTGTCTTAAGGGGATATTGCGACACCGGCGATCAGGTTTTGGTCAATAAAATGTCGTATCACTTCCGTAGACCGAGTAGGGGTGAGGTTTTTGTTTTTAACACTAAAGGGATTATTGGTATTGGAGGTGGCATGAAGTCTCAACATTATATAAAAAGATTGTGTGGAGTGCCTGGTGATGAATTAGAAATCCGCCAAAATGGAGGACCTCTTTATGTTGACGGTAAGCTTGCAACTGAATTTGGGATTGTGAGGGTTGCAGAAGAGTATGATGGTTATACGATGACAAGACGCATGCCAGGCTTACCAGATCGGTTGGGTCTTAATAAGATTTCACTAAAAGAAGAGCAGTATTTTGCTTTGGGTGATAATAGTGATGATAGTGCAGATAGCCGGATGTGGGGAACTGTTCCTGAGCAAAATTTATTAGGGCCTGGGCTAATGGTTTATTGGCCTCTAGAGCACTGGGGTAGAATACGTTAAGCGAATTCTTTGCAGAGAATTTTCACCCAGATGTTTGAGAGCCTTATGATTCGGTTGGGAGTTTATATAAAATTAGTTTTTTTTGAGTGAAAGAATTAGACGCCAAGTCCATTACTGTAAATTCAAAGTCGAACTTAGCATTTACACTCTTATGTCTTCCTAAGGAGAGACGAAAAGACATGGAGTCTTTCTATGCTTTTTGCAGAGTTGTTGATGATATAGCAGATGAGCCAGGATTTACTTGTGAGCAACGAATGCAAATGCTTGATGAATGGGAAAAAGGTTTCCTCAATGGATTTTTGGATCCCAATTCTCTTCAAAGTGAAGTGTTAGCTTTAAGAGAAAAATATACCATTCCGTCAGAACTTTTTGTTGAAATTATTAAGGGGATGAAGATGGATGTGTGCGGGACAGAGTATGTGACATTTGATGAGTTGAAGAGATACTGTTATCGAGCAGCTTCTGTAGTAGGGTTGGTTTGTTTGAAGATCTTTGATGCCAATGATCCTCGGAGTAAAGATTACGCTATTAATCTCGGGTACGCATTGCAATTAACTAACATAATCCGAGATGTTGGCGAGGATTACAAGACGGGTAGGGTTTATCTTCCTGATGAAGAGCTTGAGAAGTTTAATATAACAAAAGAAGATTTAATGGGCTCTGCGAATAGTCGTGCTTTTCTTGATCTTATGAAGTTTCAAGCGGATCGAGCGGAATATTATTTTAAAAAAGCAGAAGCATATATGTGTGAAGGGGATTACGCTTCGCTAAGGGCTGCTCGTTGCATGGCAAGGATCTACTACCTGATTCTTAAAAAAATAAGAAAAGGTAGATTTCAGGTTTTTGAAAAACGCTATAGTATCGGAAAATTTAGAAAAATTCTTGCGTTGCTAGGATATTGATTGGCTAGTGCAGTCGGGGAGAGTTGTCTCTTCTTTTTTAGGCGTACTATCATTTGTTCCGAGCCAACTTGAAACTTCTTCTTGTATAGCATCTAGTTCGCTGAGATTAAGAAGCGGATCGCGCACAATGAAAGCTTCGCCGCTTTTATAGTGTTCGTAGAAAAGCATTTTCGAATTGGCATCTTCTTTCACATCAACGGGTTTTAAAATTCTTTTACGTTCAAGCATTGCGGCTAGGATATACCTAGCATTTTCACTTTTTTCTTCATTTTCATCGATGAGTCTTCGGAGTATTGATTCTGCGCTTTCTTTTTCGACAACTTCTTTGGCTTTGACAGGGGCTTCTTCTTCAAACTTTGAACGCCAAAAAGAAAATAGGCTTTCTTTGTCCTTATTGTTGAGGATTTCCTCCCAAGCTTTTATGCTGAAATCTAATCGTGAGTATGTTTCGCCATTATTGTCTTTGAATATTGCAGCATAGAAAGATTCTCCATCTTGAAATGACTGGTTTGTTTTGCTGCACTCATTAGCGCGTGGGCGAATATTCCATGAGTCATTAATTCCCATAAGCTAGATTTTTTTAGGTTTTGATTTTTTGATTGGTTTTAGGAAGAGAGTCGACCACTTGTTTGTTTTTGTGGTTGAGGTAATAATTTTCTATAGCCTTTTCTTAAATAGTTGGTAATAGCGAGGATGGAGGTTTCATTATTATTTCGTCGTGATATTATTAATATTATTCCGATGCAAGCAATTATCAGGTTTGTTGACCAGGCGCCGAGCGGAGCTGGAATTTTCATTCCTTGAGCAAGGGCTAGAAAAAGATTTGTTAATAGTAACATTAAAAAGAAAATGATCATCGCTGCAGAGGCGCTACTTGTTAAGTTTTGTCTGGAACTAACTATTCCAAGTGGTGACGCAATTAGGGTGATTACTAAACAGCTCAGCGGCAGGGCCCACCGATAGTGAAGTTGAGTTTTAAAAGCGGCTAGACTTTTAGTGGATTTTTCTAAGTTGCTGTTCAGATGGAAAGAGAGGCCAGGGATCCCTAATTCTTCAGGGTCAAGATTTCCGCTGTAAATTTTCCAAGGAGTTTCATTCCAGTCTGTAATGACAAGGTTTTGAAATCTTCGTTGAGCTATGTCTTCGCTGTTTTTATTAAATTGGATGATAGTCCCATTAATCAATGTCCAGGATTTATCTGAATAATTCCAGTTTGCTTGGTTGGAATAATAGGATTGGATTAATTTTCCATTTTCATCTGCTTGGTATATTTCAACATTTCTAAGCTTTGCTGAGGCAAGGTTAGGCGGCATCGCGCCAATGAACCAGGTGCGATAATTTTCCTTGTTTCGGTAGAGTCTAGAATTGAGTTTGTACTGTTTGTTTTGAGATTGGGTGTCGGCCTTGTCGAATGACATTAAAACGGTCTCTTTGTGGGATTCTGCTTCTGGAGCCCATTCGTAATTTAATGTTAGTGAGATCAATGAGCAATAAAGACCTATAAAAAAAATAGGGGTTAGTATTTTGTTTAGGCTAAGGCCACAGCTGACCATCGAAATAATTTCATTATTTTTAGATAATTTCCCTAAAGCATAGAGTATTGATAAGAGGAGAGTTATTGGAAGTATGGTTACAAGAATATGAGGTATTTGAACAAGATAGTATTTTGCTATGCCAAGCATTGGAGCGCCGGCCTTCGCGAGATCTGGGCCGTTATCGCTTAAATCGATGACAAGCCAGATAGCAATGAATCCTCCTAGGCTATAACTGAAGGGGAGGGTTATCTGGCGAATTATATATTTGGTTAATAGTTTTGAACGGGAATAAATGATAATTAAGAGAGTAGGGCTTAGAATCAATGCAACCGTTAAGATTTGTCTGATTAGTTTGTCTCCTTTTGATTGCTCAATCCCTGTAAATTGAAGCTGTGAGGCTTCGTGTCTTGCAATTTCTAATCTCAGCCAGAGCCAAAAAATAATTAGGCAAATGACCGAAGCCGTTAGCAATGGAACTATGATTTTGAGATAATTATTCTTTGAGTTCCTTAGCATGGGTTTAAAGATTCAATAAGATAGATATCAAGGTATTGTATATTATTGAGCTCTTAAATTAGCTTTATACACTTTTGCTTTATCATGGTTAAAGTATTGATGAAAGTGATGAATTAAGTGGATGGCAAGATGGCTTCAATTTCTTCGTGTTTTGCACATAAATCATTAATTTCTTTGGGTGTCATGACAAGAAATGCAGTTGAAAGAGCATCAGCAAGAGCGGCGTAGGGGGCTAGAGCCCATGCGTTGTATTTCTTAATAGAAACTCGGCTATACTTTCTTGGGTCGATAATGTGTTCGCCTCTCTCGCTGAATCCTGATCCGCTTAAGGCGTTATTCTTTAATATAATTTCGGGTGAATTTGGTTCACCTAATCCACCGACCCATCCGTTACCATCCGGACCATCACCAAATGCTAATAGAGTGCTCCCACCAGCATCTAACATCGCATTATTGATGCCGCTTTCTTTTAAAATTAATGCCATTTGATCTAAAGCATAACCTTTACCTATTCCGCCGAGGTCAAGCCAGAGATTGTCGCACAAAACAGTGGCCGTTAATGATCCATGATCGAGTTTTATTTTATTAATTCCAACGGCATCAATTGCTTTTGAAAGCTCTTCTTTGGATGGATTTCGGGGGCTGTGATCAGGATTTGTTAGGACTGCAATTAATGGGCCAACAGTGATATCGAAAGCCCCTTCTGTGGCTTTATGGATGTCCTGCGCTAGCTGTATGCAGTCTAGCGCGGCGGTTCCTATAGGTGTGCTTTCGCCTTTTCGTAAATGATTCAATCTGGATATGTCACTATTACTTTTAAAGCGGCTTAGTTCCGCTTCTAGCGGCTCGAGATCTCTTAAAGCGGCTGAAGCCACTGCCATCGCTTTGGCTTCATTAGTGCCTGCCACATAGATTTGGAACTCGGTAGCCATTGCGTGAGATCCGATTTTGTGTATCGCTTCATGCATGATTATTTCTCGGACCGCCGATTAACCATTTCAAAGAATAGTTCTTTTTCGATGTAGATATGAAGCATAACGTTATCTCGGAGGTTCATCAGGTCAGGGCCGATGTATCGGTCGCCAAGATTTGGGGTGAGTTCATCGTCATAGGCTGAATCACAGATGACTACGTCAGTTTTTATTACAGATTTAAGGGCTTGTGGGTGTTGTGGGTAGCCGGCTTTTTGAATGTTCCGGAAGTAGTAGGGAAGCGGCCAGCCAGTTTCTGGGTGGCAGACAAGCACGGATAGTTGAGGGTTGATTTCCTGCAGTTCATCAATCTGTGCCACAAGTCTGGAGACTAGGCTGGGGGAGGTATGGGAATAGATATATGGATTTCTATCCGAATTGAAAGGAGCTTGTGAACGTGAACTGGGAAATGGATCAAAATGCTTACTCCAGAGCTTCTTGAAAATGCTGGGAGCAGGCTTGCTATTTGTCCCGGCCATTGTTGGTGTGGCCTTGAAGTTGGCGATCTGAGTCTGGTTTAATAAGTTGCAGCTACCTAGTAGGAGTATTGCTATTACTAGCAGGTATGTGAACTTGGCAATTAGCTTATTAGGAATTGTTCCGCATAGTTTGATGAGTGAGCTAAATCCGAAGCCAGCTAGAAGGATAGCTGCGTGCAGGAAGGCAAGAATTGACCAGGGAGTCTTGTAGGGAATGACAGAGTAGATCAGGAGAGTGAACAGTGCATAAGCGGCAAGAAGTCGAAGGAAAACCTGTGTTCTCTCTGGCAGGTCATGCCTGAGGAAGGTTGAAAGCGCGCCAACTGCGGCGAGTGTTAGAATTAATAGTTCACTCCATGTATATAGCTCCATTTTTTTCCATCCGAGCAGTTGAGCGTAGTACAGGAAGGGCTTCTCGTGACCGCTTCCTTCGGCGCGCTCCAAATAATTCATGTAGGTCGAGTAACTCTTTGGGATGGCCTCGGGATTAGTGAAGAAAACTGAATAGAGTGTAGCTGAGAGAAATAGGCACAGTAGCACCCCTATTGAGATATGCTTGATGAGGGGGATGATATGTAGTCTAGCTGCCCGTCGGCTGGTAATTTCTTCTATAAGCCAGATGATGAGAGCTGCAGCCGTTAGGGCGAAGATTGAAATTACAAAAGTTTCTTTGGTGGCATGCATCAATGCCGCAATGGCTCCGGCACAGGTCATCCATCTTAATTTTTGCTGGCAGAAATATTTCCAGATGCAGTACACGAAGACAGCGAGTAAAAGCACCATTGGCAACTCCATGATGTAGTAACGGCTAAAGAACACATGCATTGGTGAAATGGCTGTTAGTAGGGCTGCGATGACTGTTCCAATATTGCCAATTAGGTTGCGGAAGAGTAGAGCTACTGCGATGAGGATGATGCCGAAGATGGCGGGTGTAAGTCTCAGAGTAGTCTCATCAAGTTCAGAGTATGAAGTGGCTCCCCTGATTAGGGTGATTGGGAGGGAGAAGAGTAAAAGGCCTGGGCCGTGTCCGTCGCTAGGGTCGTATTCAAAGCCGTTACCCTCCAGCAGATTGCCCATTCGGTATGCTTGCACAGCTTCATCGGTGTGCATTGGCCGAGTTTCAAGATCACCAACTCGTAATCCTGTGCCTATGAGCATAGCCAGAAGAACGATTATAGGCAATATGGTGTTTTTCTTTAGGAATTGCATAATAGCCATTCTTTTAAGTAGCTTAAACAGGTAGATTATAGTTGCAATCGATCATCAGCAATAAGGATGCTTGCGTTTCTTGCTTATAGCTCCTTCAGTTGGCGTCCAGAAAGATGTGGAAAAGGCATAAGAAGAAATTAGATAATGACGAGGCCGATAAGGGCCTGAGTGAATTATTGAAAATTGCTACTTACCTTACCCCGTATCGGTTGTATTTTTATTCGGCTTTAGTTTGTCTTTTCATTACAGCCATATTGTCGCTAGCATTTCCTTATTTGATGGGGGTTTTGATAGGTGGATCGATGAGTGGAACAGAGGGTATTGCGGATCCAAAAAATGTTAAGGAAAACATTAATGGAGTAGCCAAAATTTTAGTTGCTGTTCTTGCGGTCCAGGCATTTATAGCATATTGGCGTATTCGATGGTTTGCGTTTGCTGGCGAGTCAGCTCTTGCTGATATAAGGAAGAGTGCTTATGGCAAGCTTGTTCGATTGCCAATGAGTTACTTTTCGGAGCGTAGAGTTGGAGAGCTTTGTAGTCGTATATCAGCCGATCTTACTTTAATTAGAGATACTTTAATACTCACTGTTCCGCAAATAATTCGACAGTCGGTAATGTTAATTGGGGGTATTATATTCATAGCTTTGGCATCGCCACAATTAACATTGGTTATGTTGTCATGTATTCCGATCGTTGTTATTTTGATGGGAATATTTGGTAGAGGCATCCGAGTACAGACGAGAGAAGCTCAAGATGAGTTAGCGGCTAGTAATGTTGTAGTTGAAGAGTCTCTTCATGGAATAGCTAGCGTTAAAGCTTTTACTAATGAGGATTACGAAGAGTCTCGGTATTCAGAATCTCTTAAAGGATTTGTGAATTTGACTTTAAGTGCGTCAAAGGCTCGTGCATTATTTGTCTCTTTTATTATTTTCGCACTTTTTGGAGTGATTACTTTTGTTGTATGGTATGGAGCAGGCATGCTTGAGAGGGAGGAAATTGATGCTGAGAAGTTCACTCAATTTGTATTGTTTAGTATTTTTGTGGGTGCTGCTTTAGGCTCGTTCCCTGACATTTTGAGTCAACTTCATAAAGCAGTTGGAGCAACTGCAAGAGTTCGTGAGATCCTGAGTGAGGAACCTGAAGAAGTATTTAAAGATGGAAAGTTGTCGCGTTTGCGAGGAGAGGTTGAATTTAGTGATGTTTCATTTAGTTATCCTTCGCGTAAGGATAACGAAGTACTAAGAGGAATTAATCTTTTAGTCGGGGCAGGTGAGAGAGTAGCGATTGTGGGGTCGAGTGGAGCAGGTAAATCAACGTTATTCCAATTACTAATGCGATTCTATGATCCGAGCTCCGGAGAGTTGAAGTTTGATGGCCAAAAAGCTGCGAGTTATTCTCTAAGTGAGTTGAGAGACCAGATGGCAATTGTTCCTCAGGATGTTCTATTATTTGGGGGATCTATACGAGATAATATTGCATATGGATGTCCAAAAGCCCAAGAAGTTGATATAATAGAGGCGGCAAGAAAGGCCAATGCTCATGAATTCATTGAATCTTTTCCTGAAGGTTATCAAACAATCGTCGGTGATCGAGGAGTTAAGCTCTCAGGTGGTCAGCGCCAACGCATAGCTATAGCGCGTGCCATTCTAGCTGATCCGGCTATTTTGTTGCTTGATGAGGCAACTAGTTCGCTCGATTCAGAGAGTGAGAGTTTGGTCCATGAGGCTCTGGAAAGTTTAATGAGTAAGCGGACATCCATCATTATTGCTCATCGATTAGCTACTGTCAGAGGAGCTGATAGAATACTAGTTCTTCAAGATGGTAGATTTATTGAATCGGGAACACATGAAGAACTCTCTTGCAAGGAGGAAGGCGTCTATAAGATGCTTTCTGAGCTACAATTTAATTAGATTTAGTATAGATCGACTAACTTTTAGATTTAATGGGGAATGAGCTTAACCCCCTAATTTCTGTTTTCTTATTTGAGGGGAAGTACGCGGACTGGGACTCGAACCCAGGACCAATTGGTTAAAAGCCAACTGCTCTACCAACTGAGCTATCCGCGCTTTTTTTTGAAGGGTCGACTCTACTTGTTTCCTCGATGGTCGCAAGTTGGTTTTATTATTTAATGTAAGAAACCTAGTCTAGGATTAATTATTATAAATCTCTTAAATGACAATTATATAAGTCAAAATCCCTATATTTTAATACTTTTTAGCCCTGTGCTATTTCATTTACCCTTTTCTGAAAAGGGTAAAATAAACTAATGAGATCAAAGGAAAGCGCTCCCTGCAGGACTCGAACCTGCGACCTACGGATTAGAAATTCTGACAAACAGGCTTAATAGCGAGATAGTTACTAATTAGGTGTATGCCATTCACGCGTATGTCGCTCAGTGGATGTTGTACATCTTGTTGTACAATGCTGATTCGGGTGAGGATAACCTAAAAAAATGAACCTGATACACAGTTATCCCTCTCGCTATGGGGACACCTATAGCCATGCCTACATTAGTAAAATTAAAGAGAAAGGGAGAATGCCGCCCAAACTGGCAAGTAAGATTCAAAGGAGCTAACGGACGATTCATGCACCGCATGACGCCCTTCCCCTTGGATGGAGGAAAGAGTAGTGAGCGTAAAGCCCTCAAAATGGGCTTAGAGCTAGAGAAGGAGCAATCTAAGGCGAGAGAATCCAATAGCGATAAGATCGCTGAAATAAGAGCAATACGGGACGAGGAGGCTAGAGAGATGGAGAAAGGAGAGTATAACAAGAAACGAGCCTTATTTTACGAAAACAAGATATCGGAGGTGTGGATGGGAGAGGAAACTAAATCACCGAGCTTGAGTAATTACTTAAAGGACTTCCTCGTGTGGAAGGAGTTACACGTAAGATCGGCCACGTTAACACGCTATAAAGAGTTCTATAGGTGTGTGGTTAGAGTCATGGGGGATATAGCAGATAAACCCATTAACCATCTCCTATTGGATGATTTGGAGGATATCCAACTAGCCTTGGTGAATGAGGATATTCCTAAGAAAAGTAATATCACCATCAATAAGAAGATGAACTTCATTAGGATGGCTCTCAAACGAGCCTATAAGAAACAGCTAATCCAATATAATATTGGTGAGGGGGTCGAGCCTCTACCCGAAGAGCCCAAGATTTACGTGGACTTCACTAAAGAAGAGATAGAAAAACTATTGGAAGTTGGTACATGGGATCAAAAAGGTTTCATACTTTTCGGACTCAAAACGGGTTTGAGAATGTCAGATATCTGTTCGCTTAAATGGGAGATGATCGACATACAGAAGAGAGAACTGAAGTTGTTTACCAACAAATGGCATCTGCAGTCTAAGAAGAAGAGGGTTAAGAAAAAATACTACTTAGGGAACGAGTTATTTCGATACCTCCACCAAACTGGTTTGAAAAAGGAGGGGTCTGTAATGCCCACATTAGATACTTATCTTAAAGACTGGCAGTCTAAGAGCTTTAAAAATCTAATGGAAAAAGCAGGTGTCTCACGGTTCGGGTCGGGGCTTGGTGATGTCGAGGGGTTGAGATCAGCACACAGCCTAAAGCATACATATAACACATGGGCAGATGCTAGTGGTGTATCCAGTGATGTCATGATGTATAACTCGAATCACTCATCTAAAGATGTGAATAACATCTATATCCACCCCAACTGGATGGACAAACTAAAGAGAGGAGACGAGGAGATTATCGATCATATAGGGGAACTTAAGTGGGGCTGAGCACTGAGCGGTGAACAATAAATAAGAGACGATGAATCCTATAAATATAAAAGACCTATCCCTTAATGCGATTGAGGAGCTTTCTAAGCTCGAAGAGAAACGCATCGACCTAGACTGGCTTGCTAACCAACTATCATATGAGGATAAGCCCCCTGACCATTAGCGGTGGTTAATGATCACTTATCCAAAGCAAATCGGTAGAACTTCTTGCCTTCAGGAATCGGGACAGTGCGTGTCATCTCACCATCGAGCTTTGTCCATTCAATGAGGTTATCGCTCTGCTCAATGGTTAGTCCTAAAGTGATGTTGTTGCCATCTGGCTCGACAGTTAGAAC
>SHBV01000048.1 GCA_004211885.1 Verrucomicrobiaceae bacterium
TTAGCGATTTGACTATTGCTGCACCGATCCTTAAGACTCACGGTTTTGGAGCCACTTTTTACATTACTTCGGGATGGGTAGGTAAGCCGGGAAGGCTCAATTGGGAGCAGGTTAAGGAACTGAATGATCAGGGCTTCGAGATTGGAAACCATTCTTCAACGCATCCAAACATGCTCCATATATCTGAGGAGAAAATACGTGATCAGATAATTTCTTTTGATCGGGCTTGTGAAGAAAATGGAATCCCTAAAGCAAGGTCCTTTGCTTATCCGGGCGGGCACCATGACAGGAGAATGGTGAAGATACTTGAATCAGAAGGTTATCTGACAGCGCGGAGGGCCGTTTCACCGGAGTATCCTCTCTATGACCGTGGTGGACCAGGACCCGCTTACAATCCCAGTGAGGATGATCCGTTTCTGATCCCTGGCACTTACGTTCGCGGTGACCTGTCATCCAGCGTTCAAGAATTTGGAGAGGCGCTCGGATTGGCAGGTGAACGGTCCATTTGTGTATTGATTTACCACGGTGTCCCTGATGTTCACCCGCATTGCAGCACCAGCGTCGAATTATTTATTAAGGACATGCAGTATCTTAAAGATAATGGATTTACTGTGATATCTGCCAGGGACCTTGCCAAGTATGTTGATTTAACTAAAAGGCCCAGGGACATTTACGAGCCGCTATTTGCTCGCTTGGGAGTCAGGCCCAATGCTCTCAAATGCGAGGCCTCGGGTGACGGACCGGTATTCAGCTGGAAAATTAAAACCACGCGTCCACAGACGCAATCCGCTTATCAGATTCTGGTAGCGAGCAGTAAAAGTATTCTTGATTCCAATGATGGGGATTTTTGGGACAGTGGAAAAGTTGTGTCGGACCAAACATCAGGAATCGCTTATTCCGGCAAGTCCCTTGACCGGGTAAAAAGATTTTATTGGAAGGTCCGGTGCTGGAATGATCCGGACGAGGCGGAAATTAAGCGCGTTAGCAATTGGAGTTCCAAGGAAATACTCGGAGAGATGGGCAAAATACGCGTGAGTGAATATAGTTCCGCGGCCAGTTTCAGCATTAAATAATTACATATGTTGCATTTTATAGGTGGTCTGACCCTACAGAAAGAACACGATAAAGTCTCTTTGTCCTCAATTGCTCATCATGGTATAAATGATCTAGGGCCATTCATGATGAAATACTTACTAATCTCAGTGCTCTGGGCATTCTTCTTAGTTTTTGCGCATGGTCAGGGACCTGTTTTTAGCGATCAAACATTTGAAGTTTCTGAATCGAGTGAGGTAGGTGCTGAGGTTGGTATTCTGATTGCGAATGATCCGGAAGGGGATGATCTAACTTTTTCAATTGTCATAAACGCTGATCCTAACGATAATCAAGTTGCGGCGTTTTCCATTGATGGTGACCGGCTCCTAGTCGCTGATTCTGGAGACATGGACCTTCAAGAAGGAGAGACTCTAAGTATTATAGTTCAAGTCAGTGACGGAGTTCTTTCTGCTAATGCTTTGATCAGTGTTAATCTTACTGAGCTAGAGAATCGAATTTCCTTATCATCATCTGCACTGCCTCAGAATGCGATCCCATTCACTTTGATTGGGACTTTAAGTACGACTGATTCAGATTCCGAGAGCCATAGTTACCGTTTGTTGGCCGAAACTGAAGCAGTCCTTTCCGAGCTGATTGTTTTCTCGGACGAATGGATATATCTCGATGATGGATCTGATCAAGGCATTGCCTGGCGTGGAATTGAATTTGATGATGAAGATTGGTTAAGTGGTGATTCGCCGTTAGGCTATGGAACTTTCGGAAGCGATACTCCCACCACGATTGTGAGCTTCGGGGACGATTCTAATAATAAAATTCCAACGACATATTTCCGCCATTTTTTTGAAATCGATGACCCTTTACTGGTAGATTCTCTGGCGATCGATTTGGAGGTCGATGACGGTGCTATTTTGTATATGAATGGCATTGAGTTTCTCAGGTACAGGGCCGATGGGACAGGCTCGTTTGATGATTTTGCCAGTGAAACTGCCGGGGGCGGAGATGTTTTGGAGACTCTTTCGCAATTTGTTGTGACTGATGGATTGGCTCAGGTATTGCGTGAGGGTACAAACGTCCTTGCAGTTGAAGTTCACCAAGCCAATGGCACTAGCAGTGACTTGTGGCTTAACCTTGGAATTGAAGCGATCTTGCGTCGGACAGGGATCTCTGATGCGGAGCATTTCTATCTTATCGGAGATCAACTCTATATTAATAAGTCAGTCATTGAAGCAAACCGATCTGCAGGAGACTCATTTTCTATTTCTATTCAATCGACTGACGATCAAGGCAATGAAGTGATTGGAGAAGTCATTGTTGATGTTGGGCCAAGCTCACTTAATGCACCTGATGGAATTAGCCTTGATGGAAGAAATCTAATTGAGCAACAAGCCTCAGGCACAGTAGTGGGTGAGCTTTCCGCTTCGGATCCTGATGATAATTCTTTCACTTTTAGTGTTCTTACGAATGCTGATTATCCAGCAAATGATTTTTTTACAGCTAAAGGAAATTCTCTTGTGACAACGGCTCCACTTGATTTTGATGAGAGATCAAGGCTGTCAATTCTTGTGACAGTCACTGACAGTACGGGGCTCAGTTATTCTGAGGAATTTTCTATTAATGTTCTTCGTCTAGAAGAGCCTCCAACGGATATTATTTTAGATCCGAATGTACTTGATCCGAACGCAGAGGCTGGGGACCTGATTGGGATTCTTAAAGCAATTGATCCTAACTTGGATCAGGATCATGCCTTTGAATTAGGAACGTGGCCGACATTGATCGAAGAAGCCATTGTTCCGTTCGGTTCTTCGTGGGTCTTCCTTGACGATGGGACTGACCAGGGGACGACATGGACGGGCATTGATTTTGATGATGCTTCATGGAAAGTTGGACCGGCTCAGTTAGGATATGGAGATGGCGATGAAGTTACGGTCGTTGGATTCATTGACACTGACCCTTTAATAGAAGGGGTGCAAAAAAATGCCACGACTTATTTTCGTCACGTGTTCGAAGTCGATGAGCCTGCAATCGGTGGATACCTTTTTAGGGTCCTCTATGATGATGCGGTTATTATTTACGTGAATGGAATAAGCATTGCGGGAAGCGCAAACCTTCCCGTTGATACTCAGTTTGATACCTTTTCGAATGGAACTTCAAATGACAATGAACTCAGTGGCTATCTTTCCATGCCCCCCGGGTTGATCGGAGCCGGAGATAATATAATTGCAGTAGAAGTTCATCAGGCAGGCGATAGTAGCTCAGACATTAGTTTTGACTTTGAGTTGGTGCCTCTCGTGAGTAGCCCGTACCGTGATTATTTTGCAATTGAAGGAAATGAACTTGTAGTTGCTAAGGATTTTAGTGAACTGGGGATAGTGCCACCGTTCACTTTTCAAGTCCCCATCGTTGCGGTTGATCCATTCGCAGGAAGTGTTGAAAATTTGATTCCTGTTTTCCTTAATTTTGCAGACTCGGACAATGATGGTCTTTTCGATTCAGTTGAAACCGATACTGGAGTGTTTGTGTCTGAAGAGGATACCGGGACGGACCCAGATAATCCGGACACTGATGAGGATGGTTGGAAGGACGGAGCAGAGGTAAAACTTAACACTTCACCCTTTGATGATCGGAGCAGGCCTAAGTTCCAAGTCCAGGGCGGAATAAATAATTTAAATCAATTCAGTTTATTATTTCCGGTCCTTTCTGGAAATTCTTATTCTATTGAAGGGTCTGGCGATCTGAGAGACTGGCAAGTGCTAGAATTTGGCATTGAGGGTGATGGTGAAGCTGTTGAAAGGACTTATTCTACTAGTGAGGCTTTCCGTTTTTATAGAGTGAAGAGGCAGTGAGGGCCTTTGATCTATTTGGTTTCTTGAATCCTGTAGAAGCGTTTCTTTGTTTGTGAAAAGTTTATTTGAGTGTCTGTGAATGCCCCAGTCATCTCTTCTAGTGCATAGTGCTTGCCAAGCTCTTCCCAATCATTTCCATTCAGTGCATTGCTAGCACTTATCGTATACAATTTGCCTGATTGAGCATCCCACTTGATTGTTAATGTGCTGGCATCTAGGTCCGCTTCAATATTTGTAATTGGAGTCGGAGAGGTTTTGAAAAAGATCCCTTCAGAATCAGCTTCACCTAGTGCTGCTGCCGTTTTTTCATCAATTACTGTATCAACGAAGGCCAGTGCACCGACTAGGATTTCATGAGATTCTCCATCATTATCGTTGAAGAGGATTACATGTGGAGCAGTTCGCGAGGGAGGAGTAGGTAAAGCAAATCGAGAGTCCGTGAGATTACCAAGTCCCTGAAACTCATGGACTCTCTTGCCATCGATGTAGTAGTTGACCCTTGAGGATTGTAGATCGGCAGTGAAAATTACTCTGTGCCATGTGTCGGCCTGGAACGTTCCGGAATCTGAATAACCTAGTCGACCAATCCCTACCGATGAATTATTTTTAACAAAGAAGTCAGCATCGTCTGTATTATTTGGTGTGGCATTAAAGAAAGGAGTCCAACCGAGTGGTGAAGGAACGAGAACATCAAAGACGAATGTATATTGATTGATGTCTTCACCGCCCCCGTTCGGCTGAGTAGAGTTAAAGCTCAGCCAAATCCCCTGCATGGGATTATCGAAGGCGGGTAAGCTGAGATAATTAGTGGGTCCATTTTTCATGTGAGGAACAGTGTCGCCGTCACTGATCTGCCATTTGACTATCGATGCAGTGGAGCTATTAAAGGTTAAAACTGAATCACCTGCGACAGAGCCGAGTGTGCCGTTCAGGTGCCATTCTGTGAGGTTTCCATCCACGGCTGATTTTGCGGTAGTGAATTGCCATACTTTTCCCGGTACGGTTCCGTTCTTGGTAACAGTGTCCACTCTCCAGAAATAGGTAGTTCCCGGTTCGAGCAGATCGGTCCGATACATGTCAGCAGTTGTTTCTACAAAGAACGGAGGTGGGTTCGTGGTTCCTAAGTGAATTTTATGAGATTGAATATCGCCCATCGCCAGTGTCCAGGACAATAAAGGGTTCCCAAAAACATCTGTTGCTTCATTCATTGGTTGAGGCTTGCTGGGCTGAGATTCGCGGGGAGGTTGTAACATTTCCATTACTATGGGTATGTCAGTCTCAATGTAATCGACACCCGACTCAGCTACTGCAATCATGGTATCGGGATCGAGCACAGTGAAGACTTCGACTATCATTCCCTCGGCTTTGGCTGCTGCTGTGAAATTTAAATCGACTCCTCCGTGACCAATTGAAAACCCAATGACTCCAATTTCACGGAGGTCACTGAAGTAGTTGGGGTCAGTTCGCCAACTAGGGTCGGGAGTTCCCCATACAATTTTTGCTCCGGGTAATAAGGAACGAATTTCGGCAGCGTATGGTTTATTTCCTGGGGTCCAGAACCAAAGATCTTCAAGAGGGAATCCACTCGCGTTGACGGCGTTTGCTAGTCCTTGTGCTTGATCGTTGGTTTTGATGTCTAGGTAGATGATTCCCTTGCCTTTACTTTCCGTTAGTACTTCTTCGAGCGTTGGCACTCGCGTACCGGTGAAGGTAGGAGAGAACCAGGACCCAGCATCCAGTGATTTGACCTGCTCTAATGTCATGAGCGCAATTTCTCCTACCCCATCAGTCGTTCGATCAACGGTGTCATCGTGAAAAGCGACTACGACTCCATCACTTGTCATTCTAGTATCAATTTCGGTTCCTGCGGCACCGTCAAGGAAAGCTTGCCTGATGGAGAACAGTGTATTTTCTGGTGCGCATGCAGATGATCCTCGGTGCCCGAGCGTATTTACGACGCGGGACATGAATTTATTATAGGGAGGTGCTGCGGGTCCAGGAGCATCTGCACCTTGAGGATTCACACCTCCCAATGCGACTGCCTCATCATGAGTTAATTTACGGTCAATTATTGAAATGCTTGAAACATAACCCGAAGTAGTTTCTCCATTCTCATCGGTAAAAAGTAATAGGTCGGACACAAGAGACCACCGGTCATTGAGCCCTGACCCGGTAGTGCCAATGGCTCCAATAGCTTGACCGTCAATGTATCGCTGTGCTTGTCCTTCTTTGGGCGCGGCACGAACGGACCAGATGATCCGGTGCCAAGTATTGGGCTGGATTATTCCTCTGTAGTTATTGTTAATGCCAATCCCGTTACGCCAATGAATGAACAGTTCACTGTCCGAGCCGTTAGTAATGTCAGTCTGTACGAGTGCGTGCCATTTGTTCATTGAGGTCGTTGGAAATAGGACATCCATGACCAAGGTGTAATTCGAGACTGAACCATCACTTTCTCCGTAAGGACCGTTCGGTTCAAAATTTGTCTTTATTTGGTATCCCTGTTCATTAGTGCAAGCAGGGAAGGACATGACTTGCATGTCCTTGTCCATTGAGAGTGGAAGATTGAGGGACGCCGCATTGCCGAAAGTAGTGTTGTTAGCTCCCCATCCAGTTGACAAAGGATCATAGTAACCCATCTCTGCGTTCCCTGATTTCGCTTCGAATCTGCTGTCTGGGTTATCGAATGTCCAAGTCGTCTTATCCCCATATGAGTAGTTGCTATAAGAAGCAAATATTAGGGGAATGAAAACAAAGTATTTCATATGGTTATGTATTCGATAAGCGGATAAGATGTTTTGCTGAGTCAGTTTTTTTACTTATCCAATGCAAATCGGTAAAACTTCTTTCCGTCCGGGATGGGGATAGTGCGTGTCATTTCTCCGTCAATGGAAGTCCATTCAACAAGATTGTCGCTCTGCTCAATGGTCAGTCCTAAAGTGATATTCTGACCATTTGGCTCGACTGCAAGAACTATAGAGCCTGCCCGGGCGTCACGAATCTGCTCAAGAGTTGGGCGTTTTTGTAACTCAGCGATCATGGCGTCCTTTTCAGCGACTGATGCCACAAGGGTTTCGAGCTTTGCGTTCATAGTATCGACTTGCGCTTTGAGTGCATCAATCATAAGTGCATTAGCTGCGGATTTTTCGGCATTGTCTCTTGCCTTGGTGGCTATTTCACTAGCGTTAGATTCCAAGGTGGTAATTTTTTCAAAAGCTTGCTCTGTAAGTGCCGTTAAGACGGAACCAAGGTAACGGGTATTAGTCAGTTCAGCGGCTCGGAGATTTGCGCCGAAACCCACCAAAAAGCTACCATCTATAGACAATATCCATCCTTCCGGAAGCGTTGATGGTCTGCCTACAATGTAACCGGAAAGAACCTTATACATATTGGATCCAGCAAAATCTGCACCACTAAGATTACTGTTAAAGATTAAAGCGTTAGTGAGATTTGTGTTTTTTAGGGTCGTGTTGACCAGTAATGCTTGCTCTATCTTGCTATTCTTGAGATTAGAATTACTAAGATCAGCTCCACTCAGGTTTGCTCTCCCAAGGTTAGCTTCCTGCAAGTTAGCATTCTGAATATTTGCCCCTCCGAGTTCTGTACCTAAGAGAGCTGAGTAACTCAGATCTGCTCCTTCCAGGATAGCGTTAGTGAGATTTGCTCGAGTCAAGTTCGCCCCTATAAGATCTGCTCCATTTAAATCAGCTCCAATGAGGTTTGCATTGGGTCCAATGCTATATCCATTAACTATTCCAGTCCCGTCATCTCCTATTTGGGCGAACGTTGAGATTTGGGGGATTACAAAAAGCAGTACAGCTAGAAGTATTGTTTTCATGTTGGTACTATCAGGCTATCATAGTAAAAAACAAGCTATCCATGGGAGTTCAATAGGCTTAAATACCAAAAGAAAATTTATTGAGTGTTGTTATTTTACGGCATTCGATAAAAGATATTCTGTATATGGTCTTTAATTTTCTCACTTCCATATCAGTCCTTTTCCTTTTGCTTTGGAATGCGGTTTCCGCTGTAGAAGATCCCGTCAAAGATAAGCGCAATGGATCTACAAAAGATAACTTATTGAATGTCCTTGAAGCTGAAAGTTATTCAGTTACGCCTTCACTCCGCAAAGCATTTTTTGATCATGCTAGGGAAGAGGCTTCATTAAGACTCAAGGAAAAAGGTTTGAAGATTCCTCAGGAATTTATTGATTGGATTGATTCTGATCTGGACATTGCGAGTGGTGTTTATGCTGCGCACCATAAGCCAGAGGACGTTCTCCTTTGGTTATATTCATTACGCTTCGATCTTGGTAAGGATAAGTTTGAGGAGTACAGGCATTTGGCTTTGGCAGTGGCTCTGGTCAGTGCGAAGGAGGGGATGGAAGCAGACATATCATCTCGTGATCCTCTTAAGCTTATCATTCCTGACGATCCTCGAAAATTGGTTAACACTAAGGGGTTAGGGAGAAAGATGGACGTGAATGATCACATTATAAATTTTCTTAATGATCATACCATTGAAGAAAAGGTTCTCTTAGATTCCAATAAAAAATCGAAGCTAAAGTATGATAATCGAGGCATTGCTATTCCATCACCAGATGACAAGAAAAAAGAAGGCGAATTAGGTACTAAGACAAGGACCCGGAGCCTGTACGCATCTGATGTATTGGCTAGTCAGGAATTGCAATCAAAGTTCAATTCATACATGGAATCTAGGGGACTTGATATAAGTATCGATTGTGGAGAGAAGATCATTCACTGGGACAGTAAGGCAATGGTCCAGGGTGAGTCCTACAGAAAAATCAACGAGGCTTATGCACTGTTCCGTCAAGCATATGAGGCTAAGGGTTTGCTGCCATCGAAGCGTGACGAGTTTGCTTCACCGGCCGAGCGGTGCGTTTATATGATAAGAAACTACGAATACAAGTTTCCGCCTAAGGTTCAGGAAGAACGGAATTGGCCGAGGTTCCCTTTGACTGCGCCCTGGCCTTTATTGACTATGCTTGCTGCGGACCGTCAGCCTCTACGCGAACGTGAGGAGCGGTGGATCGCTTTTAGGGACCATGGAGAATTCTATAAATATGGTGAATACATTGGAGGCATTGCTCAACAGCATGCCATGCAATCGGCGAGGAGGCTCAAGCCGTACCCTTTTACCTACGCGACTATTCAAATGATGTTAAAGGATGGCGGAGTTTGTGGAACGATGGGTTCCATATCTGCGCGTGGACACAATATCCTTGGTGTCCCTTCTTGTCAGGCAGTGCAGCCCGGGCATTGTGCAGTCGTTTATTTTCAGTACGACCCTAAGAGTAATTCTTACAGTTGTAAGGGTGGGCAATACGCGACTGGAGGAGACGAGAAGACTGGGCCATTCACGCCGTGGCCATTCGATGCCTCATTTAAGAGGACAGGACGAAAGAACGGTTATGAGATAGCGTTTCATAACCGTAAGCCGATGGTCTATCATCAGAGTTTGGCCTGGGGCGTTAATTATGGGGTCCGGTCTTATCTGGATGCGACTATTGCTCATGTGGTGTTTAATATGATTCCTCCTCAATTACAAAAAGATAAAGGCTTTCAGTTACTTAAAAGTACTATTTCCATGAACCCTTATCACTTCCTTATAGTCAATGCCGCACAGGATGCGGCGCCATCAGTTCAGGGGCAGATTGAATTTTGGAACCAGTTTGTATCAACGCTGTCATCAGCCGCTAAAAAGCCAGGTTGCCCAACTGAGGGTCTTTATAAGAAGAGTGTGAAAAGCAGGATGTTTGCTCGGATTGCCAGCTTTCCAGTGCCAAAGGAAAAACAATCAGCACGCAAGATTCTTTCGTTTTTGGAGGGCTTAAAATGTGACAATAAGAAAATCATGGATGCTTATAGAAGTGCTTTAAACTAGAGCAATTTGGGATTCATAAAAATTGTCGATGATTGGCATATATTTTGTGATTGGTTCGGTAGTTCTTTTATTGTTAGATTTCTCTTATGGGAATTACGCACTACTCTAAGGTTGCTGTTTTTTCTTTGTTGATTCTTCAGTGCGTAGCGGCACAGGAGTCAGAGTTTAGGGAGTGGACTTCTGTGCTAGGGACTAAAATTGATGCTGAGGTAATTTCCGCAGACCACACGGAAGTGATTCTTAAGACAAAAAATAAAAAGATTCTCAAACTGCATCCGGGTAAACTTTCCGAAGAAGATCAGAATTTTCTTAAGGAGAAATTTCCTCCCAGCCCCTTGGCAGAGAAAATAATTGGCAAGAGGCTATCTGTTCAGGCCGCGGATTGGCCCGTCACTGCACTGTTTCAGTTTGAGGTTGATGGAACAGTGAAATTGGGCTCTTTGAAGAGAGATAAGGTAATCCAAGAGAAGGATGGTTTAACTTATAAGATTGATGGGCTCATCGCTAAAGTCCTTGATAATGATAAGGTTCATAGTCTTCTTAAGTTTTCTTCCGCTGATCCAGAATCAGGAACTATAATGACTTTTGGTCCAGAAAAGAGCCCCTTGTCGGGTACGATCCTGAGCATTGTGCCTGCATTTTCATTTAGTGAGGTGTACGATAAAAAAGACGAGGAACCGGTACTGATTGAAAAGGGTTCTGTTAATATTACTACTTTGGAAAAGCGGGATGGGATTTACTATGAACCGGACGCGTTCACGTCCTTTTCCGGTAAGGTTTACAGGCTGTCTACCAATGGTAAGAAAGCAGAAGAGGTGACTCTCAGATACGGTCAGCGAGAGGGGCTGCAACGGAATTGGTACTTCAATGGTCAGCAACAATCAAAGAGTCTGTGGAAGAATGGGAAGAAGGATGGAGCCATGTGGGAATGGTATGAAAACGGGCAGAAGAAGTCGGAGATGATCTTTAAGAGAGATCAGCTAATTTCTAAGAAAGAATGGGACGATGAAGGAGTCTTGATTGAGGAGTAGAGTTCGCCTCTTCTAGCTCACGTATTCTACTTAAGACAATCAAAAATGATTATTTGATTGGAGAGTAGTTCGTTGAATTCATGAAGACCTTATGAGGCGCTTTGGCAAGGATCTTCCCGTCCTTGACTGATGCCGTGCGGGCCTTTTTCCATGCTGGATCACCAATGAAAGCTCCCCAGTTCTTTTTTGATTGGCCAGTGCTTTGGTGGGAAATAATGTAGATTAGTGTATTGTCCTTACCTTTGTTTGCATCAATTGGGGTCCAGTATGCAACGTTTGTCATTTTATGTTTTTCGAAAATTGCGCAAGTATGGTCCCGGAATCTCGCATGCAGGTTCTTGAGGCGGTCCTCAGCTGTCACGTAGGTCCTCAGTTCAAAGACGCGAGGGTGTTTAAAAACCACGGATTTTATTTCGGGTGAATAATCCGTAGCGCTCAAGAAAGTGCTGTCGATCTTAGCTACGAGAGCACCGTCTTTGACGGAGGCTTTATATGCTTTTTTCCAGTCAGGATCATTCAGGAATGCTTTCCATGATTTGTTGTGCGCTTCTCTGTTCGGTGAACTGATGACATAAATCAAACGATTGTCTGATTTGTCGGTAGGTACCCAGTATCCAACGTTAGTGAGCCCGTGCTTTTCAAAGAGTTTGCAGGTATGATTTTCAAATCTTGCATTCAGTTCACCAAGCTTACCTTCATTAGCAGTGTAAATTCGCATTTCATAGCATCGAGTATCCTCCGCAAGGACAGTGAAGTTCAGGGATAATAAGAAAAATAAAGGCAATAAAGATTTCATGATTTAAGTAAATTTTGAGCTAAAATGGTTTTTTGTAAAGAGTGAAGAGATTAGGCGAGGTTATTTAATTTTTGTTGGCGACGTTAAAGTGTTTTTGTTTTATTTTAATTGTGAGGAATGAGGAATTTGAAAAGAAATAGAATTCATAAGATAACGATAGCGGTACTATTATTTTTTTGTGCTTGTTCCTTTTGCTATTCTTTAGAGATAAACGATCTAGGAAAGCAAATTTATATGAAGCAGTGCTCTTCGTGTCATGGTGACAAAGGTGAAGGAGTGAAGGGAGAATATGAGGAGGCGATGTTTGGTGATTGGTCCTTAAGTAAATTGACGAGGTATGTCATCAAGAGCATGCCTGATGATGATCCTGATTTGTGCGTTGGTGATGATGCGGCTCAAGTTGCCGAGTATATTTTTAATGCATTTTATTCTCCACAGGCGCGTTTGCGTAATTCGCCTCCCCGAATTGAGTTGAGTCATTTAACGAACCGTCAGTTTCGTGAATCGGTAAGTGATCTTTTCCGTCAACCAGCATCAGATGAATCGGTTTCAGAGTCAGGACTAAATGCCTCTTATTATAATTCCAAAGGAATGAATAAAAAAGATTCTCTTAAAAAGAGGAGAATTGATCATAAGATTGATTTTGATTTTGGTTCAGGATCACCGTTAGAGGGAATCAAGGCCGAGCAGTTTTCTATTGCTTGGGAAGGTTCGCTGAGAGCGGAGAGTACGGGATTTTATGGTATGCGATTGACTACTCCGAATGGTGCTAGGCTGTACCTCAATGTTAATATTAAGGAAGGTGATAAGAATTATAGGGACGATGCGAGTAAGGAAAGTAACCCTCCACTGATCGATGCGTGGGTCAGTTCTGGTAATAAGAGTAGGACTGAGACTGCTCGTGTGTTTCTTCAGGGAGGGCGAGAGTACCCTATAAGAATTGATTATTTCAAATATAAGGAAAGTACAGGTTCTATCAGGTTCGAGTGGTTGCCCCCTAAAGGAGTATGGTCTGTGCCGGAAGGAGATCAATTATTAACAAAGAAAGGGGATCAGCTGATCCTAGCGAAGACAAGTTTCCCTGCTGATGATAGGAGCCTTGGGTATGAGAGGGGAGCAGATATATCCAAGGAATGGCTCTCGGCTGTCACTAGAGCATCATTGGACGTTGCAGAACAAGTCGATTCAATTCTTGGGCACATCAGCGGAATTAAGTCGAACGATGATCCGAAGAAATCTGAGAAACTGCTATCATTGGCAATAAGGATCTTGGAAAGAGCATATAGGCGTCCGTTAACTGAGAAGGAAAAGGAGCAAAGTATTAATCTTATTTTTGCCGACTCTGAGTCTCCAGAAGTTGCAGTTAAGCGAGTTGTTCTATTGGCCATAAAGTCTCCTCACTTCTTGTACCCTCAGTTACCTAGTGGTAAGTCGCCGTCATATCAGGTCGCATCTAGAATGGCTCTTGGCTTATGGGATTCGATTCCGGATGATGCATTAATTGCGGCTGCGAGTGAGGGAAAATTATCTAATCAGGATTCCATTAGATCTGAGGTTAAGCGAATGCTTGAGGATACGAGGGCAAGATCGAAGGTCATTGATTTTTTCTATCATTGGCTTGATTTAGATTCTGAACGTGACCTGATGAAGGATGATAAGGTCTATCCTGATTTTGATAAATATAAGATATCGGACCTTCGCCGTTCGATGAACATGTTCATTGAAGATGTTGTATGGAGCGAAAAATCCGACTTCCGAGACCTGTTACTTTCGAGTCACCTTTACCTGAACCGGGGGCTTGCTGGAGTCTATGGAAAGTCAGTCGAAGGTGATGAGATGAGGCGGGTCGATTTTGAAAAAACAGAACGTTCAGGCCTATTAACGCATCCCTATTTACTGAGCCATTTCTCATATGCTTACAATAGTTCGCCGATTCACCGTGGAGTGTTCCTGACTAGGCACATGCTAGGAAGAACACTCAAACCACCGCTGCAGGCGGTTTCTTTTGAGAATCAGAAACTTGATCCTAGTCTGAGCATGCGTGAAAAAATTACTCATGTGACAAAAGATTCCAATTGCATGGCGTGTCATGAAATTATTAATAGTCTTGGATTTAGTCTTGAAAATTATGATGGGATTGGGCGTTGGAGGGACACTGAAAACAACAAAAGAGTGGATTCATTTACGCAATTTGAGACTAGGGTAGGCAATCTAGTTGATTTGCAAGGTTCACGTAGTTTGGCTCAATTCATTGCGAATGATACATATGCACAGAAAAATTTTGTTCAGAACCTCTTCGAGTATATGATAAAGCAGCCCATTCAAGCTTACGGTAAAAATACAGTGGATGATTTACACGCTCATTTCGAGAAATCGAATTTTAGTTGTAAAGAGTTGATCGTTGAGATTTTATGTTTAGCTTCTAATAAAGGAATCAAACAAGAAGAATTATGATTGAGTTATCACGCAGGGCTTTCCTTAAGGATCTTGGGCTTTCGACTTCGGCGCTTTCATTTCTTTATGGATTGCCTAGTCTTCAGGCGCAGGGCAATTCTTCTCCGAAAAAGAGACTCATTATTATGTTCTCTCCTAATGGTACTTTGCCTAACGATTTTTGGCCTGATGCGAGTGGAGATGATTTTAATCTTAAGTCGATCATGGAGCCGTTGGCTCCATATAAAGATTCCTTACTGACCCTTAAGGGTGTGCATAATAAGATTGGCGGAGATGGGGACGATCACATGAAAGGTATAAGCTGTTTGTTAACGGCCAGAAAACTTCATCGTGGTAACATTCAGGGAGGGGGGCACACTCCTGCTGGTTGGGCTAGTGGCATTTCCATTGATCAGGAAATTGCTAATTTTTTACAATCACGCAAGGAAACAAAAACAAGGTTCGGTTCTCTTGAATTTGGAGTAGCTGTTCCAAACAGGGCAGATCCATGGACCCGGATGTCATATGCAGGGTCCAATAAGCCCATTGCTCCGATCGATGATCCTCATCAGATGCTGCAAAAAATGTATGGAAAGATGAAGGACAGAGAAAGTCTTGTCAGCATATTGGATGATGTTGCGGCTGACCTTAAATCAGTTTCAGTTAAGCTTGCTAAAGAGGATAAGGACATGTTGGAGGAACACATGAATCTGGTTCGTCAGGTCGAAAAAGGCCTCCTCGAAGCTGAAAAAGAATCCAGTACAGTTCATCCTCAACCTGAGATTGATCCCAACATCGAACTCGTAAATGACAATACTCCAAAGATTAGCCGGATGCAGATTGACCTATTGGTTAATGGGTTAGCTAATGATATGACGCGCGTTGCAACGCTCCAGTTCATGCGGTCAGTGGGGCAGGCTCGCATGAGATGGTTAGGGGTCAATGATGGGCACCACTCTCTTTCACACAAACCTGACAAGGACAAATCAGCTCAGGATAAATTACTCAAAATAAACAAATGGTTTGCGGGCGAGTTGGGATATCTTTGTAAGCGGCTCAAAGAAACTCCCGAGCCTGGCGGTGAGGGTAATATGTTTGATAATACTACGATCATGTGGGTCAATGAGCTTGGTAAAGGAAACAACCATACACTTGAAAACATTCCTTTCACCCTCCTAGGTGGTGGACTCGGATTTAAGATGGGTCGCTCGCTTCATTTGCCCGGAGTTAATCATAATAGGCTCTTAATGGCTTTAGCTCACGGATTCGGACATCACATAAAAGGATTTGGAGAGCATAAATTAAGCGAAGGTGGTCCTTTGGATCTTGCTTAATTAGTTTTCTTTTTTCTTAGATAATTTTTGTGGAATCAATTTAATGGTTTCTTTTAAAGGCTTCCATGGGGCTCCTCCTCCATTGAAAGCAGTGCCGACTTCGAGTGATCCGTCTTTGGTCTTCCGGATAGGAAACTGATTATTGTAAGTTGAGTAGAGCAGGTCACCATCTAGGAAAAATAGGAACCTTCCGGGTTTTCCATTAATCACCAATTTAAGAGGTGCAACTTCATTGCTTCCTTCTAGGGCATAGCCGCGTATCCATTTTGCGAGACTAGATTTATTTTCTTTTTCCTTTTTTTTGGTTCTTAGTTTCGATTTGTAGATTGCGTGAACTTTGATTCTACCATGGCCCTTCTCATTAAAATTTATAACGCTCACATCAGCGATTGTCGGAACATTTTTATTTTTTATTGCTGCGATGACTCCTTCGGGCAAAGGATCGTCTGCTCGAATTTCTTGTGCTGTGCCTTGAATTAGGAAGGGTAGTAATGCTGCAAATTTATAAAATTTCATTTTTATAAATATTAACGCATGGCCTGCAGAGTATCTTAGTAAAAAAATGAAAGTAGGTGCTTCCTGAATCAATTCAGGCTCATAGGGGCCTTGGTTTTTCCCTAGTCTCATTGATAAAGTGGAATTCTAGATCTTCTGCCTCTAGAAAAGAGAAATCCCGTAGCCCCATTGAAAAGTACTATCAACGATTGTTGTTAGTTCTAGGTTTGGGTATAAATTAAATAATCTGGCCCATGCCGGTCTTTTAATTATGCGTAAGATTACCCTCAGATTGATTGTGCTACTGCTTTTGGTTGTGGCTTTATCTTTTGTCTTTCTAGGTATTTTTGTTTCTAGAAAAATCACAGAGGATTCAATTGCGCATCTTCTCGAGTCAGATAGAAATCTGAGGATGGATATTGGGGATCTGAGAGCGGGAATCTTTGGTGGTAAAGTTGTTTTATCTGATGTTCTTCTGAGTCCTAGGGATAAGTATGCCGACAACGCCACGCCTGCTGCTGAGCGGCCCGATCCAGTTGATAGTCAGACCCGAATAAGAATCAGTGATGCCACAATTAAAGTGAGGCTGATCGATCTCTTATTTGGCAAGCTATTCATTGATTCTTTGACAGTTGATGGGCTTGACATTGCCTATGCAATTGATGAGGAAGGGAATCATACATTGGACCCTATGCTTGATCCTCCCAAGTATGTAAAAGGAGCCCTGAATCCCGAGTATGAAGAGAAAAGAAAGCGTAGAGAGTTGGCCAAGGCCAGACGCAAAATGAAATCGGAGGAAGAGGATATCGTTGATGATTCCTTTAATGTTTCTGAGATGCCGATGGCAACGAAACTTAAATCATTGGTTTTACGTAACAGCATTGTTTCCATTAAGCTCATCAAAAGTAATAACCGGATTGCCTTTACTGATGTTAAGGGATCAGTTTCAGATCTTGATGTCGATCCTTTGGATTTAATGCATCATAATTCTGCATATTTGGAACTTTCCGGTAATCTGAGCGTGTCTGGCCCTCAGGGAGAAATTGAATATGCGAGTCTTAAGCTTCAGGCAGATGGAAAAATTCAGCCGTTCGATTCGCGGACAGGGTTCCTTAACCCTGATTTGGTCACTGATCTTACTGTCAAAAAAGGATCAAGAATTATGTCTTTGCCTATAGCTACTAAACTTGCTTCGACACTCGACCAGCTAGAAGAGGCAGGTTTGGACCTGAGTGTCATCGAAGAAATTTTAGTAGTTAATGAGGATTCGAAATTTCGTCTTGGATTGAGGAATTATATTTTGAGGGCAGTTGAACCGTTGCCTGTAATAATCAATGAGAACCGCTTATTAATTGATAAAGAGGCATGGCTAAACACTGCCAATGACGAACATTTAATAAATGCGAGTTTCACTTTCTCAGAAAAGATTTCAAATAGTACTTTTACGCGTGCCAATACGGTTCTTTCTGAGATTGTTGGTAAGAGCGTTGCCGGGCCCGTTGCAGAGTTGTTATTTACGCCTGTCACAAAGGAAGGGAGAATACACATTCCTTTCGTTTCTAGTGGTGATTTTAATAGACCTAAGGTCAGGGCCGCGGTGGCCCTTCGTGATTTGGCTGATGCTGTTAAGGAGAGCTTGAAAAAGGACCCTCTTAGCTTGCTGAAGGGCTTGCTGGATCGCTAGTTGTCTTCTTGTCCGTAATATGATTTTGGACCGTGCTTTCTTAGGAAATGTTTATCAAGAATGTATTGAGGTATTGGTTCAATTGAAGGATCAGTAGCCCAGCATTTCAGAGCCATCGAAGCGCACATTTCAAGAGCGATACTGTTTTCTAGGGACTTACTTGCATTTTTTCCCCAGGTAAAAGGCGCATGGTGGAGCTGTAAAATGCCTGGGATCTGGATCGGATCGATTCCTTCCTCAGTGAAGTGCTTGACTATGACTAGGCCAGTGTTCTTTTCGTAATCTTCATCGACTTCTTGGGGGTTCAGAGCTCTGCAGATAGGCACAGTACCATAAAAATGATCGGCATGTGTTGTACCATAGCAGGGCAGCTCCTTCCCTAGCTGGGCAAGTGAGGTTGCTGAAGGACTGTGAGTGTGTGTGATTCCCCCTATTTCTGGCCAGGCCTTATACAATTCCAGGTGAGTTTTAGTGTCGGACGAGGGCTTCAAGTTCCCGTCCACCACTTTCCCATCAAGGTCCACTAATACAATGTCTTTAGGTTCCAGTACGTTATAATCTATGCCGCTTGGCTTTATTCCAAAAATTGCTTTGTCTCTATCAATGCCACTGACATTGCCCCAAGTCAGCTTCACTAAACCTGAATCAGGAAGGCTACGGTTCGCCTCACAAATTTCCTCTCTCAATTCATCGAGCATATTTCCGATCTATAAATTAGTAAACTTGTTCAGGGTCATATGTTGGTTCTTCGCATTGATTGAGTTGGGAGATGTTGTCCCGCTTCATAGTTGATGTTTCATCTCCTATCGGAACTTTTCTATAGAAACAGGAACCGTATCCAACGTGGCAGCATCCAGGTCCGATTTGCTTCACTTTAAGCAAGACGACGTCCTGATCGCAGTCAGTTCGGATTTCAATGACTTCCTGTATGTGACCGCTGGTTGCGCCTTTATGCCATAATGTGTTACGGCTTCGACTGTAGTACACGGCTTCTTTCTTTTGCATTGTTTGTCGAAGAGCTTCTTCATTCATATAGGCGACCATTAGTATGTCGCCAGTCGAAGCGTCCTGCGCCACTGCTGGGATGAGGCCGTCTTCCCCGAACTTTGGAGCAAAGTCTGAACCTTTTTCGATGTTTTCTTTGTCTTCTCTATTTCCAAATGAAAATTGCATACTCATTTTATTCGCTTTGTAATTTGCGGTTTCATAAAATAAATAACGGCAATAGGCCTTTTTCCAATGAAAAAGAGTCTCAGTTTAGAAAACTATTATTGATTATAATAGATGAGTGGCCACTGAGTCTGCTACCATTTTACCCTTATCTGTGAGTCTGATTCTATTTTCATGTCTATTTATTAAACCTTCTGTTTCTAGATCCGGGACTCGATTTTTTGTTTCCCCTAACGTATCAAAAGAAATTCCTCTGGATGTTCTTAGCTCCAAAGCGATCCGTTCAGTCCTAAAAGATGAAGCATCAATAATTTCACGCTCTGTTTCAATTTGATCGATTTTCTTAAGTTTCAATAATTTAATATATTTGCCTGTGTCGGCTACGTTCCTCCATCGCTTTCCATGAACAGTTGAGAATGCTCCGGGGCCAATTCCTATATAATCAGCTCCTGACCAATAAGCTTTGTTGTGTTCTGACTGATGTCCTGGCAGCGCATAATTTGAAATTTCGTAGTGCTCATATCCAGATCCTCTGAGGACTTTCATTGCCAACTTAAATAACTTCCCATCTTTTTCTGGATCTTCATTAAATTCACCGTTCTTAAGTTTTTCAAAGTATTCTGTATCTTCTTCGTAATTGAGATTATATGCAGAGATATGATCGGGTTTCATTTCGATCGTTCTTTGAAGGTCACTGTCCCAAGTTTCGAGGGATTGACCAGGAACAGAGAACATTAGATCAATGTTCAGGTTCTTGAATTTACAGGATCGGAGTATCTCAAAACTCTCTTCTGCTTCGTCTGGAGCATGATCGCGGCCGAGAGTTTTCAGTGTAGAAGGGTCCCACGATTGGATTCCAAGGCTCACCCTAGTGACGCCATTATTTCGTATTATTTTGGCCTTGTTTAAATCAAAAGTACTGGGATTTGCTTCAATTACCCATTCGGTCAGATTTGATGAGTCTATTGTTTTATTGATACCGTTTAGAAGTGTTTCCAGATTCTTTGGCGATAAAGCTGTAGGTGTGCCTCCGCCCAGATAAATTGTTTCTATCTTCAGTTCGAGTTTCCGTGCCCTTAGGGATATTTCATTCAAAACTGAATCTACTAATTCAGATTGATTAATTTTACCAAATGTATGCTTATAGAAGCTACAGTACGGACAAATTCGGTGACAGAATGGGACGTGGATGTATAGGTGTTTTACCATGGCCTCACTAATAAGTTAGTGCGATGCTGTGAATTTCCAATGAAGGACTTTCAAAAAGAGTTTGGTGAAAAGATGATCGCTTCGGTTTCGAGGAGTTTCTATCTATCATTGCGTTTTTTGCCCTCTGAAATGCGAGGAACCGCCTCCTTGGCCTACTTGCTGGCAAGGGCAACAGATACAGTAGCTGATACAAACGCTTTGCCAGAAGACGATAGATTAGAGTTCTTGGAAGCGATGGAGTTGGCAATTAATGGAGGAGAAGAGGTTCCCCCATTAGATTCTTCGTTTCTGGAAGGAGAAATATCAGTAGGTGAGAGAAATCTACTGGAGAAGTGGCAGCATTGCCTTGAATGGTTGCAATCGCTGCAAGAGCCGAGGCAATTGGCAATACGTAAAGTGATGAGATCTATCATTAAGGGACAGTCCGACGATCTGCGTAATTTTTCAGGGAAGGAATTTGCTGCTCTAAGGACCGAGGAGGAACTCGATCAATATACTTATGATGTTGCTGGTTCGGTCGGAGTCTTTTGGACTGACATTGGTTTTGATGCCTTCGGATCAGATTTTGCTGGATTAGAATATGAGGAAATGATTTTGCTTGGCGAAAATTACGGCAAGGGTCTTCAACTGTTGAATATCATTCGCGATTTTCCTGAGGACATTGTTTCTGGCCGTTGTTATTTTCCTGGCTCTTTCTCTGACCCTGACGGTGAAATGATATGGAATGAGATAAAGGACCACTGGCAAAAAAGATGCAGTTCTTTGCTCCGATCGGCTGCCGATTATATTGAATCGTTGAATGGGTCAAGGGTACGTTTTGCAACTAGCTTGCCCGCGTTAATTGGGGCAAGAACCCTCAAGCTGATTGAAAATGCTGATTGGGATAATCTTTGCGGTAAAATTAAAGTGAGTCGAGGAGAGGTTAAGCGTATTATGCTTAAGGCAGGATTGGCCGGTCGTAAAAGGTTAAGTAAAATGATATCAACGCAGTTTTCCTAATCGATCCAGCGATTAAATTCGGCGGGGTGTTCGCTAAGGAAATGCATTTCTTCTTTTGTCTCAGGATGGACAAAGCTGAGTTTCCAAGCGTGAAGCATTAGTCTCGTGACTTGGATATTTTGTTTTGCAGTTCTCGAATAGATTGGATCTCCAAGAATCGGATTGCCTAAGGATTTCATGTGAACTCTTATTTGATGAGTGCGGCCAGTGAGTAGGTGGCATTGAATAAGGGAAGCGGTCTCTGACTTTTTTTTAACAGAGTAATTAGTTATAGCTAATTTACCTCTCGGAGGTGCTACCACGGCCATTTTTTGACGGTCCTTAGGGTTCCTAGCAATATGGTTCTCTATTTTCCCTGATTCTATGCTTGGGCAGCCGTTAACTACTGCCAAATAGAGTTTTTTAACTTGGCGATTTGCAAAAGATTCCGCTAAGTGTCTGTGTGCCGTGTCGGACTTCGCTGCTACTAGGCAGCCGCTAGTGTCCTTATCAAGCCGGTGAACGATCCCTGGCCTTTCAACGCCGCCAATTCCTGACAGGTGATTGCAATGGTGAAGTAAGGCATTGACCAGTGTTCCGTCAGGATTACCTGCAGCGGGATGGACGACTAGACCATGAGGTTTGTTGATTACGATTAAGTGAGCGTCTTCATATAGGATATTAAGGTTAATATCCTCAGGCTTTGCTTCTGGCCGGGTAAGTGGGGGTATTATGATTTTTATGATGTCGCCTTCACAGATCGATTGCTTTGATTTGATCGAATTTCCGTTCAAAGTGATATGGCCGTTCTTGATAAGGGATTGGAGCCTTGATCTTGATAAGTCAGGAAGTTTTTCTGCAAGGAAACGATCAATTCTTAGATTGTTTTCTTCTACTCTTTCAACAGTAAATTGCATATACTTTCTTAGAGATAAGATTGCTCTGATGTATAGTTTGTGCAATGAAGGTATTACAAGCTTTTGCGGTATCCTGAAGCAGTGATACCTTGTCATTGATGGAGAATGACCCTAAATCCAAGCATTTAATGAATGCGTGCCCAAGTTGTGGCGTAATTATGGATGTTTCTTCTTGTGATCCCTACTCCAAGGTCATTTGCCCCGAATGTAAAACTGCGATTCGAGTCCGTGCAGATTTCTTACACTTCAGAATTGAAAAGAAAATTGGAGAAGGGGGCCTGAGTCGTGTTTTTCGTGCAGTGGACCAGACTTTGGACCGTCTCGTAGCGCTTAAGATTCTAAATCCTGATTTTAGTAAGGATTCCGGAAGGGCATCCGAATTTGAGAAGGAAGCAAAAATAACCGCTTCAATTAGTCATCCCAATGTAGTGAAGGTGTTTTCTGCTGGCAGTGATCAGGGCCATTATTTTATGGCAATGGAGTTAGTTGGGGGTGGGTCACTCGATGAAATGATTCACTTGGAAGGAAAGCTGAGCGAAAAGAAGGTTTTGGATTTAGGGTCTGAATTGGTTAAAGGTATGAATGCTGCCCATGCAGCTGGTCTAATACACCGGGACATTAAGCCTGGGAATATATTATTCTCAGAGGATGGGATTTCCAAGATAGTTGATTTTGGATTGGCCCGTAAAGAAATTTCCAAAGGACCGGATTCAGGAGAAATGTGGGCTACTCCGTACTACGTTCCTCCAGAAAAACTGTATGGAGCTAAAGAAGATTTTCGGAGCGATGTCTATAGCCTTGGGGCTACTCTTTTTCATGCATTAGCTGGAGAGCCACCATGCTCTTCTGATACACCTTCTATCGAAGAGCTTAAAATCCTAAAGCAGAGGAAAGTTAGCCTAGAGATGAGTGCTTCACATGTTTCTGTTTCAACTTGTGAACTGATTGATCGAATGATGGCAAAGGATCCGCAGGACAGATACGATTCGTATCAGGACCTTACTAGTCATTTTAATAAGGTGCGCAACAAATTGAGCCAATCATCTGTTCTTCTTGTTAATTCAGGATCATTGAGGCTTGATCAGATTAGCAGAGAAGACAAATTAACCACTAGAAGAGTAGTATTGGGGTTCGGGGCTTTTATTATTTTTTTGGGAATAATATTTTTTTGGAATGGATTTAAAGATGATTTTGGAAATGAGGTTAAGAACAATAAAGTAACAGAGGGACTTCAGGTTGTGGAGGGTGGCAATCAATCTACTACCGAAAAGTTCCAAGGTGCCATTAAGATGATGGAGATGAAAGACTTTGGGACCGCTGAGCGTGTGTTTGGTGAAATTGCTTCTTCAGGTGAAACTCTTCAGCCCACATCTAATTGGGCCTTATTTAATCAGGGATTGAGTTTGCTTTTGCAGGGAGAATTAAAAAAGTCAGGGATCATTTATGAACGACTCAAAAATAAGAGTAATTATTCAGATAGGAATGAGGATAAAAAGCTTTGTGTTTTTTATGAAAAGATTAGTGAATTACTATCTTTGGAGAAGCCTGTTAGGCTAGATAATAGAGTCAGGTTTGGTGATAATAGCTTTGAATCCTTGGCCTTCCTTGCGATTGGTGTTCATAATTGGGAGCTCGGGGCCTTTGATGAAGCGGAAGGATATTTCCTTGGTTTTTCAAAGCAGAAAATCCCCACAAAATATTCTTGGATCAATGGATTCAAGGAGCTCACAGAACCATACCTGACTGATCTTGGCCTATTGCGTAAATTCCCAGTAGTTAATCGTCAGTCTAATTATAAGGAAATCTATTCTGCCCTTCAGGTTTCTGAGGAGATTTTATCAATGACAGAGACTAACAGAATCAGAGAACATATGATGGGTCGTGTTGAGATCCTGAGAGAATTTTCTCTGAGGCTCAAAGAGGATGAGAGAAAAGAGGAGGAATTAAGGTTGTCAAAATTGCGTTTAGAAGAGCTTGAGAAAATGTTCAAGATGAAAGCTGATGTTAAGGAGTACTCAGTCGATTACCAATTCATGAAAGGCATTAAGGTGATTGGCTTCAATAAATTTAGGCACCCTGAATTCATTGAAGTTAAGGCAGATTATATCGAAGCATGGGAATCAGCCGAGTCATTCATTAAGAATCTGATTAATGGCATTAACAGGTACGGGTATTACGGGCCAGTAAGAATGAAGGATGGGTCAGTTAGAAATCTGAATATTGTTTCTGCCGACCGAGACCAGTTCG
>SHBV01000049.1 GCA_004211885.1 Verrucomicrobiaceae bacterium
TTTTACCCACTCCTCAAAACTTGTTATTTCACTTCTCCCTGAGATCTGCCAAACACAAGTGATTCCAGGCTTCATGCTTAGTCTCCGTCGTTGAGAGGATTCTTGAATTTTTTCAACCTCATCGACTGGAAGCGGCCTCGGGCCCACTATGCTCATCTGACCCAATAAAACATTTAAGAGTTGCGGCAACTCATCGATGCTCCACTTGCGAAGAAAGCCTCCGAAAGAAAAGACTCGTGGATCATTATGAATTTTAAATACTGGGCCGCTCATTTCATTCATCTCGATTAACTCGCCCTTCTTTTCCTCTGCTTCAGCCACCATCGTCCTAAACTTATACATCCTAAAAGGTTTTCCGTTCCTCCCTCCACGTTCTTGTTTGAATAGGACCGGGCCAGGTGAAGAAATTTTAATACCTACCATTGCCAAAATCCATAAAGGGAAAGTGGCTATTATTAGAACAAGAGCTAGGACTCTATCAATGACTCCCTTAATGAGCATTGCCCAGGTAGCCTCAGGAGCACTTCGAAAGACCATCATTAGACTTCCGCCGAATGCATCTAAGCTGGGCCTTGCTATTGTCGTTTCAATAAAATCAGTGGACAGCCAAACTTCGACCCCTTCAACCTCGCACTCATTCACTGCTCTTTGAACTTTGCCAAAACTTACATGTTTGGCAGCAAAGAAAACTCTCTTCACTGAATATTCATGCAAAGCTTGAACCAATTCCTCTGAACCTGAATTCTCCAAATTGATTTTTTTAACAACTTTTAAACCGAAAGAAAGATCAGAAACGATATCTTCCTCAAAACGCTTCATCTCTTCAACATCACCCACTAAAATCACTTCTTCTTCCCAATTCCCTAATTTAACCTGACGCCGAATGACTCGTTTAAGAAAATACTCTTTAGTTAAAAGCAAACCCCCACCACAGAGGGTCAATAAAATTAAAAATCCACGACTCACATCTCCTACCCGATTAAAGACAATGAATCCGCCAACCAACACTCCAATGATGATGAGTGTTTTGGCGTATTGCTTCAGAGAAAGAAAAATCGTTTTTTGTAATGGATGGTTGTAATAACCAGTCAGCTCTAAAACCAATGGAGTGAAAGGCACGACAATCGCCAAGAGCCAAATGAAGTCTTTAAATGCTGGAATCTTTACACTTTCATCCCAAATGCCACCATAATTATCATACCGCAACTTGTGAGAAATCCAGAAAGCAACGAAAAGCACCAAACCGTCAGTGATTTGATTGAGCTTAAGATTAATTTCCTGTTTTCGCCCAAGCATTGATGCTTTATCTATTTGTGGAGTTAATTAACAAACAATTATGCAGGTACCTTCTTAGGTAAGAAAAACAAAACTCTTAAATCATGAAAAAGTCAATTTTCTTAGAGCAGGCAAACATTGTTATTCCTATAGTAGACGAACATTCCTTGGAAAAGATATCATCGACCAAAAAATTAGATCAATGTAACGTCATTGAAATACGAATTGATCTACTGATGTCAGTCCCTGACCTCAAACAAAAGATATCAAAAATCAATGCCCCCATACTTCTCACCTGCAGGCATCCTGACGAAGGAGGGCCAGAAGAGTTCAGGGACTCCATAAAAAGACAAAGCGTGATTACTCCGCTCATTCAATATGCATCGGCTCTAGACATTGAGATCGATCAGGCTGAACACATGAAAAGTATTCTGGAGCTAGCCAAGTCAGAAGGATTATTAACTCTCCTTTCCTTTCATGATTTTATTGGAACGCCAGAAAAAAAACACCTCCAAAATAAAGTAAGCGAAGGCTATGAAAGAGGAGCTGACGTTGTGAAGATTGCTACTACCACAAATAGCTTCAAGGACATCATAAGCCTTATGACTCTATTTGATTTGTTCGACTCTCATCACCTCTCAGTCATGGGAATGGGACGTTTGGGCATGGCGTCACGTTTATTAGCTGCTCAGAGCGGATCTGTCCTGAATTATGCTGCTCTCCAATCCGCTAGCGTGCCAGGCCAATGGGAAGTGAATGATTTCAAGAAGATTCTCAAAGCTGCAAATGAAATGTAATCAGTGACTTAATCTTCAACTACCTCAATAGGTGCGTTCGGCAACGCCCTAATAAATGCTTTGCCGTATTGTTTCAGAAGTATCCTGTTATCCAAGACAACTACTATTCCCTCATCTGAAGAAGAACGAATTAATCTACCAACTCCTTGTCGCAATTTTAATATAGCCTCAGGCACAGTATATTCTAAAAAGGGATTTCCTCCATTTTCTTCAATTGCCTCTAACCTGGATGCCGTCAGAGGATGATCAGGAACAGCAAAGGGTAGCCTCGTAACGATTACATTGGAAAGTGCGTCTCCCGGCACATCGACTCCTGCCCAAAAACTATCAGTCCCAAATAATACGCTCGACGGGTCTTGCCGAAAAGCATTCAGTAACTTGTTTCTCGGCATTCTTTTCCCCTGAACTAACAGCTTGTATCCCATATTCTTAATTTTATCATCTATTTTGAAGGCAACGGAATTCATTAATTTGTAACTCGTAAACAGGACAAATGCTCGCCCCTTGGACTTCTCAACAAAATGTTCAATCCATCGAGTCAAGTCAGCCTCATAACCATCAGATCTTGGGTCCTGAATGCTTTTTACTAAATAGACTCTCATCTGTTTTTCATAATCAAAAGGGCTTCCGATCTTAACAGAGTTAACAGACTCTGCCCCGACCCTATTTTTAAAGTAGCCCATCGGCTCCTTGTTTTCACCTACAGATAAAGTTGCACTAGTTAATACGCAGGCGTTCTGTTTGTTAAAAAAAAGATCATTCAATTCATCTGACACATCACTCGGGGCGCTGTTCAATACAATATTATCCCCTGATCCCTTGGACCTCTCTACCCAATAAACATGACCCTCTAGAGATTGCTCTAGAAATTCATTTATTGAAATACGCCACCCCTTGATTCTTCTTCCTAAATCAAGTATCTCGTTACGATTAGAATCGTTAGTCACCTTTTCTGAAGCAATAGAAATATTCTTTTCAACTTCAAGGAAATATTCAGAAAGGGTATCCTCAACGATCCCACGACTCGAGACCCTGCACTCATTTCCCCAAGAACTAAATTCGCACGATGATTCAACCAAACTAAAGAAATCAGATAAAGCATCATTCATGGCAGTAACACATTGAACGCCTTCAGCATACCTTATCGCCTGGAACATTCCCCTCTTCCTTTTAACATCAAATAATCGATTAAGATCGAATCGAATTCCAGCCTTAGACACTCTTAACCCCAACTGCTTTGCCGCAACATTTTCCAATGTGTGCGCTTCATCAATGATAAGAAAATCCTCAGGAAAAATGAACCCCTCTCCAGTCTCATCCGATCCTTCATTCGCTCCCATCATGGTAAAGAGTAGAGTATGATTAATGACAACTACATCCGCCGTCGCTGCTTGCTTCCTTGCCATTTGATAAAAACAATAACTGTCATGCCCGCAGGTCCTCGGGGTACATAAATGACTCTCACTGCACACCTGAGACCAGACCCTCATGGACGGTTCAAAATCCATGTCACTTAGGGTCCCATCATCTGTCTCTTCAGCCCAATCTCTAACCGCATCAAGTTCATCTAAGTCATCAATATCAAAAAGATCAGAACCATTAGATAAGGCTATTTTCAACCTCCTGGGACAAAGGTAGTTTCCTCTACCCTTCATCAAAACTACACTGAATCCATTTTCAAGCATTTTTCCTAAGAGGGGCAAATCCTTATCCACGAGTTGCTCTTGGAGGTTAATCGTATGAGTTGATATCACTGCTTTACGATCATTCTCCAAAGCAAAATTTACTGCCGGAGCAAGATAAGCCAACGACTTACCAACTCCGGTCCCAGCCTCAACTATTAAGGAAGAAGATGAAGACAGAGCTTCCGAAACGAGCCTTGCCATATCTTGTTGCTGTGGACGAAACTCAAAACCTCCAGACATTGAAAGGATTCCATCTGGGCCAAAAAAAGAAACCATCCTTTCAGACAAAGTTAATCCATTATTTTTGGAATCGGAGGCGGATCGAACCATTAACCTTTTTCTTGGCTTGGTGAAATTTCACTATGACGTGGAATCTTACTGGATAATTTTTCTATCAATGTGGCGCCGAGAGGAACAACAAGTATGGCCCCAATGACAATCAATGCGAGCATAACCCTATTGACCCAGATCTTTCCGCTCCTTCCTTCAGAATTACCTCGGACCCCCACAGACACAAAAGTAATAGAAGCTCCAAGAATGATAAAAACGACATTTGTCGCAAATAACGAGGTTGCCCCGCTAACGATTTGAGGCTCACCAAGAGCAATACCTATGCCTGTAGTAGCAATGGGAGGAACTAATGCAGCAGCTATAGCAACACCTGCCAATGCGGAAACTAACTTGGGTCTTGAAAAACAATAAGCTGCCGCCATGCCAGATAAAAATGCTATCAAAAGATCAGGAATGTCAGGATTTGTTCTTCTGAGAATTTGGTCTGTGGCTCCATATAAAATTCCAAAAAACCCAAGAAAAACCCCTATCAATAGCGCACAAAAATAACCGAAAAGAACTGACTTAAGACAATCTATCATTAATGTTTTATTTCCCTGAACAAGAGAAAGTCCTGCACCGAGTATAGGAGTCATTAATGGAGCCACTAGCATTGCCCCAATAATTACCGGGGAACTGTCAAGCATAAGCCCAAGCGAAGCCAAAGCAGTAGAAAAACAAATCAAAGCAACAAAATCAAAACTCCATTTCGCATTACTTTCAATACTCTCAAAAAGTTCGACTCGTGACTTTCTATTCAGTTGAGGAACCCTAACATTAAAATAATTTTTAACACTGACTCTTAACTTTTCACTCAGACGAGAGGCTTCATAAAAGATTCCAACCGCAACGTTTCCGTCTTCTTTGAGCAACCTGTCAGGCAAAGTACCAAAAAATGCACGTTGTAAAATTCCAGAATCTGAGGCTCCAAGCAATACCAGATCATACCTCCCCTCAGAAGCTACCGAATGTATAGATGCGCTCAGGTCATTCCCAACAACTACTATAGGATCAATCTTACCTGACTCCTGAACACATCCACTTTTAAGCAGAATATCATCCAACCTTTTTTCTCCAACTTCCTTAGACAATTCGTGCATGTTCTGCTCGACAAACAATGGAACTAATTTCCCATCATCATCACCATGAGCCAACTCCTCGGCAAACTTAAGAGCTTTGAGGGAGTGCCTCCCACCAGAAGTTGGTAATAAAGTTTTACCACCACCTAAACCCCCATCAGAGGGAAACCTAAGAACAATGCTATCGCAAAACCCTAAGCTTAATATTCTTTTTACCAGATCGGCCCTTCGTCCTCTCCTAGCTGCCGGATGATCAATGAGCAGTAATCTTGAAGGACTTGACCTCAGCTCATTCATCAACCGTTCCTCAATCTCCTCAACACTGACAATGCAACTGACACCTTGCAAATCTCCTTCAGAATTTAATGGAACATTAGGAGGAGTTTCAAAAGAATTATCATTATTTTGAACGCAAAAAATTTTCAACCCCTCACCAAGGGACTGAGCAATTGAGGCTGACCAACCTCTCATCTCATCGATGTTCGCTTCATCAAGAACAATTGCTACAACAGACATTCGATTCGTTTTAAGATTTAGTTTAGGCTAAACCCAGCAAAATCATAAAGACCTAATTACTCAAAGAATTACGACAGGCCTTAATTGTATTAGAAATGAGCATTGCAATAGTCATGGGGCCAACTCCGCCAGGAACTGGGGTGATGAAACTACAGATTTCAGCTACACTCTCAAAGTCAACATCACCCACTAGACGGTACCCTCTACTTGATGAACTGTCATCGACTCTATTTATTCCAACATCAATAACGACCGCCCCTTCCTTCACATGCTCACTGCCAAGAAACTTAGGCCTACCAACAGCAGCTATTAAAATGTCGGCCTCTTTACAGATTTTCTCTAGACCCTTGGTCCTAGAATGAGCAACTGTCACTGTCGCATTCCCTACAGGCCCTTTGCCCATCAGCAATAAGGCCAAAGGCTTCCCAACGATCATGCTTCTTCCCACTATCACTACATTGGCTCCGTTAGTATCAATTGAATGCTCTGCAAGCAACCTCTGACACCCTAATGGAGTGCATGGTACAAATCCACTCGGATCCTCAAGAGCAAGTTTAGCAACGTTTTCAGGATGAAATCCATCAACGTCTTTGGCCGGATCAATGGCCAAAACCACAGTCGATTCATCTATATGTTTAGGTGGAGGAGATTGGACAAGGATCCCATGAATCTCTGAATCATTATTGAGCTGATCTATGACCTTAAGCAGTTCATCTTGGCTCGTAGATTCTGGCAGTTCAATTTTCAAAGAATGTAGCCCTAATTTCATGCATGTTTTTGCCTTACTTCCAACGTAAGCCTTTGATGCCGGATCATTGCCAACTAGGACCACCGCAAGACCAGGTCTCAATCCTTGTTCTTTGAGTTCTTCTACATCTACACGACATTCCTCAAGGACCTTTTCAGATATGGATTTACCATTAATTATTTTCATTATCTTCAGCTAAATTGTTCTATCATATAGACTATCAAGGTAAAGTTTTGAGCTCTTCTTCAAGACTAACCCTCATAGCTTCAAATTCTTGTTTGTCAGAAGTATTTTTAATGTCATGGAAAGGATTGAACAATACCTTCACCTTAGAAAAAGGAAAAGGTATCTCAAATTTATCCCAAGTCTTTAGTGAAATGGACCTACCGTAGCGGACAGTAATAGGTAAAATAGGAAAGCCTGTAATCTGAGCAAGTTTAATAACTCCAGGCTGCAGAACATGTGCCGGCCCTCGAGGCCCATCAGGTGTAATCGCGACATCTGATCCATTATTCACTTCCAAGTATTTTACTAGCCTTCTCAAAGCATTCACTGAACTCCGGTTACTTGACCCGCGAACAGCCTCAACTCCAAACCTCTTCATTACTTCCACTATAATTTCGCCATCCTTGCTTGGACTTGTAAGAACTGCTCCACTCCTAAAGCTAAGATAGCGTCGATAAACTAGCGGCATGGAAAATACCCTATTATGCCAAAACACCCAAATCAATGATCCAGTGTCAGGCTTCGAAGATAGCCCAGATCGATCCTCAAATTGCCACCGCAAAGTCAGTCCAATCAACTTGATAAAAGCGGCTATGATCCAACCAAATAATTTTGCTTTCACAACCTATAGGTGCCCAGCCTCACTCAAGTCCTTAGTCAGTTTGCTTAATTTTTCTAATAACTCTTCATAAATAGAAACATTATTAGAATTTGGAACACTCCTCTTTGATTCATCCAATTCGACATATTTATCACATAACTCTGCATAATCGGAACCCTCGTTACCACAGCACCTGATCGCCTGTATAGCTGAACCTAGTCCTGCTCCTTCAGCAGTATCCAAAGGAACAACTGGCACGTTAAACACATCAGCTGCAATTTGACGCCATTGTGCACTATTACTACCACCTCCTGTCAGACGAATCTCGGAAGGTTCCAGACCCATGCCACGGAAACGGTTGAGCCCATATGCAAGTCCAAGCGTTGCGCCCTCCATCGCCGCTCGAGCCATATTTGCAGGCGTTAAGTTATCAATACGCATTCCATGTAAAACACCCGTTCCATTCGGAAGATTAGGAGTTCTCTCACCATTTAAATATGGCAAAAAACAGAGCCCCCCTGCCCCAGGCTGAGTAGAAGAAACTAATTCCTCAAGGGACTCAATATCCAAACTGAAAAGCTCGCGCACCTGCTCCGTAACGACGGTCACATTCATTGTACAAACTAATGGCAACCAATTATCAGTACTATCACAAAAAGCCGCCACTTCACCGCCCGAATCTACGGCAGGATTATCACTGAATCCATAAAGGGTTCCGGACGTCCCAAAGCTTGCAGTAATAATTCCAGACTTAACATTACCTGTTCCAATAGCTCCCATCATATTATCACCACCTCCAGAACTGACAAGAACCTCGTCCGAGAGGCCCCACTCATCAACCAATGTTGATCGGAGAGCGCCATGCGGCTCTAAAGAAGACCCTAATGCCGGCAACATTTCTCGTAGGGACGGATCCACATACTCAATTATTTCATCGCACCATTCTCTTTTACGCACATCAAGAATTCCTGTCCCTGATGCGTCTCCATATTCCATGCGTTTAATTCCTGTCAGCCAGAAATTAATATAATCATGAGGCAATAAGATGGTTTTTATTTTAGCAAAATTCTCTTCCTCATTTTGCTTCATCCAGAGAATTTTTGGGACAGTATATCCAGGAAGAACTGTGTTCCCTGAAAGATTAATTAACCCAGAATCGCCACCAAAATCTCGAGCGAATTGTTGGCACTGATCAACTGTAGAAGTATCGCACCACAACTTCGCTGGCCTTATCACATCGTCATTCTCGTCAAGGACAACTAACCCATGCTGCTGTCCACTCACTCCGATGCCTCTAATCTCTTGTTTGCGTTCGCCCAAAGACTCAACGCAAGAACCTATAACATTTCTCACCGCATCAATCCAATCGCTTGGATTCTGCTCAAGGTGTCCATTAGGTAAACCTCCGATTATATCGTATGCTTCCTGTGAAGAAGCTAATATTTCACCGGTTTCTGCGTCCAATGCCAGCGCTTTAGTGCTCTGTGTTCCACTATCTATTCCTATAAAAATCATAATAATAAAAGTTAAGGCGTTGCTTGTAGCCAAGCATGGTGCAAGCTATTCCTTGTGAAAAGTTGATTTAACTACCAAATCATTAATTTTACACGAATCCACTGTAAGTAAAGCACCATGGAATTTGACTGGTTAGACACAAGTTGTGACTTGAGTGAAATAAAAAAACAAAAGGAAATCGAAGAGTCCTTCGAAGACCCATTTGCAGTTAGATTATTACCGGATGGTGAATATGCTGAGAATAACACGCGTTTCTTTTGCTTAGGAAGATCAATTAGTAACCGAGCGATTTTTAGCTTATTCTGGACTAATGGGAAACTTTATAGGGTCATTATCTCGCGTGAAATGACCGTAGAAGAAGAAGGATTATACGAAAGATTAAAAGCCCAAGCAGTATAAATACACGATGAACATTATAAGCGAATGGAAAGAGATTCCTCTCTTCGATGATGAGGATGAAGAAGCCAAATATTGGAGCGAACATCAGCTTGATGCTCGCCTAATGAACTCATCAATTCATCAGCCCGATTCGCGTGAGTCTACCACAATAACTCTGAGATTTGACCCTCGAATGCTTGCTCGTATCAAACGCATAGCGAGATCAAGATTTCTAAATTATCAAAGCATGATGAAACAATGGTTAAGCGAACGATTGGAAGATGAAATTAAATAAACTTCAGGGAACCTTAGTTTCCTTAAGAATTTCCTCTATTAAACCAAAAGAACTATTCACACCCCCATCAAAATCATCGCCCAAGGCAAGGCGATGAGAGAATACCGGCCCCACAATACGCTTCACATCTTCTGGAAATACGGCAGGATTTCCTTCCAAATAAGCGACTGCCTGAGAGGCTCTCATTAATGCAATCGCTGCCCTAGCGCTAATGCTATGAAGCATTCCACGTTGCCGTCTAGCAGCCTCACACAGATCTGTAATGTATTGACATATTTCTTCACTGACAGGGATAGCTTTGACTTCAGACTGAAGCCTAATAAGCTCGTCAACATCAATTAATTCCGCATCCTCGTCATTAGATTCATTTTTTCCTGCATGGAGCATCAAAATCTTAGACTGAGTCTGACGGTCAGGGAGAGTCATATTTACTGAGATTAAAAATCGGTCAAGTTGTGGTTCAGGCAAAGCAAAGGTCCCAGTAGAATGGATACTGTTCTGAGTAGCAATGACCATGAATGGCGGTGACAAGGGCCGCGTAATGCCATCAATGGATACCTGCCTCTCATTCATGCATTCTAATAATGCACTCTGTATACGCGGACTAGTCCGATTAATTTCATCCGCTAATAAGACATTGCTAAACACTGGACCAGGTACAAATTCAAAAACCTCTTTTCCTTGATGGTAAATAGAATATCCCAGCAGATCTGAAGATAATAAATCAGGAGTGAATTGCACTCTACTAAAACTCCCATCAATGGATTTGGCTAAAGTTTCTGCAAGGGTAGTCTTTCCTATACCCGGAGCACCTTGGATTAACATATGTCCATCAGAGAGGAGTCCCACTATCATCAAAAAAGCAGGTTCCTCTGACCCAATCACTGTCTTGGTCAGTCGTTGATAAATAAAATCTAATTCCTTACGCATATTTTTTTAACACGAAAACCAAAAAAGGCATATTCACACGTTCACTTAGATGTTTGCAGAAAGCAAGCATCAGCCCAATCAGCATGATCTGCAATATCTAGGTCCTTTCCTGGATCAACCTCTAATGTCACTTGATTATGCCCGGTAATATCAACTTTGATGAGCAACGCAGACTCACCACCACGGACCCTTTTCCGGAATAGTTCCTGAGTCCCACCCCGGACAACAAACTCACAGTCACCTCTACCCAAAGCATCATCATCAATACCGATTTCAGCAATAAATAAATCGTAAGGACCTTCATTCGGGAAAGTGACGTAAGTGCCTGATGAAAAACCCAAACCTCTGTCATAAATTTGATCTTTAATTTTTATTGGCAACCCTGTCACAGTGAGGTCCCTTTGCCAAGCCCGTCGAAAGGTGATGATTGGACGAACCTCTTCTTTTATAACATCAAGATCCGATAAGTATTCTAACCTTGCAGACTTCAAGCCGATACGCTTCACCAACTCCCAAGGAACATTCATCTTAACGTTTTCAACAATAGTAATCTCAACCATTTTACCATCATAACTTACTATATCAGCTTTGACTCGAGTGCCCCCGACCAAAGACAATACGCAAGATGGTCTCTCATCTTCCTTTAACAAAGGCGAAGCAAGAACCGCTCCATAAGCTCGAGGCAATGGTACCGTTTGTAATTTTTGATCACGATCAAAGACTAGAAAATTGGCATCTATTTGCTCAATCAATCCATCAACTTCCTGCAACTCGGCTCCACCGCTGACAAAAATACTGTCAACCTCCTTAGCCGCTTCCCATCTCAGAAGACCTTTCTGGAAACGAGATCCTCTTTTCAATTTCCCAAAACGAAAAGCTCTAACAGCATCGATTGGTAACTCGACTTTACCAATTCCAGGAGATTTAAAAACAACTTCCTCGTCTAGCAAACTAATGCCAGAGGCTGAAAACTCACTACCACAAATAAGAATAACTTTTCCTTCTGAAAGATCAGTAGTTTCAGAGCGTTCTCCAGGTATTATACTTCTCAACCCATCCAAAGTGAGATCTTGATCTTTTATATTAACTAACCCATTTGCAGTAATCGACTCAATTTCCCCTTCAATGATCTCACCCTCGAGCGTGATGACACGAGACTTTTCCCCAGCATAAGAAAACGCGACTAAAACAAAAGTAATAATCAGCCAAGCCAAAGATAGACGCATCATCAACACATAAGGCAAACTTAACTTATTCACTTTTATCCTTATCCTCACCTTGAACTGAACGATAATATTGATCCACCAAAAGCCTATACCTTGCTGGATACTTTGACTTTAAAGCACCAAGAGCATCAGTTCCCCGGTCCCGTTTACGCAAGTCATCCCAAGCACTTTCAGCGGCTCCTCTCACACGTCGAACTACACGCGGAGCTTTCTGCGCATTGGGGTTGCCTTGCTTACTATTGTTTTGACCATTGCCTGGTTTACCCGATGGATTCCCTCCCTGACCTTGTGCCTGACTCTCTGAATCATTAGGATTAGGTGGCGGGGGCTTTTCCTGCTCCTCAGCCATTTCAATCAACTCATCAAGCATTGCTACTATCTTACTTTGAGCTACCTGAGTCCCTTCACCTACTTCAGTTAAATCTAATTTACGCCGAGAAAACTCCATGTGGCCGGCCACATCATCTATGCTGCCTCGGTGCACTCGCTCAAGAGATGCTATCAAATCCATAGCTGCACCAATGAGTCGAGGCGATGAATCCGGATAGCCTTCAATAAACTCGTTCAAAGCATCAGAAGCTGCAGTTCTCTGCAGCATATTTGAATAGCAGACTCCTTGATAATATAAAGACTCTCCTCCTCGAAGAGATTGTTTGCTCCACTTACCAATGACATTATTCAAATGAGGCAAGGCCTGTTCAAAGAGACCTTCTGAAACAAGGACTCTAGACAAAAAATAGGACCCCTCAGCCGCAAGAAAAGGATCCTTATTCTTCGAAATAATTTCCAATGCCTTAATCCCTTCTTCAGGATCATCACCGGCCTCTCTTAAAGCTTCTCCAAAACTAGGATAAAGGCCTCTCAAAAATGAAGTCAGAGCGCCAGTTTCGATTTTTTCTTGATTCTTAAAATTATCAATTTGATCCCGAGCCTCAACAGAAAATTCTTCATTTTCAGAATGATACTCACTGAAAAGATCCAAAACTTTTACGGAAGATTCTTTCTGCGATGCAAAGAGTCCGGCACTCAGCATTAAAGCAGCGCATAATTGATATATAATAAAAGGTTTCGTCATCATTGGATTATCTTAATTAATTATGAATCAATCAATTTCAGCCTCCAAGGGCGGCTGCCCTCTAGCCGCAAGCTCCCTCGCAGATTCGGTAATTTTCTTCTGTAGCAGAGTCGCGTCCCGTACCTGCCTCATTAAAACATCATTCAATTTGTCAGAACCTTGTATTTCTCCATCAAAATCAATTGTCCTTCGATTAATTCTTAACTGAGTGAGCCGTAAAAGCTTTAATTCAGCACTCGGCGGCAATAACGGTTGTTCCTGCTGCTGCTGTTCCTGCTGCTGCTGTTCCTGCTGCTGTTGCTGTTGTTCCTGCTGTTCCTGCATTTGCTGAGCTAGTTTTACCGCATCAATCAATTCCTTTAATGTCATCTCGACCTCCTTCTGCGAACGCTGAACGAAAGAACCTGTCTCGTTAGCATCGACCCTATCAGCTAATGCAATGAGGTCATTCTTCATTCCTTCAACAACATTACGCACTACGACACTCGCTCCATCATCGACAAGAAGCCCCTCGGCCTCCTTTGATTTTTCTGAAAGATCTCTTTCTAGTAACTCCACTGATCGCAATTCTATTCTGTCTGCTCTTCTCAATTTACCATCTTGTTTATTTCTTTTTTCATCTAAAACAAGGACCTTAGCTGTCGCCTCTTCTTGTCTCTCAAGCATTTCTATAAACATCTGCTCTAACTGAACAAGCGCTTCCATTTTTTGGTCCTGCTGCAACTCTTCTAGTTGCTTTTCTACTTCCTCTTTAGCCTTCTCAAGATCCTCTAAGGCCTGCTCTTGATTTTTGGATGCGCCTCCAGGACTCCCCTGAGCCAGGCTTTCCGATGCCTTCCCCATCTCAGATTGAGCGCTTTCTACTGCTTCCTGGGCGCGCTTTTGCCCATCCTTCAAAGGGTCCTGCTGCTCACTTGCATCTTCATCAGAATCACCTAAATCCTTCATCTTCTCTGATAACTGACCCGCATCATTAGCAGTTGAGCTTTGATCTTTTGCCAACTTTTCTAACTCATCAGAACCAAGTCCCTTTATCCGGTCCCTCTCCTTCTCAAGTTGCTCCAATGCTTCATTTAAATTATCAAGGGCTTCTTTTTCAGCTTCAGCTGCCAATTTTCCCTTCCCTTCCTCAAGTTTCTTCTCGGCCCATTTTTGATCCTCTTCAGCATCACGTAAAGGATCAGCTCCTGGAGAATCATCTTGATCCGAATCCTGTTCGCTTCCTTTCGATTGCTTGCTCTGAGGTCCATCCTTTTTATCTCCCTCAAGCTCATTACGTAGACTCTCAGTCAATCCACGTAGCTCTTGTTGCTTTTCTGCAATCTCATCAAGGCCGTCTATTCCTTTGAGCGATTCTTTTTCAGTATCGGACTTTAATTCATCTTGACGGTCAATTAATTCTTTAAGTTGACCAATTTGCTTATTCAAATCCTCAAGCGCCTGGTCCTTATCTGTATGAATTTCACTTTCCTCCTTAAGTTTATTCTCATCTTTAATTAACCCATCAATAGCATCCTTCCATTCCTGAAGTTTTTTTATTTCTTCCTTTATTCTGTCCACCTCTTCGTCATCTTTTAATAAGAATTCTATTAAACTTTTAACATCATCAATCGTCTTCTTCTGCTCCTCCCCCGCGCTGTCTAATTTAGATAAATCTAGAAGCTCCGTAATCTCATCCATTCGTTTCTCCAATAGCATTTCCTTTGATGATTTAAAGGCATCCACTAATTTCTCTGCCTGCTCGGGATTGTCTTTTTGCAAAGTTCTTGCAAGTTCAGAGAATTGATTTTCCAACTCAACTATCATTCTCTTTATTCTTTGTTGCCTTACTCCTAGAGGAGTCTTCTTAATTTCTTCTGTTTCCTGTAGACCCAAAGATGAATCAACTTGAGGGGATTCCTGCCCTTGAATTAAATTCGCCCCAAATGCGAGTAATAAAGTCACACAACTAAATAATGTTAGCTCTTTCATTTAATTAGTATTTTAACACCTTTGAATTAATTATCACCTTTCTTTGCTTCATCTTCTTTTAAATCATCAACACTCTCTTTTTGTTCTTCATTAGTATTACTGCCCTCTTCCTTCTCCCGCACTACATTGCCAAGAGATTCTTCCTTCGCCTTAGCTGTCATTTTACTCATCCGCTCCTGAGCTCGCTGAATCTCATATAACAAATTAACGGCTTGCTGATAGCCCTCATTCCTTACCATATGTACTAAAACTTCCTTCATCACTTCTAGCGCCGTGACTTGATACTGACTAGCACTCCTCATCGATTCATTCCTTGAATCTTTTTCCAACATTCTACGAGAAGAATCAAGCTCTAATGCCGCAACAGGAATAACTTCATTGACCAAGTTGGCAAGAGGCACAATCACTTTTTGCCGTAACCTTTGTTTCAAAATACCATCTTCATCTTCGAGTCGATTATTTACTATTTCATTAACCATCCCATCGAGCCTTTTAACTATATTGTTTACACTGACACTTAATAATTTCTGCCTCTTCTGCAAGCCCGCCAACTTTTCTTTCTCAGATCTTCCTAAAACATCTACATCCAACAACTCTGCCGCCAACGCTCCAGTATCCGTTAACAAGAGATCTTGTTTCTTCACTAACTCTAATAAAATTTGCCTCTGCTCTTTTTCCCTTCGTAACAAGTCAGTACGCAATTCTGCCTCCCCAACTACTCTCAGAAGAATCTTAGTCGACTCTCCAATATTTGGGCCAGAAACTTCATTATTGTCCTTAGCCACTAATACCATGCTAAACCTTGAATTTAATGGGATATCAAGCCCGCTAAGATCAAGGCGACCGTCTAATGGGATCTGCTTCTTTCCTAGAAGATTAATCACCTCATCAGGAACCATTGAATCTGTGACTTCTTCCCTTTCTCCCTGATCTTCCTTCCACGAATATCTAATATTAACTTCCTTAACAGCGTAATCATCCTCAATAATTCCAACATAAGGAATCATCGCTTCAGGAACAATTAGACCGCTAACTCCCTCAACAGAAGCCACTACTTTTGGCTTTCGATCATTCTGTATTCTAATTTTGAATGTGGCCCTTTCTCTCAACCCCAAACCCATAACCTCTCCATTCTCCGAAAAACCCATTTCTTCTAAATCCTCGACGTTCACCTCATATACACCACTGATGACCTGCTCCTTCGGAAGAACTCCAGCAAATTTACTTTCCTTAACTTCCAAGGGATATTCAACTCCTCCCACAGTAATTGATGCACTCCGAAGAGACTTATTTACTTTGCCGTTAATTTTAATGCTTGTTCCATTCAACAAGCTGTATGGGCCCTCGTCGCTGGAAAGAATCTGCTCACCTATTCCTGTATATTCTGGGTAACTGGCCAAAATTGAAAAATCTTCAATTTTCGGTCTATCTACCAATTCCATAGGAATCCACTCCGTTTCGTACTCCTTACTACGAACTCTCAATCTTAAAGGCTCTGAAACATCAATTGCATTGGATCTAAACTCATTGCCTAATGAATTTGGGATCATTGATTCGGAACTCTTCCTCTTCCCTTTTTCATACCTGTATTCAATAATAACATTGTTCGGCAACTCCTTGTAATTTTCTTTTACTGACACGACGAGAGACCAGTCTTCGCCACGAGGAACACGAATCCTTCCATCTTTGTAACCTGATAACTCCAAGACATAATTACTGGGCCAGGGAATATCAGAAAGCAAAACATTGCGCTTAAACCAAATATCCAAAACCTGATTTCTGGATGCTGAAACGCCTGCACCCACAAAACACAAAAGAATCAATATCAAAACTAATGAGTTCGCTCGCATTTTTTTACGTCTAAATGCGGATTCAATTGTTACTTTTGAAACTGCTTCAGCACCCTCATTGATAGTGTTCTCGACCATCTTGATAGAAACATTATCATTACTTTCAATGCCCATCCTTGAAAACTCTAAAGCACTTATTAGCACCTCATCCATACCACCTTCAGCCTCTTCTAATTCAATCATCAAAGCGTCATCACTTAACCTGGAAAGGAGCGGACCCAATAGCTTTCTGTAAACAGCATAGCCAATAATTGAAACGGAAAGAATCAACATAATCAAACGTTGAGGTCCATCCATTCGAAAAGTTCTATCCAAAGTAAAATCGATAATTATTAAAACTAAAACTACCAATAAAACATTCTTTAGCCCATCAACCAAAAAATGCCTCTGAACAGCGCGGCGCATTCTGCCAATCGCTACACGAATCTGCTTAGGGACTGAACTAGATTTTTTGAGTGCCATTTATATAATTTTGTCCTTCCTATAACAATTTATACTTTTTACGCAATGACCATTCTAGGGTTAAAAGAACTACAAGGATAATAAACAAAATACGGTTATCCCAAAGGGGTAACGGAGGACTTTCAAAAGCAAGTTTTCTAGTCATATCAGGTATTATTGATGGTAAATCCTGTAAATTATCTGGACTCAAATAGGAAGTCCCAGACAATTTAGCTAGAGTCATTAATTTATTTCGATCTAACCAAGTATCTTTTATTTCTTTAAGCGGTAAAGTGACTGCGAAATTTGAATCAATCTTCACCTTGCCGCTACCATCTTCAGGAAGTTCTACAAAAACACTGTATGCACCTTCTTTAGCAGCCACTATCGTCGCTTCATAAACGCCAGGTTGACCATTTAAAGGAGCAAATGAAATTTCTGAAGGATCTTCACCAGGAAAGATTATCTGCCCCTTGACCTCTTCAGCAATTAACCATTCAAAATTCTGCTCTTTGAGCCGAGCCATAATTTTAATTCGATCCCCTATCTGATAACGAAACTTCTCGGTCTCTATCATACCTCTACGCTTACCAGCTAATGAACGTCCCTCTACCAAATAGCGAGTCGTTTGGATCCAAAATCTTTTGAAAAATTCAGCATCCAGCCCTTTGGTGCGCCATCGCCACGTTCCGTCAAATCCTAGATATGTTGTTCTGCCTGAACCGTACTGGCCCGTGACCAATAAAGGACGAGACACCTCTTTCCTTCGAAGAGTTGGATCAGAATGCTCAATCAAAACACGAGTCGCAGGCTTTGGTTCAAGCGCAGGGAAACTCCAATAAGTTCCTGGCAGTTTCTTCCACTGCATCAACGTCTTTTGAGGATCATTATAAAATCGCATTATCGGCTGATCTGTATTTGCTGCAACAATAGCCAAGGGCCATTCACGATCATTAGAAGAAAGCAAACCATCAACCTCCATGCTCCCAACATCTCCTAATTTAACAGGCAAAAGCCCTGAAATTTCTGACGTTTGTGCGCCCGTTAAAAATCTACCACCAAAAACAGGTCCAGGCATGTAAAGCAATCCTCCCGAATGTTCTCGAACAAATTTCTTGTAAAGGGAAATGAGATCAACATCAAATTCCCTTGGATCCGGGTCCAGCATTATAACAACATCATATTTAAACAGTTCTTCGCGAGTCGACGGCATCCGATCAATCGGAGTATTACCCTGCTGGAGGCGGCCCTCATCTAAACTCTGAAGCCAACAAGAAAGGTTTATCATTTTTTCACGGTTAAGAAGGCGCGCTAATGCTCTATATTCCCAACTAGGGCCTCCAGAAATCATTAGCACCCTTGCGTTATCGTCAAGGACCTGCACTCTTACTGGCGAAGGAGGCTGATTATCTTCCTTATTAGATTCTCCTTCAAGGACAGTTGATCGGACCGTGAACCGTTTAGCCCCAGCACTCTTAGGAGTGTGCAAAAAATTTATCTTTATCTGATCATCTTTAGGTGACAATTCGACATCTTTAGATTCTAATATCTTGTCTATAAGCTCTCCGTCATCCGACTCAACCGTTTCCACAAGGTCAACCCTAATAGACTCCTCACCTATTCCTTCCGCTCGAAGAACTGCCTGTATCTGAAATGGATCATTATTCCATACTTGAGGATCCGCATAAAGATTTGTAACACTTATGTTCTGGGGCCTATCTGGATCGCCCAAACCAATAAAAAAAATAGGAACGTTGCGTTTCTTAGAAGAAGAAACCACTTCATCAACTTGACTAGAGGCATTATGTTGCCCATCCGTAAAAACTATAACAGCAGAAGTCAATTTTTCAGTAAGAGCTTCGCGAATTGCACCTGAAAGATCAGTGCCAGGCCCATTGGCCTCAAGGTTAGGGAAAACTATTTGTTCTTCATTAAGCAGAACAGCTGTTTCTTCACTCTCATTTTTACTCGGACTCTTCTTTTCCTGTACATCGACCTCGATCACTCTGTCAGAGAAGTCAAATACCTGCAATCGCCCTTTATTACTTAGTTGATTAATCAATTCCGAATCACCCTCATTCAGTATTTTATTTACAACATCAACCCTGGACGGCTTACCTGACCTGACCCCTTCAACCGTAACCCCCATGACTGAAGCCGCTGCCTTTGCTGACGCCTCATCCACGTACCTGTCTTTTATGTTCATCGACTCTGAAGAATCGCGCAATAAGGCAATGACGGGGCGCAAGGATCTAGATTTTGTATAACTCAAAGACGGTTCCAAAAAAACAAATAAAAGAAAAAGACACACCGTCATTCTAATTAAAGCCAAGACCCTCTTCACAAAGATTGAGCAAGAATCATTCTCTTTGCGGTAAAGTGTAAAGACAAACCATCCGATCAGTAAAACAACTGCCGAAAACAAAAAGACACCCCAAGACTCAGGCAAGTTAGCAAAATGAAAAGACACCTCAGCACCATCAGGAATACTGTCTCGATCAAAACCAATCCACTGTAAAAATATTTCCAACTTATTGTTCCTTAAAAATAATTATTAGCGAGCAAAGATAGGCAACATATCGTTGGGCATTTGTAGGATGATGCATGCCATCGCTGTTGCAAATTCTTGCCCATAGGAAGAATTACCCCAAGCTCCATTAGCACTTTGGGAGGTTATTAACTTATTTCTAATGCCGGGGTACCAATCGTTCCACCATTCGCCTCCAGCATGCCACATCGCTTGAACGGCATAATAGTGTCCATAGTAAAAATAGTGTCTTTCAACATTGTCTTTACGCCTCTTAAGGTACTTCAATCCTTTTTCAATCTGCTGGCCATCATAAATTCCAGCACTAAAAAGAGAGACACATCCCGCTGCAGTAAGGGCAAAAGTAGTATGTCCACCTCGCATTGTGTACCGGAAGCTACCGTCTGCCGTTTGACTCTTTTTAACATAATCAATACACTTTTCACGAGCACTGTCCGGAACATTAATACCTGAATCCCTTGCTGCACGTAGGGCCATGATTTGGCACACTGTAACTGAAAGGTCAGCATCACTTTTTACCGGGCGATACCTCCAACCTCCCTGGTCATTTTGAGCTGCTAGAGTACACTTGACTGCTGACCTAAGTTTCTGACCAAGTTCCCTTTTCCGTGACATGCCGTAAGCCTGAGACATACAAAGCATAGCAAACCCGTGAGCATACATATTACCAATTGCACCCGAACCTCTAGCAATGTATCCAGTTGGCCCAGTGTGCCTCATTAAAAATTCTGTGCAAAGGTCAACTTGCTTTCCAAAGCGGCCGACTCCAGGAGTACTACCTTCACTCATGAAAGCAAGGCCTCCGAGACCACATATTCCTACACTCCCTGCATATCCTGATGCTCCAAAAGCACCCTTATCTGCACCCCTTTGAATTTGTCTGCCTGAAAGAAATCTAAGGCCTTTATCAATCGCCTTCCTAGCAGATTCATTAATGAGCTCATCGGCAGTCTTCTCATTGACTGCAGACACATTACTTATTGAACTTAAGGTTGAAGCCGTTCCTACTGCTGTAGCCTTTAAAAATGCACGACGCCCTTTCACTTTACTGCGCGACTCTATTTTTCTTATCATTATTTTATTAATAACTAATTTGCAGTTGTTTTCTTTTAATACTAAAAGCAGTCAGTTCTCTAAGTTAGCATCTAATTCTTTTTCTAAATTAGATTTCAATTCAACATTTACTTCGCCGAGCGAACATACTTGGCGCAAGCCAAGGGAATAAAGCCTCTTTCCATTTGAAAATAAATTTCCAACGGGTTGATTATTCGTAAGAGTGACACCTGATTCATCTTCTTGTTCACCATCGACTAACCGAAATCTAATGATCTTATCGAAACCTGAAGGAAGGTATATGCCATCTGCAGTAAGAGCTCCTCGCCCATAACCTCTCGGGAATGTTTTTTCCCACAACATCTTACCCCCATTAACATTATAACACCTCAAGACATCAGCCCCGGCAACATAAAGACTGTCATCTAACGCACCCAAAACATAGCCCCCCTCTTGCCCTGCATTTCCAGGTGACCGCGCTGACTCCCATAAAAGTTTACCAGTGCGTCTATCAAATGCCATCAACTGGTTAAAATCACTTGGAGCCACTATTAAAGCATTAGATGCTGGGATAATTGTGTCTACCCCCCAACCATCAAACTCATTATAAACATTCATTCCTCTTGCAAAGCCTCCAAACCTTTGCAACTGCTGCATCCTTGCCGCATTATTCTTCGCTGTTCTAGGATAGCGAACTACCCAGTTCAGCGATCCTGAAATAGCATCAAGGGAAAACACTAATCCGGATCCAGTCACCATGTATGCTTCTCCCCCATCCACAGCAACCATCACAAGGGAATGCGAGGCTACTCCAGGTTCCGGCTCATCTCCAAGGAATGTTCTCCACTGAGTGACACCACTATCAGGGTTCAGTGCGGTAAGATAAATACCAGACTCTTCAAGGACTGGAACTAATAGTAAATTCGCATAGGGAACTGGCGCCCCTATGAAGCAACCACTCTTAATCATATCTCCACCGCCTTCAACGGCTGATCTCATCCATTGCAATTTACCATTTCTAGAATGGTAAGCTACTAGCCTATTCTTTCGCATCCTTGGCGGACCCGTTGCTCCACGGTTAACTATGGCAGCCCTGCCTGCAGCAGGATCAGGAACTTCAGCGTTAGCTATTCCTTCCTCAACAAAATCAACAGGAATCCCTTGGATCGTGATAATTTTATTACCAACAATGCACATGGATTGATTGACATGATCTGAAAAATACTGAACCTCTTTCAGCTCTCTTGGTATTTTCTCCGTATTATTAGCATTAGGAGGACGTCTAAACCTATAATTTTTTGTGAAATTAGGCTGAGGATACTCATTCCTAAAACCAAGCCATACCAATTCACCGGATTCGCCATTTGCACAAACTAATCGATTGTCATTCTTAAAATATACATATCCAGCATCACAAAGCAGCTGAGCAGATGGTGTCCAACCATATTTTTTCCACGAAGATAAAATCTGATCATTCGTAAGCTTTGCATTTCCGCTTTGGGAAGAACCAAAAAGATTTCTTCTAGCAAAAGGATCAGTCATATCACCTAAGGCTGTCTTAGGTTTATCAGTACGCAACTCGGGCCACCCATCAGGCACAGTTAAGTCATAATTCTGAATCCACACAGCAGCGCCTTTTTTGCTAGGTACAATTTCTGGAGCCCTCATCACTCCTGACCTCGAAGGATCTCCCATTATCATTGGCCAAACTTTTTCGGAAAAATTTCTGTTGCCTTCTGATCGATCAACTTCAGCAATATCCTCCTCCACCAAACGGATCAAATCCTTGGAAAGAAGAGAATCCTTATCATTTTTGAGCTCAGACAACAATTTCAACGATCTCTGAACGTCTCCAACGCGAGCATTTAAAGCCGCTATCCTTAAAACAACTTCAGACCTGTTAACATCAGAATCAGGATAATCATCAATGATCTTCTCCAGTAAACGAATTGCAGGAAGAAATTCATACCGATCCAATTTCAAACAGGCCAACTCAAAGGCTGCGTCGTCTCCTAAAGAACTTAAAAAATATCTTTGAACTACTTCAGCGAGAGCCTTTTCTCGATCTTCATCCACGTACGATGATAGAACTTCTTTTGCTTCGGCATCTGCATTAATTCTATAACCTTTGAGCCCTTCCATGGGCAATGCCGAAAGAGCATTTTCAATTTCACCTGAAACTGAACGGTACAATTCATATTGATGCGATAGGGTCCTCTCAACCCATTCTTCATTACTGAATACTAAATCATTACTCGAGTCTATTACAGTCTGCCAAAGGCTACTTGCAAGATCATATCTGCCCTGCTTAGAAAACTGCTCTGCTCGAGCCATTAGCTCATCAATTGCAGAGTCAGTCTTCAAGGTCGCCCCCTCAAGCCATTGGGAATTTGCTAACTCTTCACCAGATTTTTCAGGAGGACCTATGCGAATCTGCCCATGAGCGAGGCCTGAAATTATTACAAATTTCAACACACAAAAAAAGCAAAGCACCGTAGCTTTGTTTAACTTCATTAAGTTAATGTATTTTCTTTTACTGTTCATCATCTGCGGGCACCAATCCACCAACCATAAAATAATTCTACCATCAACAACACCCCTAATATTATAAGAATAACCTTCCACATTTCACTCCTAACAACATTTGCTTCCCGTTCCAGCACGGGACTACCAAATGGGAGAAATTCAACACTTGCTCCACCTAGATCACTGCGAATACTTGAGGCAGTTATACGGCTAAGGTTACTTTCTTCGGTGTCAAGATTTGCAGCGAATGCTAATGATTGAACCCCACTTCCATCGGCCCTTTCGAATTGAATCTCATAAATTCCTTTTTGATCGGTATTTTCATAGCCTAATGTCCATTCTAGATCATTCAAGTTATCCTTATTTTGTGGCAAAGCTTCAACCTTTTCTGGAACTTCCTCGCCGGGCCTTAACAAATTTGCTTGTTGCCTATACTCCCTCACATCGACCGGATAAAGAATTGGTTCCGCTACAGACAGCAGACCTTCTGAGGCTATATTTCTGGACATGTATCGAACTAACTCCTGTGAAGTAATAAGAAATGAAGCTCCATTTTCCGGAAAATTGTTCCAATCATTATCTAGAGGAGTTGTAACCGCTAAGACTCGCCCGTCCCCGATTTGCCTTTCAACTACAAGAGGTGAATTATCATCTGAAGTTAAAGAAGCAACAATGTTCGAAGGGTTTGGAGAATTTTCATTGTCGTCAATTTCAGAATTCCACCATCGGAACACTTTCACCTGGTCAAGCAAGCGCTTATTATCACCTT
>SHBV01000005.1 GCA_004211885.1 Verrucomicrobiaceae bacterium
CAATATATTCAAAGTCAGATGTGCTCCATCCCTGTCCCTGCTCGGCAAGATTTGCCTCGTTAGGGTGGTAGTGGATTTCTGTGATCCTTAACGAATCGACATAGGTACCGGTCTCTGGGCTCGTGACTTCGAACTGGACAGGATCTGACCAGTGACTCCATCGGCCCTGGGTATCTTTGTGCCGTACCCGTGCACGGTAAGTGCGCCCAACCCTAGCAGATGTTGGAATGAACTGATAATTAGATTCGAAATCTTTCAGTTCCCCTGAAATGGTAGGGTTTTGGATTTCATAGATGTAAGGATCTTTTTCCACATAACCATTTACGGTAGGATTATAAACTTCAGCTAAACGCCATTCCATTGCGGCAAATGCTGTGTTCGATTGGCTCCGGTAATTACTGCTGGAGAAGCGAAGATCACTCGCCTCAAAGTTTCCATTACCGATGAACCGCATTGTTGGCTTCTGAGGAATCGAATTTCTGTCTGAAAGAAGGCTACTTCTCATCCAGTTTCCCCTTGAAACAATGTATCTTTTTACTACCTGAATCATTCCGGCAAAGTCACGCGTCGATGCAATGTCATAGTAACGGTCCTTGTGATTTAATCGGGGATGATTGTCCCATAACCGGCGGTCCGCATCGACTAGGGTTGGACCTTCAGGGGACCAGACATCATGGACCATTTCATCGATGAGTTTGTAGCCCTCATCCTCGTTATAGATCAGGTCCATGATTTCACGAACACGGTTCCTATAATCGGTTCTGAAAGCGGAATTATTAGCGACCTTGTTTTTAAAATCATGATTACCGTTCCCGTACATATTATTGGCCCATGTCAGGTCCAGGTCCCAAGGGTGTACCTGGAACTTTCCGGTTTCAGGATTATGGTAATAGAAGTAATTCTTACCGTAGGCGATATCATAATGATGAATTCCTTCAACGATCGTGCGGTAACTTAGGTATTTTTCTACGTCTAGGTTCTCTCTCCACCAGTCTGCGCTGGGGTTCTTGTTTCGGTAACCGCTAATGAAAGATGATACATCTGACCTGTTCGTGACCTGTGTCGGGCCCTGATTATTGGAAGATCCACTGTGCCCTTCAATCTTGTAGAGGTTCCCGTCCGGCATGTCATGTTCGTCCAAGAACTGCCCGTCCATCTGTTCGATAGCGAGAAACAGACCATAATAATCCGTGCTGTATTGGTTCGATCCTGAGGCACTGGCATTATCAATCACATAGAACTGCAAGTAATGGGTCTTGCATGACTCGACTCCGCACAGCTCGAATAACTTGAATCCAACACTCTCAAAGAGGCCCTGCTCACCTCTATTTCCAAAGTTCACTTGTTGGACGATTGATGAGAAGTTTAATTTGTCCCACTTCGTTTTATACTTTTCACCTGCCCTGTCACGGCCCTGAAATCGTCTTCCTCGGTTAAAATCAAACTTCCAGAAATTTTTTCCGAACTGGAACCGGTGAACTCCGCCCCTGGGCCGGTACCGGATATGGTCATAGACCTTACCGTCATATACGAGTGTTCCTTTCCATTTGTATTCTGATCCTCCGTATCCTCCGAACTGGGAAGAGGTCACTGAGGATTCCTTAGTCAGGAGAAAATAAGTAGGAATGCTCGACATGAGAGAGCCGGGAAAGGTTACCTTTGAGCCGTTCGAGCGGGCCGAACCAGTCCAGTCCGGAGTGCCGTCATAAACGAAATAGGCAAAGTTGTGACCCATATCATTTTCATAAGGTCCTCTGATAGAGACTCCACTCACGTCAGTAGCAAGAATTCTGTAACGGATCAAGTGCCGGTTCTTTTGAACGCTAGTTGGTACAATGACTGAAAAAGTGTCGTCCGCTGCAGTAGCGTCTCCTCGTGTCCCGTCATCGACCATTTCTAGAACTACCCAATCACTATTGTACCGTTGATCATCATATTCGATGTAATCTCCAGGCTTCACTATTTGGTATTCCAAACTAACCTGAGCCACACCTTCAGGGTCAGTGGCCTTGACGCTGATCAGGACTTCTTCACCTGATCTTATAGTTTTATCTCTTTCCAGTTCCCTTCCCACGGGACCATGTTTGACCTGTCTTAATTGAGGAGGAGACTTTAAGGAGTAGGATCTGTTCCTTGAACCGGGAGTAGGAGCTGCATTAGAAATGGTCCCTCCGACTTCTCCGATCAGCTCAAGATCGAAGCTCATGTCACTACTACCGGTACTTCTCTGGTGAACTTCTACACCGATCACGTTGGTTCCATTTTTGAAAAGGCTCGGGGAAACACTGTGATCATAGAAGGTTCTTTCAGAGGAGCCTCCTTGACTCCTACTAGCTAGGGTCTCAGCATCAATTTTCCCTTCAGGCATTGAGTCCCTGAAAGCTTCTACGCCGTTCACATAAACGACTGCCCCGTCATCACGTAATAGTTTGAACAACATTCCGGAGAATCCCTCGACCTGAGAAACTTCAATGGTGGTTCGGAAATAAGTGGTAACAGCACGAGGGGCAGTACTAAAGTCCCCGTCCCCGTCCCCGACAAGTGTCGCCTCATCACCCTCATTGTAACCGAGCTGGGACGGTCCACTCTTCCAATTATCAGTGTTGGAGGAGTCCGTGGCCCAGTCAGATTCGGTAAGGTCACTGTCGTTATCTAAGTATTCCCAGGTGTCGCCCGAACTGATGAACTTTTTTGGTCCCCCAGCGACAGTCGCAGTTGTGACTGGAAAACCGGAAGGTCTCCAATTTCCTCCAAGATCATTGTCCAGTTCAGGATTAATGAGTTCAATCGATGGACTAGCCGAAGAGGATCCTCTTTCATCCCCAACCATGGGCCATGGAAATCCAAGCGAATAATTCACCTCGTCTACTTTATTTCCATCCGGATCACGTAGTGTAATCTTTTCACCGGAATTCTTTAAAGTGGTTCCGTTTCCGAATGGTCCAAGAGCATCACTGACCTTGAACTGGGATTCAATCGTCTGAGGATCCTCTGCGATGATGAGATAATTCCCAGCCCCCAAAGTAGTCCCTTCCTGAAAGTTATAATCGATTCCTTCGGAAAAATACCAGCCGGACAAATTGGCGGTCTCTTCGCCTGCATTATACAGTTCAATGAATTCGGCTCGGACAGTCTTATCATTTTCATCGTAATGGATCTCATTGATGACGATGGTTTGGGCAATGCAATAGAATGGACTAATTGTAAGGAGTCCGGTCAATGCGGACTTTAAAATGCGGGGAATAGACATTTTTTACTTTGAGCAATTGAGGGTTTTTTGAAAAAGCTTTTCTTGCATACCATAATCCTTTTTTTGGTTTCTGGGGAGGGTTAATTTTCTTAGAAGAAAAGTTTACAAAATTGGGCTATAAATGGCCATTAGGAATGGATATAAAAATAAAACCATACCCGATCATCTGTATTATTTTGCCTTTCATGTTTGTTTCATGTGGTGGTGAATCGGGGCTAGAACAGAGAGCTTCTAAGGCTGATCCGGCACTAGAAAAGACAGTTTCTGAGGCCGAAACGGAATGGAAAAGAGTCCCTTTCAAGAAAATAGATGATTGGGTAGAGGCGAAGAAGTTGAGGAAAAATGTAACGATCTCTGGTCCAAAGAAAAGTGCCGGATCAAGATTCTATCGGCGAAATGGCCCATCGATAGGAGTCGATTTTCGTAATCAGCTCAACGATGAGAATATTAAAAACTATCTTCTAAGTGGTGCTGGTCTGAGCATTGGAGATTTCGATAATAATGGATTGCCTGATCTTTTTCTAGTTTCTCAGGACGGACCCAATAAACTTTTCAGGCAAACGGCTCCTTGGAAATTTGAAGACGTGACAGAAGAGGCTGGGATTAAGGATAAGGAGTCATGGGGATCAGGTGCTGCTTTTGCGGACATTAATAATGATGGGCACCTTGACCTGTACGTATGCAATAAAGGAAATTCTGACGAAATCTATATGAATCAGGGAAATGGTACTTTCAATGGGGGCTTTGTGGGGGGAGCAAAAAATCCCTACCGCGCACCGACGATGGTTGCTTTTGCAGATTATGATAGGGACGGGGACCTAGATTTTTACCGTACCGCGACACGACTCTTGCAGATCAGTGAAATGTTCAAAGGAAAGGTCCTGACTAAGAAAGACAATAGTGGTATTACTCGGGCCCATCCGACTCAGGCAGATCAGTTCGAAATGATTGATGGGCTTCCCCGTGAACTGGGCACCTATGATCGACTCTTTAGAAATGAAGGTTCAGGCAAAGATGGTATGCCAAAGCTAATGGACGTTACCCGCGTCTCAGGCATTAATATTGCAAGGGAACATGGTCTTGCCGCGGTCTGGTGGGACTATAATGATGATGGGTGGCCTGACCTCTATGTTTCAAATGACTTTCATACCCCTGATCACCTCTATCGCAATAATGGAGACTCAACATTTACTGAAATTACTGAAGAGTCCCTAGCCTATACGTCATGGAATTCGATGGGCAGTGATTTTGCCGACATCAACAATGACGGTCGCTTTGATTATCTCAGTACCGACATGTCGGCCACGACCCACTTCAAGCAAAAGACCATGATGGGATCAATGACTGACACGGCATGGTTCCTGGATAATCTTGAGCCTCGTCAATACATGCGCAATGTGATGCATGTGAATACTGGGACTGGGAAATTCATTGACGTGGCATTCCATGCTGGAATTGAGAGTACGGACTGGACCTGGGCTGCGATCTTTGGTGATATGGACAATGACGGATTAGAGGATGTTTTTTTCACGAACGGCATAGAGCGTAATGTTCAGGATTCAGACCGAGCCATTAGGGTGCATCAAGCCAGTGCGAGTGGAGCGAGTGCGAAGGAGCTGAGGAAAATATTTCTCGATTCGCCTCGATTCAAAGAAAAGAACTTGGCCTTTCGTAACCGCGGTAATTTTAGGTTTGAGAAGTTAGGCGATGACTGGGGACTGAACGAAGAAACAGTCAGTCATGGAGCGATCCTCTCTGACCTTGACCGTGATGGGGACCTCGATGTTGTTGTCAATAATATGAATGACCCGGTCGGCATTTATATGAATCTGGGGGATGATTCTTTGCAGACTAATCTTTCCGAGTCCGGTTCCATGCTCATCAGTCTAAGGGGTAAGACCAGTAATCATTTTGGGATCGGATCCCGACTCACTTTGAAATTATCTAACGGAGAATCCATGAGCCGCATTCTTACTAGTTCTCGTGGTTACATGAGTGGGGCCGAACCAGTCATTCATTTTGGTTGGCCCTCTTCGGTCCAACCGAAAGCATTGAATATTAAGTGGCCTAATGGTCACGATCAGACCCTCGAAAGTCTCCTATCTGGCTGGCATTACAGGGTCACTGAGTCCGGAACAGGAAATATAGAATCTCTTGATAAAGTTTCGAATTCTGAGAATCGATTATTTTCTCAAATCGATGAGGCTCTTGGGATTAATTTTACTCATACTGAGAATTTTTACGATGATTTTACTTCACAACCCTTATTGCCTAACCGGCTTTCGAGGTTCGGACCGGCCCTTGCAATTGGTGACGTGGATTCTGACGGCGATAAGGATGTCTTCATTGGCGGAGCCAGGGACAGGCAAAGTGCTTTATTTATACAGAATGAGGAGGGCCAATTCGGACGCGTTTCATTCCCTGCTTTAAAGGCGGATCAAATTTATGAGGACGTCGATGCTCTTTGGTTCGATTTTGATAATGATGGTGATCAGGACCTCTATGTCGTCAGTGGCGGGGCCAGTCAGGAAGCCGGCCATGAGCATTATCAGGACCGGCTTTACATTAACAATGGTTCTGGACAATTGACCCGTGCCTCTAAAGAAATTTTACCGGATTTAAAATTCAGTGGTAGTAGGGTCGCGGCTCATGATTTTGATGATGACGGGGACTTGGATCTTTTCGTTGGTTCCAGGTTCGTCCCTGGAAATTATCCGACTGGTCCCGAGAGTGTATTACTGATCAATGAGGGGGGGCAATTTACTAAGGCTCAATGCTCTGCCAGCTCTTCTGGTATGGTCACTGATGTGAAATGGTCAGACATCGATGGTGACAATCGGGCAGACCTGATTCTGGCAACTGAGTGGGGTCCGGTCCGCGTTTACCAGAACAAAAGAGATGGCTTTCATGAGATTACGGATAGCTTGGGCCTCAATGATTTCACTGGTTGGTGGAACTGCATTGCAGTTGGTGACGTGGACCAGGACGGAGACAATGACATTATTGCGGGCAACTTTGGAACTAATACCAAGTACAGCGCATCAGAAGAGAAGCCCGCGACAATTTTCGCCTCTGACTTTGGAGGTTCTGGAAAAATGCAGCTCGTTGAGGCTCAGTACAAGGAAGGGAAACTACTTCCTATCCGAGGCCGTAGCTGCTCGACCACGGCCATGCCTCATCTGATTGACAGAGTCCCTACTTATTCAGCCTTCGCAAGTAAGACAATTCGTGAAATTTACACGCCCAAAGCGATTAACGAAGCCAAACGTTTTGAAGCCAATACTCTTTCCACGATGCTTTTTCGCAATGATGGTCAAGGAAAGTTCACTGCCGAGCCTTTGCCCTTACTCTCTCAGATGGCACCAGTCATGGACATTGTATTGACAGACGCTAATGGGGATGGCCGGAATGACGTTATAATTGCTCAAAACTTCAATGCTGCTCAGAGGGAAACTGGTCGAATGAATGCGGGCCTTGGTGTCATTTTGATATCGAAGAATAATGGTCAGTTCGATGAGCTGTGGCCTGATGATAGTGGATTTATTTCAAGGGCTGACCCTAGGCGTTTAGTTGCAACTGATCTTGACGAAGATGGTTCTTTGGAACTCTTAATGGGGCAGAATAATGGAGATTTTCAGTTATTTAGGTCCAAATAAGCACCGGGAAGTTAAAAAACTTTGAAATCATCCTAAATTGCCAATGATTTTCGTGATGAAAAATCTCAAAGCATTCAGAATAATGTCACGGCACGGCGTGATTAAATAAAGATCTAAATTGGTCATTTAGCCTTGATTATCAGTGATCTGAGTGCTAAATATTGCACCTCTAAATGAAAACCCCATTCAAACCTATTCTACTTTTTTTACTCTTCAGCGCTTTCGTTTCTCATGGTGCTGTTACCCTCTTAGAAGATAACTGGGATGATATTGGTGCGGGTGCAGCCAATGGTCTCGGTACAGGCAACAATGCAGCTAAGACGACACCGATAGCTGATCCTACCGGATCAGGTCGTGGAAATGTTGGGTCCGTTGATATTGGAAAGCTCAAGGCAGATGGTAGCGGTCCTCTAGGAACTTCACCTTGGGGTGAGGTTAGAGCACCATGGCCAGGATCCATTGATCTTCCTGCTGGTGCAGTTGCAGGTACAGATACTTTTACGATGCAGGCTGACATTTACATACCAGCTGATACAACATTCGACACAGATGCCGCCGGGAACGGTGCCGCGGACCGCATTAACATGATTCTTCGTTGGAACGGAATTAACCAGGGAGCTGCCAATAAAAAATGGAACTGGGACTCTCTTGCCGCTGATACCTGGCACACATTGAGTTTTAGTGGATTGATCAAAGAGAACGATAACAATGGTGACCCAACAACTTCGATTATTCCTATCTTTAGTTTCTATGACAGATCAAATAACGGAGCGCCTGGTGTCGCTGCTTACATTGATAACGTCAGTATCTCTGTAACCACGACTCCAATTCCTGAGCCTAGCGTCGGGGTCCTTGGAATCCTTGGTTCTCTTCTTTTTCTTAGACGTCGCAGACGTTAAGTCTGACTCTTTAAATCATAATGAGTTTGATTTTTTCTTTAAAAGAAAAAAGGCATTAACCATGCGTTCACTTAAGAATGATTAATTTCAGAACTCATTAAATCTTATCATGAAAAAAATAGTCTTCTCTCTGATTATTAGCTTTTTCCTTTGCTCATTTTTGAATGCTCAAAACATCATTATTCTTGAAGATGATTTTGATACGACTGATGGTCTAGGCACTGGAAATAATGCGGGTAAAACCACTACTATTGAAGATCCTACAGATTCGGGTCGCGGTAATGTGGGTTCTGTAAATATTGGAGATCCTTCTGGGACCTCTCCTTGGGGAGAGTTAAGAGCGCCTTGGCCAGGATCCATTGATCTGCCCACTGAGACTGTTCCTGGGGAGGACACTTACACTATGAAGATTGATCTTTATATACCGAGTGAGACAACATTTGATACTGACCCCGAAGGAAACGGTGCTCCTGACCGCTTCAACATGATCATCCGCTGGAATGGAATTAATCAAGGTGCAGCTAACAAGAAATGGGAATGGGATTCACTAGAAGCAGACACTTGGCACACTCTTACTTTTAGTGGAACCATCAATGCGAAGGACAACAATAATGAGTTAACAACTTCAATAATTCCAATTCTCAGTTTCTATGATCGATCTAATAATGCTGAGCCTGGAGTCGCGGCATATTTAGACAACTTTGTCCTTGAGGTGTCTGTACCACCGGAACCTGATGATCCTAATCTTGTAGTTGAGTCGACTGTTGCTTTTGGTGATTTGGAAGAGGGCCAAGGACCCTACACGAAGGCTCTAACAATCACGAATGATGGGGAAGACGAAACATTGGAATTGACTGCCCTTAATATCTCAGGTGCTAATCAGGAGTCATTTTCAGTGACAGCGGATTTGCCCTTGAGCTTAGAATCTGGAGAAAGCGTTGACCTAGAAATTCAATTCGATCCTGATGGAGAAATTGGCCTCTTTGAGGCGATCCTTGAAATCAGTTCCAATGATGATGACGTTCAAATTAATCTGAGTGGCAAAGTCGGAGAGGCAGGTGTGATTGTATTAATCGAAGATAATTTTGATAACATACGTGGATTAGGAGACGGAAATAACGCAGGCAAGTTGACGATCGTTCCAGACCCTGCAGATTCTGGGCGCGGCAATGTAGGATCCATTAATATTGGAGATCCAAGTGGTACGAGCCCCTGGGGAGAAGTCAGAGCACCGTGGCCAGGATCCCTAGACATTCCCGCAGAGACGGTCCCTGGACAGGAATCATTCGACATGCAGATAGATCTCTACATCCCTAGTGATACGACTTTTAATACTGCTGATGGTCCTGACCGTTTTAATATGATCATTCGTTGGAATGGTATCAATCAAGGAGCAAAAAATCAAAAATGGGAGTGGGACAGCCTTGAGGCTGATAAATGGCATACCCTTAATATGAGTGGAGTTTTGGCAGAAGTGGACACGGAGGGTAATCCTCTTCAGACCATAATTCCTATACTCAGTTTTTATGATAAGACGAACGATGCTGAGCCAGGAATCGCAGCTTACATAGATAATTTTAAGCTCAAAGTGACTACCCCTGATGAGGACCCTAATTTGGCCGTTAGTGCTTTTCTCGATTATGGTGAACTGACTCAAGGCGAGGGACCATTCACTAAGAAACTAGAGATTATTAACTCTGGTTCGACGAAGGATCTTAACATTAGTAGTGCTGCATTCTTAGGTCCAAACAAAGAATACTTTAGTTTTGCTGATGACACTTTTCCTCTCAAAGTTGGTCCAAGTGAGAGCGTCAATTTAGATCTCACTTTTGACCCAGGTGTGAGTCTTGGTTTATTTGAGGCGACTATTACCCTTGAAAGTGATGACGAAAGTAATCCTGAAGTTATCATAAATCTTAATGGTTCAGTCGTTGCTCCATTTAAAGGTGAAGAGCTCGTTATTAATGGTGACTTTGAATCAGGTGATCTTACAGCTTGGAGAGACAATGCCCGTTTCAATTATACATCAGAGACAGTGCGTACTGGCGAAGGAGCTGGTGAATTTAATCTTTTAGCTGGTCAACAATGGGGCGAGGCGAGGCTTGCGGCTCCGTCTCCACCAGCGCTTGCTGATAATCCACAAGCGATTGAGGTGACTCCAGAAATGATAGGTAAAGCTTATGAATATTCGGCTTGGTATTATCGTCCATCCGAAGGAGGAATGGCTCCTGATGACACGATCCGAATGATTCTGCGCTGGAATGGCATTACTCAAGGAGCTAGAACTCATGCAATCACTAAGGTCGGTGATATTCCTGTCGATACATGGTTTCAAGTCAGAGCTAAAGGTGAAATTCCTGAGCTTGCTAATGATGGGGAGCCAGTAATCTCTATGCTACCTATTTGGAGTTTCCAAGACGTTGGATCGAATTCAGTGGGAGGTGAATTAATGTACATTGATGATGTGAGCCTAAAAATTTCATCTCCTGCAGGACCTGACCCACTAAGAATTACAGGTTTTGAGATCGATAATGATCAGGATGAGATTCGTGTTTCATGGAACGCGGTCCTAGGAGCACTCTATGCGGTGGACCGAAGCACTGCGTTGGCAGGAGAGAATCTTGCTGAAGGTTTCTGGGAAGAGCTTGATGATTCTATCGTTGCTGAGGATGAGTCATCGACATTCATTGATGAGGGTGCAACTTCTCTTGGAGAGAGTAGACTCTTTTATCGGGTCCGGTTAATAGCTTTGCCGGAATAGGACTTTAAAGAGGTAAAATATTTAAGCCTCAGCCAAATAATTATTGGCTCGGTTTTAGCTTATCCTTTTTCTCGGGCCTTTCTATAATGACTGTCGAAACGACGGCACGGTGATCTGATGGCCATGGGCTCAAGACGATGTCTGCATTTTTATTATTTTCACCGACCACTTCGCTTTGAATTATTTTTGCGCCCGTGCAAAAAACAAAATCGATCCGGTCATGAAAGTCCTTCGGATCATTCGGCTCAGTTGTATTTGTCCAGGTATAACCACGATTCATGACTTCGTTCGGATGTGCTTTGCGGAAAGTGTCAATGAGCCCGGCCTCGACTACCTTGAGTGTGGCTGGGTACTGGACAGGCAAGGGTACGATTTTTTGTTTCGCTGCGGCCATTGTCCAATCCTGAAATGAGGGTTCGTTAAAGTCTCCGGTAACAAATACGGGAGAACCGGTTTTGACTGAGGGGATGACTTCACTGAGCATCCTGTCGACCTGATCGCCTCTTGCCTTTATTGCCCAATGAATGGCTTCTTTGGCTGTCTTTATGAATGGAGCATTGCCGTATGGGATTTCCTTTAATTGGTAAGGTTGATAAGGAGAAGGCCTGAAATGGGCATTAAAGAAATAAACTTGTGTTTCTTTATCAATCTCAATCGCGGCGCCCCATCGGCTTTGGGTCTTTTCTTTGATCGGGTAACGGCTGAGGATTGAGGTATTTCCTCCTTGAGCGAAATGATGCCAGCCAAGAGATTCTGCAATAATTTTGCTGCTGTCTGAGGATCCATGCATCGTTTCCTGCATTCCAACAATGTCAGCCCTTGCCTTGATGATTGCTTCTGTCGTTTGTTTCAGAGGTTGTTTCCCTGCTGCTCCACCTATCCAGATATTGAACGTCATGACTCTGAGAGTGATTTGTTCGGCGATCAATGGACAAGGAATCCATAAAAGGAAAACAATAGTCGCTATGGATAATGGTAATTTAGACACTCGGACTGAAATTTTAGGATTATTTCTATGACTTGGTATTTGCGTTAATACCCACTAATCACTATTATAAGTCCTTTGCAAACAATCGGTTCCGGTTAACGGGCAAAAAGTATGAGGAAACCTCAAAAATATATCTCAGCTTTTGTTCTACTGTGCGCTGCTTGCTTCTGCAATTCGTGTGGGTCAAAGGATAGTCTAGACATCTCTTCCCAGTCGAGTCAGCAGGTGAGCCTTCAGCCAGGAGAGCTGAAAGAACTGTATTTGCACGAAGAAGCGTCCAAGAATCTTAGTAAAAGTTCTGCACTCTTTGAACCAATAGCCGCTGAAGATTCTGGCATTGATTTTGTTAACTTGGTCGATAATCAGCACCCACTGAGTCGTCTCTATATTCTTGGTTACGCGTGTGGGGGAATTTCTATTGGAGACATTGATGGAGATGGTTGGGATGATATCTATTGTACCGGGGGCCCAAGAGAAAGTGTCCTATATAAGCAGGTAGGTAAGCTTAAGTTTGAGGATATCACATCGGAGTCAGGCGTATCTGCTAAAGGACATTGGAGCGTCTCTTCGCAATTTGTTGATGTTGATAATGATGGTGACCTAGATATTTATGTTTGTAATTATGACACGCCTAACCTGCTTTATATTAATGATGGTAAAGGGGCTTTCACGGAGTCCGCCAAGGATTCCGGAACAGATGTGAAGGACGCGAGCCTCTCTGCCCACTTTGCAGATTATGACAATGACGGTGACCTGGACTATTATCTCATAACGAACCGGCTCATTCGTGCCGGGGGCTTACCGACGGCGAAGGAGGCAACTTACGTCACTGCTGATGAGAAACCGGTACTCCGCCCTGAGTTCAGACGATATTATGAAATGTATGAGAAGGCAGGTGGTAAGTATACGATCAGAACCATTGGTCGGCCTGACCGACTGTTCGAGAATGACGGTAGCGGTAAGTTCCGTGATGTGACGAAAGAAGCGGGGATCGAAGATCAGGCTTACGGATTATCAGCAACGTGGTTTGATTACGATAGTGATGGATTAATAGACATCTATGTCGCTAATGATTTCCAGGACCCTGATTACTTTTATCGTAATAATGGGGATGGTTCATTTACCAATGTTATAAAATCTGCAGTTCCTCATACGACATGGTTTTCAATGGGAAGTGATATTGCTGACCTTAATAATGATGGGCTATTAGATCTCTTTGTTTTGGACATGGCTGCGACTTCGCATTACAAAGCAAAAATTGCCATGGGAGACATGAGTGCATTCAAGAACTTCATGGACACTTCTTCGCCGCGTCAGATGATGCGTAATGCGCTTTTTATTCATAGTGGAACCTCGCGTTTCCTTGAAAGTGCATGGCTCAGTGGCCTTGCCGCTTCTGGTTGGTCATGGGCTGCGAAATTATCTGATTTCGATAATGATGGATTCACTGATGTTTTTGTGTCCAACGGCATGAGTGCAAATATCCGTAACCCGGATAAATATTTTCCAGTTGTAGTGAATGGTAAGGAGCAATTCATTCCATATTCCCAGTCCATGCTTCAGGGAACAGAAGAATGGCAACTATGGAAAAAAACAGGGCTACAGAAAGATACGAACCAGGCCTTTCAAAATCTGGGTCATTTAAAGTTCAAGGACGTTTCCAAGGACTGGGGCCTTGACCATTTAGGAGCAAGTTACGCGGCGTCGACTGGTGACCTTGACCGGGACGGAGACCTTGACCTTGTCGTTGCGAGTCTCGATGAGCCTGTCCAGATCTTCCGCAATGATAGTACCAAGAACAGGGTCACCATTTCTCTCCGTGGTAACGAATCTAACCGGTATGGAATAGGCGCTGTTTTACGAGCAGATTCTGGTAAAGGTAAACAGACGAAGATCATGAATCCGATGACAGGATACGCTTCATGTAATGGTCCTGTTATGCATTTTGGAATTGGGGATGATGACAGAATCGATCGTCTTGAAGTAGAATGGCCAGGCGGAATTAAACAGTCTTTTAAGGACCTTGCGGCTGGGTCTCATTATGTTGTCTCGCAGAGCAAGGAAACTTCCTTACCAGAAGAAGAGAAAAAGAAAACCGGCGCCGAGCCAATGTTTGCTTCTGTTAAATCGATTAAGTCAGCATCTCATAAGGAGACATTCTTTAATGATTTTGCCCTTCAGCCATTACTGCCCAATAAGCTCTCTCATTTAGGCCCTGGAATAGCTGTCGGAGATACGGACGGAGATGGTAATGATGAAATTGTATTGGGATCTGCGCGTTCTGGATCTCTTGCCATCCATCATGAGCCTGAACGTTCGATGTCCTGGAAAGAAATTTCTGCAAGTTCAGCTCACAGTAGTTCCGAGGACATGAGTTCACTATTGTTTGATGCAGACCTTGACGGAGACGCGGACCTCTTCGTAGTCAGTGGAGGCGTCGAGTCTGAGGCCGAAGAACTGAAAGACAGGTTATATTTAAATGACGGTAAAGGGGCATATGAGCATGCTCCTGAGGGAACATTACCTGATCTCATGGTCAGTGGATCGGTCGCTTCTGCAGCTGACTTTGACCGTGACGGAGACTTGGACATTTTTGTGGGGGGACGATTACGTCCTGGAAAATATCCTACGAGTCCAAAGAGTACATTATTACTTAATGAAACTGTTAAGGGGCAGAAGGTACTATTTACTGATGCTACCAAGCAAATTTGTCCGGAAATTGAGAATTGTGGAATGGTAACGAGTGCACTCTGGTCCGATGCGAATGGGGACGGATGGGTTGATCTTTTGTTGAGCATTGAGTGGGGACCAGTTCGAATATTTATAAATAATGAGGGTAAATTGAAAGAGACGACTCAGAGCTCAGGACTCCAGGAATATTCAGGCTGGTGGAATGGACTCGCAGGGAGGGACCTTGATGGGGACGGAGACATTGATTATGTAGCTACCAATTTTGGACTCAATACTAAGTATCATCCGTCTAAGAAAAAACCTTCCCGGATCTATTATGGTACATTTGGTGAATCACCTATACCAAGGATCGTTGAAGCCAAAGTTGCTGAGGACTGCATTTTACCTGTCCGAGGAAAGAGTTGCTCGCAGAATGCCATGCCTTTTGTGAAAGAAAAATTCAACACGTATCACAAGTTTGCTTCAGCTACTCTGACAGATATTTATACTCAGACAGCGTTGCAGAAATCGGAGTCATTTGAGGTTAATTATCTTAAGAGTGTTGTGTTCATCAATGATGGTAAAGCTAATTTCAAGGCTGTGCCTTTGCCCGAACTGAGTCAGATTGCTCCAGGATTTGGTGTCATTGCTACTGAAGTCAATGGTGACGGAAAAGCTGACATCTACTTGGTACAGAACTTTTACCACCCTCAGAGAGAGACTGGAAGGATGGCCGGTGGGATGAGTGTTTTATTACTTGGGGATGGTTCGGGTTCCTTCAATGAGGTATGGCCTGACAGGAGTGGCTTAACAGTTCCTGAAGATGCGAGGGGACTCGCTTCTTTCGATTTGAACGATGATGGATGGGTTGATTTTGCGGTTGGCATTAATGATGGAAAAATGAAATTGTTTGAAAATAAGGTTGGCTCTAATTCTGGACACAAGTCTTTCATGATTCAACTCTCTGAGGGGCCTGGTAATCCTACTGGCGTTGGATCAAAAGTCAGCGTTGAATTAACAGATGGATCCTCGCAGACCGATGAGGTCAGAGCCGGTGGCAGTTACCTGTCCCAGTCTTCATCTGGGTTATTTTTTGGTCTAAGCGCTGGCAATAAGGTCAAGAATATTAAGGTCCGTTGGCCTGATGGAGAGAAAACTACTCACCAGTATCCTTCGGGAAAGCATAAGGTCATTATTACCCGAACCGCTCAGTAGCGGCACTGATTTTGAATAGACTCTTTTTCCAAAATCCTAAGATTAGTGACTGGATTCTAGTGCCAGTGCTCATGGCTTGTGTTTTGTTCGCTACTTTTTCTTGTAAGAAAAAATCAGAAGAAAATAAGCAACCTTATCATCAAGGTGTGATTAGTGATTTTTCTAAAATAGAAAATACCCAACAGGATGAGGAGGGTCACCAAAGGATGCTCAGTTTACTTGCAGGGATCCGGGATTTGACTCCTACCAACAATCAGTACTTGGGTGATGGTCGGGCAAGGAAGGCCCGAGAACTCCTTGCCAAGGCCACTCCTCAAACGCCTGCCAAGGAAAACTGGTTCCATCATCGCATACTCGGATGGGCAGAACTTAATCTGGGAAATGAGACTGAGGGCATTAAGCATTTGAAGATCGCTTATGATCTGTTGCCTGAAGTCAAAGGTTCAATAGAAGAGAAGAGGGTCATGGAGAATATTTTTATGCTTGGAGTTGCCTGGATGAGACGAGGTGAGACTGAGAACTGTTGTGCCATATCCACGCCTGAGAGTTGCATTATTCCTATCCGTGGCGGAGGCATTCATTCGAAGGAGGAAGGTTCAAGGAACGCCATAAAATACTTTGATGAGATTCTCAAAAAGGCTCCGATAAAATCAGTCTGGCATTATAGGGCTAGGTGGTTATTAAATATTGCATGGATGACCCTCGGTCAGTATCCGGAATCTGTTCCTGAGAAGTATTTAATCCCTGAAGAATCTTTCCGTAGCAATTACCAGTTCCCGGTCCTGCATAATATTGCCGCTGATCTAGGCATTGACACCTTTAATTTGTCAGGTGGAGTCGTGATTGATGATTTTAATAATGATAATTATCTGGACCTTTTTACGACTTCATGGGCATCCGATGCGGCCCCTAAGCTCTTCATTAGTCGGGAGGATGGTTCGTTCAGTGAGCCAAAGATCTCGACTCGTCTTGAGGGAATTTATGGAGGCCTTAATCTTGAGCCTGCGGATTTTAATAATGATGGGAACCTTGATGTTTTTGTACTTCGAGGTGCCTGGCTTGCGTCTGCTGGAGGTTACCCTAATTCCTTACTCAGGAATAATGGGGACGGAACATTCACCGATGTGAGTTTTAATCTTGGACTCGCTAACATTCATCGTCCGACCCAGACCGCGGGCTGGGCTGACTTTGATAATGATGGTGACCTTGATCTTTTTGTCGGTAATGAAACTACTCCCGGAAATAATTCCCCATGTCAGTTGTTCCGGAACGATGGGGATTTGGGCTTTGTTGACGTTGCCTTGAGTGCCGGTGTCACAAATGATAGGTTCACTAAAGGAGTGAGCTGGGGAGATTATAATAATGACCGTTACCCAGACCTGTACGTTTCGAACTTCCGTTCTGAAAACAGATTATACCATAATAATGGAGACGGGACCTTCACGGACCTGGCTCAAAAACTAAAGGTGACTGGCCCTTCTTCTAGTTTTCCTGCCTGGTTCTGGGACTATGACAATGATGGAAATTTGGACATTTTTGTTTCGAGCTATTCCGGAAACATTGAACATGTTGCTGCTCACCGGCTCAAAGAAGAGGCTGATTTCGAGACGCTGTGTCTTTACCGCGGTGATGGTGAGGGAAATTTTATAAATGTTGCTGCTGATGCGGGGCTCAATGATCCTATCCTTCCTATGGGGTCGAACTTTGGTGATATCAATAATGATGGGTACCTTGACTTTTATTTAGGGACCGGAGATCCGGGATTCGGTAGCCTCATGCCGAACCTGATGTATTTGAATGTTGGTGGTAGAAAATTTGTTGATGTGACCATGGCTTCTAGGCTTGGTCATTTGCAGAAGGGGCACGCAGTATCTTTTGCTGACCTTGATAATGATGGAGACCTTGACCTTTTCGAGCAGCTTGGAGGCGCTTATCCTGGCGATGCTTTCAGTGATGCGCTCTTTGAGAATCCTGGATTCAAGAACCATTCGATCACTATCAAAATTGTCGGTAAAAAGACGAACCGGTCAGCCATTGGTGCAAGGATCAAGGCTACCTTCAATGAGAATGGAAAGACACGTTCAGTTTATAGGCACGTTTGTTCTGGTGGCAGTTTCGGCGCTAATCCTCTTCGACAGACCATAGGAACCGGCAGTGCAAGAAAGCTACAGAGCCTCGAAATTTTCTGGCCGGTGACGGGCAATGCTCAAAAATTTAAAGAAATTGAATGTGACCAGAACATTGAAATTGTTGAAGGTTCAAATACATACAAGTCTCTGAATCTAGTCCCGCGACCCTTCCTAAAGAAAAATTCCAAATAAGATTTTTAAAGAGATTTTCTTTACTTTTGTTGTAAGGAGAGGTTTTTTGTTCACCCCTTTCCTCAAATAACATCTACTAAAAAATAACCTGATTTCCTCATCATGAGACGATTCTTTCTTTTGATCTGTTCCTTCATTGTATTGTCATCTTCAGTCATTGCTGATGTTCTGAAAATTTCGGATGGTTCTCGACTCTCCGGAAAGATCATTAAGGTCAAGGACGGTATAATTAGTCTGAAAACAACATACGCTGGAACGATCAAGGTAAAGCAGAGTGAGGTCCTTTCGTTTGAGACAGAGGATCCGGTCTTGGCAAATCTTAAGGGAGGAAAAATCGTCACTGGATCTGTGAAATCTAAAGGTGATAAGGTGAGAATAGGAGAGGAAAAGTCACAAGCGCTCGTGAGCTTGTCTCAAATCCTTAGCCTCAAACCGGATCCGGGCAAGGACCCTAAAAAGGATTGGATCTTTTCAGCAGGATTTGATTTGCTTGGGAAGAAGGGGAATACCGAGGAAATGAGCCTAGGTGCCAACGCTCTGGTCGCTAGAAAAGGTCCGAAGGACGAACTTAAATTTACTGCGGAATTTGAGGATAGGGAAAAGAACACTGAGAAGACTGCGGACCGCGTAGCGGGTGGAGCTTCTTACGAATACTTTTTCAAGGATTCACTTGGCTGGTACCTGAGGTCCGAGCTCGAAAGTGATGATATTACTTCTGTGAATTTACGTTCGACTACCGGTGCCGGAGCTTCTTATAGGTTACTTAACAGGGACAAGCAAACTCTGGTCGCTAGGTCAGGTCTTGGTTACCGTTTCACTGATTATGAAACGAGTAAGGATGATGAATCATCCCTGACCCTAGATTTGGGCCTGACTCATAATTACAAATTCAACGACATTCTATCTATTGCTAATCAGTTAAGTTATGTTCCCGGGATCGGTGGTTCGGGAAATAACCGATTCGTTCATGATAGTACTCTCGTTTTCCCGATCGGGAGTGGTGAGAATTGGAGCCTAAAATTGGGCATTAAGAATGAATATGAGACCGAGCCTGCAGTCCCAGAGAAATTGGACACGACCTATTACTCAAAGATGAGCTTTTCCTGGAAATGATTATTTGGACCTTTAATCAAAGCTGATTTCGGGTCTTTTACGGATCGAAAGCTCTGTCCTGAGAAAGTTTGAGTCCTTGAATCCAAACGGTTTAGCAATAAATGCTTCTGGGATTCTTTGCGAGGTTGTTTTGTATAGTTCAACGCTGTCATTGTAACCCTGACGCATGAGGGCCACCTCATTCTCAACGAGCCGAAGTTGTTCCATCAAGTTACCGAGCATTTCATGTCCTTTGAGTTCAGGGTACTTTTCTGCCAAGGCAAATAGTCGTTCTGTTAATTGATTTTCGGTGTGCATAATCGAATCAATTTCCTCCGTCGAGAATCTTTTTTTCTGGCCTATTGTTGTTCTTAATTCGCTGATTTGTTTGTGAACTTCCTTCTCGTGTTCGAGGTATGATTTTGCTGCGGACTCAATATTAGGAATCAGCTCGGAGCGTTTCTGTAAGGAAACTTCGATATTGGAATGGGCCCTCTTGACTCTGTTCCTAAGGAATACCAGATCATTGAACATGAGAATAAAAGTGCTAGCAATGAGGAATGCCGGAGCAGTCAGAGACGATAATATAAAATCGCTCGGTGAATAAGAGCCGGTCCCTGCAAAATAGAGTAGGACCAGTGTCACTATACCGATGAAACCACAACTGACTCGGAACAGGCCGGCTCGACTTATCTTGAGCATTGTCTCGGCCTCGGTCCTATCTGAAATGAGGAAAGGAAAACCATCATTATCACCGTCTGCCATTTGCAGGCTCTCGCCCGCGATCGGTTCGATCACAGCCGATCCTAGAAGGTAAATTTCCTGACTCTCAGCGATGTGCCATTCATAATAGGTTCGGCGCCCTGATTTCTCTCTCTTTTTCCTTTCACATATGAATTCAGCACCGAACGGAACGACTCTCGTGTACCCCTCCTCATCCTTGCAGAGAAAAGGAACCATCTCGTTACGGTCCTCGATGACTACTGTTTTCTTATTCTTACCGGAGCCTCGTGTCTCAGTGATTTTGTACCGGTAATAGAGGCATTCTTTTTTGGTCAGTGGACCAATGATTCTGTGCTCATTACCCTCATAAAGGACGCTAGTCCCCTTAATTTCTGCAGGACCGAAGGCCAGGCCCTTCGAGAGTGAGGTGGGAACATTTTCAATGTATCGCTTAGTCTTTATTTTTCTGAAGCCGAACAATGTGCCAAATATTCCCCCGGCTAAGGCAAGTGATCCCCCGATCCATGATAACCATTTAGGCATGGGGCTCTTGATGATTTTCGAATCATTGGGGCGTTGTTCTTCGGGTCCAAATATGGATTCGCTTTCATGTATGTTCCAGAACTTTGAGAGGTGCCTTTCAGGGAACCTTTTGAGAATGGCGTTGTTTCTTTCAATGGCTGCAGCGTAATCATTTCTGATTCCAATGATGCGAGCTTTGGCTTTATCATCTTTGATGGCCTCTGCTAATTGAGGGACAGATTCCCATTCGAAAGTCTTTCCAATTATTTTCAGGATAGCCAATTTTGCATTGGCTTCGTGGCGTTTGAGCCGTTCATTACCGTCCTTAACGTCAGCAGCCATCATGTTGATTCCCATCACAGTAAGGATCAGGACGTTCAGGGCTGAGAGTATAGATAAAAATACTAGGATCCGGTGAATTTTAATCATGAAACATAAGAAGAGGACACCCAAAGAAAAACATACTAAACTCACGAAAGTGAGTAAGACCCCAATGCCTCCCTGCTGTGCTCGAGAAGATACGGCGTTACCATCACTGAGGATCGGAGAATAGGACCCCTCCTCGGAAAAATTGAGCTCGTAATTACCGTTACGGCTCACGGCCATTGCAAAGGCGAAAATTTCCTCTCCAATATCTATTCTTCTTTCTGTCCACCGATAATCTCCTCTGCGCCGAGAATAGTCTGTTCCTAGGCTAGGGTCTTTATTTGCCTCTTCGATCAGTGAATCGAGTGAGACGAGCACGTCCCCTGTACTATCTTTGATGCTAAAGAATCGTACGTATTGGGTTCCTGACTCTACCGTTGACCAGCTCTCGTTCCCTTCCGAGTCCTCTGACCGTTTCTCTTTTTTATAGTAGCAATAGAAACATGTTACATTGGTGTATCTTGCTCTCACGAAATTTGAGCCTGCTTTGCTTTGGTAGCTCCTTGTGTTTCTTTTTCCGTAGTGTTTTTCCGCTTCGTCATCATGAGGATTTGAAGGGTCAGTCCCTAGCCAATTTTCAATACTATCTGGTGTGCCTCCACCGTCAGTATCAATCTCGGTAGGTTTAATGATCAGAGGTTCCGGTTTTTCGCTTTTGACTTTGACTGTATCTTTTTGGCTAAATGCCTTGCCCTGTATTCTGACCTCACCGGGTATCAGTGAAATGACATTGGTCTCCGGTATCCTTTCGAGTTGCCGCATGTCCCGAACTTTTTGATATCCTTTGTTCTGCGCGTAACAGCCCCCGATCAGGAGAGGAATGATGAGCCAGAGCCAACGGACCATAACTGGACTCTTTTTAGATTCCCCTGATTTCTTCTTCATCCTTACAATAAACAGTTAGCGTATTGAGGTCTCATTCCAAAGTAATTTTGAAGAATGAAAATTATTAAATGAAAGGGTTCTCGCACAATGATAAGAATGAAGTTAAGTTTTTCTATGCCTTTAAAATCCCTTACCATAGTTAGTTTTTTTATTTTAAGTGCATCTGGCCTCTTGTGCGGTGCAGAACCGAGCTCTGAAAACGAGGAGAGGATCAGAGCCTATTTCAAAAGGTTTCCTCAATCAGATACTAATAATGACGGAGTATTAACGTATACTGAGCTCATGGCTCATCTCAAAGAGATGAGGAAGGGAAGGAGTCAGGACAAGGGTAATGAAGAGGACAAGGATGATGGGTTCAAGAAAGAATTGGATATTCGTTACTCTGACAAGCACAAGCGTAATGTGTTGGATTATTATCCGGCCAAAGTTTCAGATGATCCTTCGCCAGTCTATGTATGGTTTCATGGTGGAGGCTTCAGCGGAGGTGACAAAAAGAGTGTCAGAAAAAATGGAGGTAAAATGATCAGGACTTATCTTGAAAATGGATACGCCGTTGTGAGTTGTAATTACCCTTTCATTGATCGCAATAATGATGTTCTAAGAAATGGTATGCTAGATGACTACGTAGAGAATGATTATGTCTCCAAGGATGAGCCTGAGCATAAGAGTTCTAGGAACGAGTATCTTAAAATTATGCGTCATTGTGGTCGAGCCATCCAGTTCATCCGCTCCAATGCTAAAGAATGGAACATTGATCCGGATAAGATCTGCGTTGGAGGAGCTTCAGCTGGAGCTCTGATCAGTCAATGGCTCGCCTATAGCGATGATCTTGCCTTGTCAGATTCTAAGGATCCTGTTTCAAGGCTCAGTTCTAAGGCTCAGGTTGCCATTGGGCACGTTCAGCCTTTAGGGACCGATTCATTAGTCATGAAGTACATGGATTCGGGAGAGGCCCCACTATTCATTTATTCTAATGCTCCAAAGAAAGACAAGATTCATCACCCGATCAATGCTCTGATGATTAGGGACAGAGCTAATGAACTTAAGATTCCTTGCGTTGCGGTTGGAGGAGGCAGAAATGAATTGCCTGTTCCTAAGGAAGGGAAATCATGGTTGAGTATGCAGCTAGAATTCTGTGCCAAACAATTAAATTTAAGCTCTCCCAAAGTTGATTAAATTTTTCCTATTTTACTAGGGATCAATATTTTATTTATGATGCTATCAGCTGTTCATTTATTTTATTCACTGTCCATTCTTTTTTCTTTTTCGATCGCGTCACTGGCTGAGGACGAACACCAAGAAATCAATCTTTGGCCGTCAGGTGCTGTTCCTGATGAGCCGGAAGGGATTGAGAAAAGAAAGAAACCAACGACGATCGATAAGGTTGGAAAAATGAGGATCGCGTACGTTGATACTCCTTCCATTACCGTTTACAAGGCTCCGAAAGACAAGTCCAATGGGGCTTCTGTAATTATTTTTCCGGGCGGAGGATATAACATTTTGGCATGGACCCATGAAGGGACTGAGATCGCAGAATGGTTCAATTCTTTAGGCGTTTCCGCCTTCATACTTAAGTACCGTGTCCCTCGTCGTGATCCTGAAAAACCGCACGCATTACCGCTTCAGGATGCTCAAAGAGCCATCCGAATCGTGCGCTCAAAGTCTAGTTTCTGGGGCATTGATCCGGACAGGATAGGTGTTCTCGGATTCTCTGCGGGGGGCCATCTTGCAGTCATGAGTGGGACCCATTATGAGGATAAAACCTATGACAGGATCGATGATGCGGATGACCTAAGTTCTCGGCCTGATTTTCTGATACCAATTTATCCGGCATATCTGGGTGATAAGAAGAACAAGGATCAGTTATCGGATCTTGTTGATATAGACAAGAATACTCCGCCAACCTTCATCGCGATTACTCATGACGACTCGGACCGGGCCTATTATTCGGCTCTCCTCTATGCTGCTCTCAAGAAAAATGGAGTCGTTGGGGAATTACATATCTACTCGAAGGGCGGGCACGGATATGGCATGAGAAAGTCAAATGATCCGGTACATACTTGGCCTGACCGTTGTGCGGACTGGCTCGGATCGATGGGACTCCTAGGTTCCAAGCAAAACTGAGTTCTTATTGAGCTGCTTCGATAAGAGCCTCAGGCGTCATTGAAAGTTCAGTCATGACAGTTCCTCCAGGCGCACTGATACCAAAACGGTCAATGCCAATGACTTTACCTTCATCTCCAACATACTTCCACCACAGTCCACTGACACCGGCTTCGATAGCGATTCTTTTTGTGCAGGAACTCGGGAGAATTTCTTCGCGATATTCCTGAGTCTCTCTATCAAATCGTTCGAAGCATGGCATTGATACGACCCGGACCCCATGGCCCATTTTTTCAGCGGCTGACATGGCATGTTGAACCTCGCTACCACTGGCTAGGAGTATCGTTGTCAAATCACCTTCTTCTTTCTTTGCGATGTAGCCTCCTCTGAGCGTTCCGGACCGACGATCTTCAGGACTGATTTCATCCATATTAGGTATTCCCTGTCTCGTTAGCATTAGGGCAGTTGGCCCGTTCCCTCGTTGCAGAGCACCGACAAAGGCAGCTGCAGTTTCTTCGGTATCTGCAGGACGAATCACATCGAGTCCGGGGATGACCCTGAGTCCGGACACAGTTTCGACGGGCTGATGCGTTGGGCCATCTTCGCCGACCCCGACAGAATCATGAGTGAAGATATAAATGGTTGGGAGATGAGCCAGTGCCGCGAGCCTGATAGAGGGTCTCATATAATCTGCAAAAACAGCAAAAGTGGCTCCGCTCGCACGAAAGATGCCATCATAGGCAATTCCGTTCATAATTGAGCCCATTCCATGCTCCCTGATTCCAAACCATATATTGCGACCTTCAGGGTTATCATTTTGTGGTTCAAAGTCTTTTGCTGATTTGATGTAATTCTTAGTGGATCCGTAAAGGTCAGCACTTCCCGATACGAGCATGGGCATGGCCTCAGCGATTGGCTGAAGGACTTCACCCCCAGCTGCCCTAGTAGCAAGTTTGGTTCCAGGATCAAAGGCCGGGACCAGATCCATGAGATTTTCAGGAACTTTACCGCTGATGCCATCCGAAAGTAATTGCGCCATTTCGGGGTTCGCTGAGCTCCACTCGCTAAATTTTATTTTCCATTCATCGTATTTTTCAGCAAGACCTTTGGCATGTTCCGTAAAGTAGGAACTGACACTTTCTGAGACATGGAAAGTTTCTTCTGGTAGCCCAAGTCCTGACCTCGCTGATTCCGCGAATTTTGCTCCACCTTCTCCGTGACCAGCGGCCGTTCCTGCCACTTCGGGGATTCCTCTTCCAATTTCTGTTTTGCAGATGATTAATTTGGGCTTCCCATTGTCATCGGACTTGGCTTTGGTTATTGCGTCATTAATTGCGTCTAAATCATGCCCATCAATTGTATTTGTGTCCCAACCCATCGCATCGAACCGAGCACTTGTGTCCTCGGTCTGGGTCTTCACGGCCATCGCATCTAGCGTCACGTCATTGGAATCATAAAGTAGTATGAGATTATCTAGATTAAAGTGGCCGGCAAATGCCGCGGCTTCAGCTGCGACTCCTTCCTGAAGACAACCGTCACCAGCAAGAGCGAAAACATGATGGTCAATAATTTTATGACTTTCCGTATTGAATCGAGCTGCCGCCATTTTGCCAGACACGGCATAACCGACAGCATTGCCGATCCCTTGTCCGAGCGGTCCAGTCGTGGCTTCGACTCCAGGAGTCTCACCAAATTCTGGGTGACCCGGAGTCTTGCTACCGAGTTGGCGGAAATTTATGACCTCTTCGAGAGGAAGATCATACCCCGACAAGTGTAGCCAACTGTAAAGAAACATGGATCCGTGCCCAGCAGAGAGGATGAACCTGTCTCTATTAATCCATTTAGGATCAGCTGGATTGTATTGAAGTGATTCCCCATATAATACGGCTCCAATCTCCGCAGCACCAAGTGGTAGTCCCAGATGACCAGATGAGCATTTATGAATAGCGTCAATGGCTAATCCACGGGCATTATTTGCGGCTTCGGCTAAAATTTCATTCATTTTCACGGGTGAATAGTTTATGGCGCAGTTTGAATCGTGCAAGGGACAAGAATTTCATAGCTAAAGTCTTGTCCGTTATGGGGCAATATGAGAAAATAATAGTTAAAATAGCTACTATGAAAGCACTTACTTCTACAATTTTTATCTTACTCGTCTCTTCTGCGTATGTCTTTGCTCAGGATTCGATTGGCTTCAGTTTTAATAGTGACCGCGATAATACCCCCATGGACGAAACGACAGTGGCTGGTATTGTGCCATCTCCTGGCTGGGTAAGTACAGATGGTGGCGCGGATGCTCAAGGAGGCGCGAACGGATCCATAAGCAATAGTGGAGTCACGGTTGAGTGGAGTTGTAATGGAACCTGGAACACCAACAATGGTGTCAGTAATGGGGACAATCAAATAATGAACGGTTACATCGATGCAGTTGGTGCTGGTGGATATGCCGATGTAAACATCAGTAGTATTGATTCTTTCACCTTTGGTGAAAATTACGATATCTACGTTTATTTTGGTAGTGATGGGAACGGCAGGACAGGTAAAGTTTCACTGCAAGACGGGGAAGCGTATTCCTATTCTACTTTTTCTCAGCAAGGTGGAGGGTTTCCTACGAACTATGTGAGGACTGAGGACACTGGCGATGGGAATCCCCAAGCCAATTATGCAGTTTTTGAAGGACTCAGTGGCGACACTCAAACCATTCAGATCATCCGCGGAAGTAATAACTCAGGCATTCATGGTATCCAGATCGTGTCGGTACAAATTTTCGACGATGATGAGGATGGGTTACCTGATACCTGGGAGATAAATAATGATTTGGACCCGGAAGATAATGGAGAGGTAGATGTAAATAATGGAGCTGAGGGTGATCCTGATCAGGACGGTGTCACTAATATTGATGAGTATGAGAATGGAACGGACCCTCAAGACGTCGATACTGACAATGATGATTTGAACGATAATGTTGAGACCAATACGGGTGTCTTTGTCAGTGCCACAAATACAGGAACGGACCCCAAATTGGAAGATTCTGATACGGATGGATTACTTGACGGTGCAGAAGTCGAGATTGGAACGAGTCCACTTAATGAGGATACTGATGGTGATAAATTTTCCGATGCGGACGAGATCGAGGCAGGCACTGATCCCTTAGATGGGGATAGTTTTCCTGATATTCCTGAAATCGAACCTCCGATCGCTTATTGGAACTTTGATGATCAGGGGGCAAATGAGACGGCTGACCTCAGAGGTGATTATAACGGAATCGTTTATGGTGACCCAGAATATGTGACTGGACATTCCGGTTTCGCGATTCAATTCGACGGCATTGACGATTATGTATCAAGTGAGGCTCCATTACTAAATGAGAAGACCGAATTTACGATGTCAGGTTGGGTCAATTTTACTGCTTCCCAGGGAAATCGTACGGGTTTGTTCGGGCAAAATGATTTGGTCGAATTTGGTATGATTAATGCAAGCCAGATACAGTTGTGGACTGTCACTGCGGGTGCAGTTAATGTGAGTTTTGGGCCAACGAGTGATGGATGGAGGCATATCGCGGTGAAGGGAACCGTTGAGGGACAATTAGTTTATATTGATGGGGAATTGGCAGGTTCTGGAGGATCTCCAGTACCTCTTCCGACTTCCGGATTCAATTTCAATATTGGTGGAGGTGGAGTTTATGATGGTTCTGGTAATTGGTTCAATGGATCCATTGACGAGGTTGCGGTTTGGGACATTGCTTTATCCGATGAGGCCATTGCTAATCTTGCTAGTGGAGTCCTCTTACCGGGAGGTCCAAGGGAGGACACAGACGAAGACGGCTTACCTGACGAGTGGGAAGAAAACAACGATCTTGATCCAGAGGATAATGGGGACGTCGATCCTAATAATGGACCTGAAGGTGATCCGGATCAGGATGGTCTTACTAATTTGGAGGAATTTGTTGCTCGTACGAGTCCACAGGATGCTGACTCTGACAATGATGGTCTAAATGATAGCGCGGAAACAAATACCGGAACTTTTGTCAGTCTGACTGACACCGGATCAGACCCCAATAAGGCGGACACTGACGGTGATACTTTAAATGATGGATCTGAAGTTGAGCCGAACCCTTACGTCACCGATCCTAATAATGCTGACACTGATGGTGACAAGCTCACCGATGCTGAAGAGGTTGAGACTGATCCTACTAAGGAGGATACGGATGGTGGAGGCACATCAGATTCTGTTGAGATTGCCCTTGGTCTTGATCCATTGGATCCGGCAGATGACGAATCAGGAGCTGGTGGCGGGACCAAGATTGGGATTAATTTCAACAGTGACCGTGGAACAGATGCTGAGTTGGGAGCTGACGAGATTGCCGGCTTACCTGAAGTGGCCCAATTGAACTGGAATAACAGTGATGGTGGTGCTGGTGCACAGGCAGGGGCCAGTGGTTCTCAGGCTGATATCATTAGTCCTGTCTCTGGTGTTTTGGTCGATGATAGTGGAGGTGACTCCGGAGTCACTGTGGACTGGGCATCTAACGGGACTTGGAACACGACGAACGGTTTTGATAGCCCGGACGCCAAACTCATTAATGGTTACATTGATAATATTGGCGCCGGTGGCTTTGCCACGGTCGACTTTAAGGGCATCTCATTTTCTTCCTATGACGTTTATGTTTACTTTGGAAGTGATGGAAATGGCAGGACCGGTGAGGTCGAGAGTACGACCGCTGGTCAGACCTTCTCTTTTAACACTGATTCCAACAAGGGTGCATTTGACCCAGAATTTGATTATGTTCTTACCGAGGACGAGGAAGGCACAAATCCGCCATCAAATTATTGTGTCTTCAGGGATCAAAGCTCTCCGGACTTTTCTGTGCAGATTAATCGTGGTTCGAGTAACTCGGGAATTCATGCAATACAAATCGTTCGTCTCGGGCCTGGAACTCCTTTCGAGATGACAGAGATTTTGTACAATGCCCAGAGCGATGAGTTTACCCTGACTTGGAATTCCAAGCCAAATCAGACCTACGCATTATACGTTTCCGAAGATCTCAAGAGTTGGGACTTTGACCTTGATGACAGTATCATATCAGATGGCGATACGACGACTTATGGTCCCTTTGAAAACCCAATGCCTGAAGCAAGGGAGCTATTTTTTCGTGCCGAGGAGACTGACGACGAGTAGAATAAAATTTCGGACCAAAGGCTACAGATTTTCAGAACAGCCCTTTTCTCTAAGGAGTGAAGGCATGTTCTGTTTTTTAGTCTCTCGCAATTCATTATTTTAGGTGTAACTTATTGGTGCGCAGGATTCCCCAAAGCCTACAGAAGATCGAATATTTCCATAGGACTGGGGAAGAATGACTCTAAAGACTCCCCCAATGAAAATTAAGCAGCTCTTCATAATCTCATTTCTTTTTGTTCTTTCAGTCTTACCGGTAATTGCCGATTCGATAGGTTTTAGTTTTAACAGTGACCGTGATAATACTGCTATGGACGAAACGACAGTGGCTGGCATTGTCCCATCTTCTGGCTGGATAAGTACTGATGGAGGCGCCGATGCTCAGACCGGAGCGAATGGCTCCATCAGTAATAGAGGAGTCAAAGTTGATTGGAGCTCGAACGGAACTTGGAACACAAATAATGGTGTAAGTAATGGGGATAATCAACTCATGAATGGATACATTGATGCGATCGGAGCCGGAGGATCTGCTCAGATTATTATAAATGGCATCAACAATACCTTCACGGGTTCCTATGATCTTTACGTTTATTTCGGGAGTGATGGCAATGACCGGACAGGAAAAATAGAGCTTGAGGGTGGTCAGACCTATTCGTTTCGAACACTTTCTCAACAGGGAGGTAATTTCCCGGCCCAGTATAAAAGGACAACGGACACCGGGAACGGAAACCCACGTTCCAATTATGCCCTATTCGAAGGTTTGACCGGAGATTCCCAGACACTGAATCTGATCCGAGGAAGTTCAAATTCTGGATTTCACGGCATTCAGATAGTTGGGATCGAAGATCCTGACTTGGCTTCAGTTGAGTTACAATCAGCAACATTAATCCGTTCTGATTCGGCAAGAATTAGAGGACGAGTCACCAGTATTGGAAATGATGAACCGGCAATTGCGTTTTATTATGGCAAATCTGATGCTGGGACTGATGAGCAGGGCTGGGAAAATAGTGTTACCTTGCCAGGCAAATACAGCGCTTCCTTTTCGGCTCAGCTTAATGGTCTGGAACCTGGGAGTGAATATTTTTTTCGCGCATTAGCATCCAATTCTGCTGGTGAGTCTTGGTCTCCTGATTCGTTGTCTTTTAAAACGAGAGTAGCTCCTCCCTCAATCGTTAATCTCGCAGTGTCTGGCATCGATGCCACATCTGTCACATTGGGGAGCCAGGTCACAGTCACTGGGGGAGAGGACCCGGAGGTCATTATTTATTATGGACGTTCAGATGGTGGAAAAGTTCCTGCTGGATGGGAATTGTCCAAGAGTCTTGGTTCCCAGTCAGGCGTAGCTGACGTTTCTGTTTCTGGTCTTCTACAGAACACGCAGTATTTCTTCAGGGCATTCGCACAGAATTCAGGGGGATCGGGCTGGTCAGAATCTTCAGGTTCCTTCCTCACCGATAAGATATCACCACCAGTAGTTTCTAATCGAACTGTAAGTAATATTTCTGGTAGCACGGCCAATCTCCGAGGAACGATCACGGATTCGGGAGGAAGTGACCCATCAATTACATTTTATTTTGGATCCACTGATGGCGGAACAGATCCCTCGGCCTGGGCCCGTTCAGTTAACATAGGAACTAGGAGCGGGGACTTTTCATTTTTTGTAAGCGGTCTGGATCCACTGACAAAATATTTTTACCGGACCTTCGCTAGTAACGCTGGCGGTGTAGTATGGGCCAGTAAGACTGAACAGTTTGAGACCACTGACTCGAACGTTTCAGAAATCGTCATTAATGAAATTCATTATGATGTTCCAGACAAGACGGTCCGTGCGGAATTCATTGAATTATACAATCCTACAGATTCTGCTATTGACCTGTCAGGTTGGCGATTCTCATCGGCGGTGAATTATACTTTTCCTAATGGTACGAATATTCAGGCAGGAGGATATCTTGTAGTTGCTGAAGATCCACAGACAATACTTTCCGAGTGGGGCGTGAATTCTCTTGGCCCATGGAATGGTAGCCTGTCCAATGAAGGGGAAAATGTTCGTTTACGTGATTTAACTGATAGAATAGTGGATGAGGTGGACTACCAGGCTGGGTTCCCTTGGCCAGTAGTTGGTTCGAGCCCTGGATATTCAATTGAATTAATTAATCCTGGGTTAGAGAATGATCTCGGAGGCAATTGGCGATCTTCCGTCGGAACTGCTGGAGGTGATGGGTCAACTCTCATTGCCGGTGGATCAAGCTGGAAACTATTTAAAGGAGTCACTGAACCTTCGGCCGCGAACGGTGCATGGCGTCAGATCAATTTTGATGATTCTGACTGGGCAGAAGGTGAAGCGTCCATTGGATTTGGGGAAGGATTTTTAAATACTAACCTTTCTGATATGAGAGGAAATTATTCGACCGTTTATTTCCGTAAGTCATTTAATATTGATAATCCTGCCCAGATTGGATCTCTTCTATTGAGTGCTCAGATAGATGATGGTTTTAATGCCTGGATCAATGGTAAGCACATTGCTTCGACTAATGTTTCTGGACCAGAGTTGGGCCACGATGCGACAGCGAACAGTTCAGGTGAAAATAAAAGCTTTGAAGAGTACCCAGTTGCCAACTTTGGAGGTCTTTTAGTCGAAGGAGAGAATGTCTTATGTGTACAACTCTTGAATGGCTCACTGAACGGAAGCTCTGATGCTTTCTTTGATGCGATTCTTCAAGTGAATACTTCGGCCGGAGAAGGACCGAGCCCTGGATTTCCAAATACCGTATTTTCTGTTAATTCTCCTCCTCAGATTCGGAAGTTAGAGCACCTGCCCAAGCAACCGGCCGAAGGTGATTTGGTCACTATAACTGCACTCATTACTGATGCCGATACAGTCAGTTCTGCGACTCTCCAATATCAGATCGTTGAGCCTGGAAGCTACATCCGCTTATCAGATTCGCTTTATGATTCGAAATGGATCGATGTTCCCATGAACGATTCAGGTAATGCGGGTGACGAATTTGCAGAAGATAATGTTTGGTCAGTGCAGGTCCCAGGATCCGTTCAGAGAAATAGGAGGTTGATCAGGTATCGGATCATCGTCTCGGACGCATTGGATAATACTTTGACAGTTCCATATTCTGATGATCCTCAGCCTAATTTTGCATATTATTGCTATAATGGAGTCCCAGACTGGAAGGGGGCCCTGAGGCCAGGTTCTACTCCTGTCATTACTTATTCATCGGAAACTTTAACTAAGGTTCCAGTCTATCATATGATTGTTAAAGAGTCTGATGTGTTGGGTTGCATGTATAATGATTCATCAGGTTCAGCAAGATCCTATAAGTATTACGCTACGGTAGTGTATGATGGCGAAGTTTATGACCATATTAAGTTTAGGCTCAAGGGTCAGGCATCCACTAGAGTCACCGGTAAGAATAAGATTAAGTGGAACTTCAATCGGAGTCACAGGTTCCAGGCGCGTGATAATTATGGGAAAAAATATGACCGCAAATGGGATAAATTTGCTTTGCAGACTGGTACCTGTCCTTGGTGGGGCAGTAACGCGTCGACTGGCGGCATGATTCTCAATGAGTTTGCGAGCTATAAATTTTACCGATTATGTGGCCTCGCGTCATGTAATACGACCCTCTTTCATTTAAGGATCGTCGATGATGCTCAGGAATCGAATCCGAACGATCAGTACGATGGTGATTTTTGGGGTCTTTATTTGGCCCTCGAAGAACCGGACGGTCGTTTTCTTGATGAGATGGGAATGCCTGACGGTAATCTCTATAAGATGAATGGTGGCGCTACAAAGAGAAATCAGGGACCTGATCAGGTCTCCAGTAACTCGGATGTTAGTTCTTTCATTAGTGCTAAGAATAGAGCGAATAATCTGAGTTGGTGGGAAGAGAACACGAACTTATCCAGTTATTATAATTACAAGATTGGGACGACGCTGATCAATAACACTGACCTTAGGAGTGAGTGGAATTGCCTTTATTATCATAGACCTATCATTCCTGGTGACCCTAATTCAGATAAGTGGGAAATGTTGCCTTGGGATCTGGACCTGACATGGGAGAGTAAATTCCATATTCGTTCAGAGAATGTTTGGGAGAATTGGCAAAATGTTTTTAGGTATGATGACGCGGAGACAGACTTTGAAAATCGTTCCCGTGAAGTTTGGGATTTACTTTGCAGTTCAGGAGAAGGAGCAAAGGTCGTTGAAGAAATGAAGAGGTTCATGGACGGTGATGGGATCACTAGGGTCGTTGAAGCGAATCAAGCGATGTGGGATTATCATCCGCGTAAACGTAAAAAAGGAATATGGTACAGGAATAATCCAAGGCTTCCCTCATCAAAAAGGAACTGGGAAGGTCTTGTTGAATACATGAAGAATTTTGTTTCTCCGGGAGGTTATGGGGCAGGACGGCTCATTAATGAAAAAGCTGATACCAGTTCTATAGTGCCGAATAAGCCGACCATTTCTTCTACCGGTGATCCTGACTTTTCGACCAATGATCTTCGTTTTGGTAGTTCTAACTTTTCAGGTCGTGGGAGTTCATTTGCTGGTATGGAGTGGCGATTGGCAGAGGTAACGGATCCAGGTTCTGAAATCTTTGACCCTGAAAGTCCTTGGGTCTATGAGATTGATTCTGTTTGGGAGTCCGGAGAGTTGACTTCTTTCGACCGTCAAATTTTGGTTCCTCCTCTTGCTGTGCGAGTCGGCCACACGTATCGGGCCAGGGTCCGACACCTTTCAAGTTCGGGTCAGTGGAGCCATTGGTCAGATCCGGTTCAGTTCGTTGCCGCGAGTCCGGACATTTCAGTTTATAAAGAGAGCCTCGTCATTAGTGAATTTATGTACAATCCCTTGAACGCTAATGATGCGGAGCAATTGGCTGGTTTTAGTACTAGTGATTTTGAATTCATTGAACTTAAGAATGTTGGTGATGTGTCCTTAGATCTTAGAAATATAAGATTTACCAAAGGCATTGATTTTGATTTTGTGGATGGGACTATCCTCTCTCTTCTTCCGGGAGAATATATTGTAGTTGCACGGAACATTAATGCATTTGAATCGAGGTACGATGACATTGCTCGTGTCACTGGCCAGTACGGCCCGGATAACCTTTCTAATGGCGGAGAAAATGTAAAATTATCTTATGGTGCAGGAGTGCCCATTCATGAGTTTAGGTATGATGATGATGATCCCTGGCCACAAGGAGCAGATGGTGAAGGATTTTCTCTTACTCTTTTGAGTCTCGAATCGGTTCCTGATCATAGTCTGGCCGAGAACTGGGCAATTAGTTCTGGTATAGGGGGAAGCCCTAGTAAAGATGAGGAGAGTGTCTCTTTCAGTGCATGGAAAGGGTCTGTATTTTCTCCTGATGAACTGCTTGACCCTTCATTTTCTGGCGACCTTGTCGATCCTGATAATGATGGGATCGTTAATTTTCTTGAATATGCTTTTGGTGGTGATCCGAAAATTTCAGATCAGGGCATTGGTCCAAAATCTTTGATATGGGAAGAGGACACAGAAGACTATTTGGTTCTAAGTTTCCGGAAAAGATTAGGGGCGAATGATATCCATTATTTCATAGAGTATTCGACTGATCTTATTTCTTGGAATTTGGCAACTGAGGTGGCCCTCTCTGATACCGTTAACCATGGTGATGGATCCATAACTGAAACATATAGAATCTCTAAGATTAGTGATTCCGGTAAGAGTCAGTTCTTGAGAGTTAAGATTCAGAGCAAGTGATTCTTGATTAAAGAGTTCTTATTGAACTTGCCATATTCATCTTCCGTTAATACTTTAAGGACTCCCCGGTGATGAAATTCACATTCAAGACTAAAACCATAATTGCTGTTACTATTGCTCTTTGCGGATGTGATCGTGCAGACGAACGTGTAGAAGTCCCTGATGATAAGCGCCAAGAGTTCATTAGGTTTGAAAAGAGTCAGTATGATAATGTCTTTTTTGCTCCTCTCAAGGAGCGCAAAGTTACAGATTCGAAAAAACTTTTCACTAGACTCTTACCAAAGACCACGGGGGTTAATTTTCAGAACCGTATTGATATCAAAGAACCACTGAAAAGACTCTACCATTCTGGATTTGTTTGTGGTGGAGTAGCGCTAGGTGATTTTAACGGGGACACTAGGCTGGATATTTTTCTAGTGAGTGGGCCAGGAAAGAACAAACTCTACATACAGCGGGAGGATTTTCGATTTGAGGACATGAGTTCAACTGCAGGAATTGAAGAAGGAGATGACTGGGGAGCTGGAGTCGCTGCTGTAGACATTGAGAGTGATGGAGACCTTGATCTTTACATTTGTAATTATGATTCTGCGAACTCGCTTTATATCAATGATGGTAAAGGTCATTTCACTGAGTCGGCTACGCGTTCAGGGATAGATGTTGTGGATGCATCTCTCGTTCCGACATTTTGTGACTTTGATCAGGACGGAGACCTTGACCTTTATGTATTAACGAACCGTTATTACAGAGAAGGTGGCCGTCCTGCCAAGCCGCCATTCCAAAAGACAGACAAGGGAGATTTAATTGTGAGTCCTGACTTTCAGAAGTTTTATGGCATCAAGCAAAAGGGTCCGAAGTCATATGACATGGACGAGATTGGGAGACCGGACCTTTTGTTTCGTAATGATGGTGGAACCTTTGTGAATATAAGTAAGAGTGCTGGAATACAGAAAGAAGGGCACGGGCTCTCAGCGACTTGGTGGGACTATGATGGGGACGGGTTGATGGACATTTATGTTGCTAATGACTTTGCTGATCCAGACAACCTATTCCGTAACAATGGAGATGGAACCTTTACCGATATCATAACGAAGGTATTAAATTATACTCCATGGTTCTCTATGGGAGCCGATGCCGGTGATATTAATAATGACGGTCTCCTTGATTTTGTTGCATTGGATATGGCAGCGACAACACACTACAAGTCAAAAATGTCAATGGGAGAAATGGGAGCCATGCGGTGGGTAATCGAAGCGGCAAGGCCCCGCCAAGTGATGCGTAATTGCCTTTATCTTAATCAGGGCAATGGTCTCTTTTCCGAAAATGCCAGTTTGTCGGGATTAGCTAATTCGGACTGGTCCTGGGCCGCTAAGTTAGCCGACTATGATAATGATGGGCGCGTTGATCTCTTTGTTTCGAACGGGATGGCACGTGACTTTAATAATTCTGACATCACGTTCACTTCTCAGGATCAGATCGGAAAGAGTGAGTGGGATCATTATGAAAATGCCCCGACCAAGCCTGAACAAAACCTTGCTTTTCAGAACTTGGGAGATTTACAATTTGCCAACGTGAGTGAGGACTGGGGCCTTGATCATGTTGGAATGAGTTATGCTTCAGCTCATGGTGACTTTGATAAGGACGGAGACCTTGATCTATTAGTCGTTAATTTAAATGAGCCGGTTTCTATTTATAGGAACGAGTCGGGTTCCGGTCATGCTGCATTAGTGACGCTGAGGGGGAGCCAATCTAACCGAAACGGTATCGGTGCATTCGTTGAAATTGTTGCTGGTGATCTTAAGCATGTGCGACAATTGGTGCCTTTGTCGGGTTATCTTTCCAGCAATGAAAGCTCGCTTCATTTTGGGCTCGGTGAGGCTGAAGGCATTCAGAGTTTGAAGGTCCGTTGGCCTAACGGGGGAGTGCAGGAATTTAGTGACTTGCCCGTCAATAAACACATTATTATTTCGGAGACCAATGATAATCTGCGGCCCTATTCTCGTGCAGAACAGAAACCTATGTTTGTGAAGCATTCAGGATTGAGTGGAATCATTCATAAAGAAAAGATTTACGAAGACTTTATTCATCAGCCCTTATTGCCTCATAAAATGTCCCAGTTAGGTCCTGGCATTGCCTTTGCGGATGTGGACGGTAACGGGACTGAAGACTTTTTCATTGGCTGCGCACGTGGTCAGTCCGGGGCCATTTTTTTGAGTGATGGTAAGGGAGGATTTAAGGTTGAGGGTAATGGACAACCGTTCGCGGACCACGTCGATTCAGAAGACATGGGCGTTCTATTCTTTGATGCAGATTCTGACGGTGATCCTGACTTATATGTGTCATCTGGAAGCTATGAATATAAGAAAGGTGATCCGAAGGTAAGAGATAGGCTTTATGTGAATGATGGATCAGGTCAGTTCGCATCTGCTCCAGAAGGCTCTTTGCCGAAATTCACGGATAATAGCAGTGTAGTTTGCGGAGCGGATTTTGACCGTGACGGTGATTTGGATCTTTTTGTAGGAGGCAGAGTATTGAGTGGAGAATATCCTCTAGCGGCAACGAGTAGGATTTTAATTAATGAATCTGTTCCTGGGCAGAGCATTCGTTTTGTTGCTAGTTCTAATGATCAGGTATCAGCTCTTGCAAATGCAGGAATGGTTACCTCAGCACTGTGGACTGAAGTCAATGGTGATGGTTGGGTAGATCTTATGGTCACAACAGAGTGGGGGCCTGTTAGAGTATTTTTGAATGATTCCGGAAAACTAGTAGAAGCCACTAAGGAGTCAGGCCTTGCAAATATTCTGGGCTGGTGGAATAGCATCACTGGTGCTGACATTGACAATGATGGTGACATTGATTATGCAATTGGTAATTCGGGCCAGAACACAAAGTATTATGCATCTGTAAAAAAACCGATTCGTATTTACTATGGAGATTATGAAGGGAACGGCTCCAAAAGTATTGTTGAGGCTAAGTATGAAAATGGAGTCTTATTACCGATCAGAGGCAAGAGTTGTTCGACATCTGCAATACCTTCGCTGGGAGAAAAGTTTAAAACTTTCCATCAATTTGCAAGCTCTTCATTGAGTGACATTTATACACCTGCGAGGCTCAAGGGTTCTGCTGTTTTTGAAGCCAATGAATTGTCATCTGGAATACTTGTAAATAATGGAAAAGGTTCATTCACTTTTAAGGCGTTGCCAAGTGCGGCTCAGAACGCTCCCATTTTTGGTCTTAACTTTTGTGATGTTAATGGTGACGGAAATTTAGATCTTTATGCGGCACAAAATTTTTCGGTGACACAATTTGAAACGCCTCCTTATCGTGGTGGACTGAGTCAATTAATGTTAGGTGATGGTGAGGGAGGCTTTAAAGCATTGACCGCGTCCGAGAGTGGTCTGATTGTTCCAACTGATGGAAGAGGTTTGGCGAGGACAGATATTAATGGGGACGGGTTACCTGATTTTGTAGTTGCTGTGAATGATGGCGAATTACAGGCATTCACTCGTGTAGCTGACGGACCTAGGCCTAAGAAAGTCATTCTTAAAGGGGCAAAGGGCAATCCAATGGCAGCCGGTTCAAAAATTTTGTTCAAATCTAAAAATGTTAAAGGTAGGATACGCGTTGAGGAAATTTACCAGGGAGGAGGCTACTTGTCTCAGTCAGGTAATGCTATTTACATTGATTCGTCCTTTGATTCGTTGATTATCTCTTGGCCTGATGGCAAGAAAACGGAGCATTCGTTGTCTGCAGAGAAGTATGAATTTACATTCACTCAGCCCGATTGAATTATATTTCTTTGCGAATCAAATGCTGTGCTTCGTTGACAGTTTGGCTCTCAGGGGGCAACATATCGGCCCGCAACGGAGCGGTTAATAGAATAAAACCATGTCATCACATAATCTTATACTAGGATTGCCTAATGGAAGTCTACAGAATGCGACTCTCGATTTGTTTGAGAAGGCGGGTTGGAACATTTATGTTTCTTCTCGTTCATACAGACCAACTTCTGACGACAAGGAGCTTGAATTGAGGCTCATACGCGCGCAGGAGATAGGAAGATACGTTGATCATGGATTTCTAGATTGTGGAATCACGGGAAAGGATTGGATTGCAGAAAATCGGGCCGATGTTGAGGTGATTTGTGATCTTGCATATAGTCGATCATCCACGAACCCGACCCGGTGGGTCTTAGTCGTTCCTGAAAATTCACCTATTCAGACAGTCCATGATTTAGAAGGTAAGAGAATAGCGACTGAGAGTGTCGGATTGACGACTGATTTTCTTAAGAGTAAAGGAGTCAATGCCGAAGTTGAATTCAGTTGGGGTGCCACTGAAGTGAAAGTTCCTGAACTCGTTGATGCTATTGTTGATGTTACGGAGACAGGCTCATCCTTAAGAGCCAATAAGCTTAGGATCGTTGATACTTTGATGGAGTCTTTCCCCCAATTTGTGGCTAATAAGTCAGCTATGCAGGATGAGTGGAAGCGTGAAAAGTTGGAACGTATCGGGATGCTTCTCACAGCGGCTCAAGCAGCTAGGGATGTTGTGGGGCTAAAAATGAACATCTTAAGTGCGAACCTTGATCAGTTACTCGAAAATCTTCCTGCATTGCGCAATCCAACAGTATCAAGACTAGCTGATGAGAGTTGGGTTGCGATAGAAACGGTCCTTGATGAGGCAGTCGTGCGAGAATTGATACCTGAACTTAAAGCCATGGGAGCAGAGGGAATCATTGAGTATCCTCTCAATAAACTCGTTCTTTAAACGATAATAACTCATTATTGAAATTTTAAGAAAGAGCAATAAATAGAGGAAAAGGCCTAGTCTTTATAAAAATAATTGGCAAATGCGCCGGAATGATGGTATAAACGCCCCCCCCAGAGTCTTTTCTTGGGGTTTAATATTATAAAATGGGATCACTCAAAAAAAGACGGAAGACCAAAATCAATAAGCATAAGCGTAGTAAGCGTAATAGGGCTAATCGCCACAAGAAGCGTTTGCGTTATAAGTCCTGATTGCTTGGTAGATGATTTAGATTTAAGGGCAGATATTCCCTTAATAATACGCAGAGAATATTTCTCATTGGCGTAATTGATGTTTTGATTAGCCTCTATTGCCTCAATTAAGAGCAAATTATCCTTCTTCGGATCCTTCTTTGTTTAGATCTTTCTCGAGCTCTTCAAGAAGTTCGGCTTTCAGTTCATCCTTAAGCTCTTGTTTGATATCGTGTATAATATCGTGTTTGATATCTTCCCTGAGTTCAGCTTGAAGGATTTTTTTTAGTTCCTCTGTGGGCCCGCTATAGTAACCATCACCATAATATCCGTGATCATGATAGTCATGGTCGTAATGATGGTCATCAGTGTATGTATCTGATTCGACTGGAACACTGCCTCCCTTTGCTTGATCGCTGTATCCCCATACAGAGTCACTGGTCGGATCAACTGGTTCAGTTTGTTCATTGAGCCCTGTGTGGTATTCATCAAATGCGGCACTCTCATCACTTCCTTCAATGACATCACTGCCCTGATCTTCATAAACGACTTCATTATCAGGATTATATTCGAGGGCCCCAGTGCCTGAGGATCCGGTGCTTTTAGGCTCATTTTCTTTAGTTTCTTTTTTTGTGTTCTTTTGACTTTGGATGAGTGCTTGGCGGTCTCTTTCTTTTTCTTGTGCCTCTTTTTTGGCCTCTTTCCATTCCATGTACCAGGCCATCCAAATACAAAATTCGTATAAAAGTATCATTGGTCCAGCGAGTAAGGACATCGTGAATATGTCCGGCGTGGGCGTGATCACTGCGGCAAGAATAAACATTGCGACGATGGCGTAGGAACGGGTCGCTCGCATCATCTTAGAATCTAGAAGATCTAATTTAACGAGCGTCAGAACAACGACCGGCAATTCGAAGCAAACTCCAAATACAAGGCATAGCATTGTTATGAAAGAGACCGTATATTTGAACCGCAGATCTGTTTCGATGCCGACACCGGTATTAAAAGTGTCAAAAAATTCCAATGCTCTTGGTATCACTACAAAGTAGGCGAATAAGACACCGATGCTAAAGAGTATAAAACTTGCAAAAACTACCGGTAAAATTAGTTTCTTTTCTTTTTTGTTCAGTCCTGGAATAATGAACTCTCCAATGAAATAGAGAAGGATTGGGAAAGAGCCGATCAGTGCTGCGTATAGGCAGATCTTAATGACACTCATGAATCCTTCGACAGGGGTGAACACACTGAGATCTGTATCTAGGTTGGCATCTCCCTCATTGGCCTTGGTTATAGGATACTCAATAACCTTAATAAGGTCCTTGTAAAAAAAGAAAGCAATGATGGTACAGGCGATCAGTGTCCCGAACACCTTGACCATTGTTCCACGAAGGTCCTCCAAGTGATCCAGAAATGGTTTTTCTTGATCCTGAAACTTTTTTGCTGCGGCGTTACCGCCGAGGCTGAGTAGTTTCTTGAGGAAAATCATTTTAAATTCTGAGGGTTACTGACAATTATTGTGGGGCTTTTTTGATAGCTCAGTCCAGACGAAATGCAAACTAAGTACTCAAATCTTTACGGATTTAGAATTTTTTTGCTTATTCTCCGCTCAACTTATTTTCCCATTTACTAACTTGTTTGGAAACGTTTTTCGGGGATGGGGCTCCAGCAGCAGTCCTTGCAGTTAGAGCTGATTTAACATCAAAGAGATCAAAGACTGATTCTTCAAAGTTCTCTGAGAATTCTTTATATTGTTGGATTTCAATTTTCGGGAAAGGTGTTCTGCTTTCAATGGCATGTGCAGTGAGCTGGCCAACAATATTATGTGCCTCACGGAAAGGGACACCTTTCTTTACCAAATAGTCAGCGATGTCTGTCGCGAAGAGCATTGGATCAGAGCACGCTTCAAGGGCCTGGCCTTCATTAATGCTCATGCCATCTATCATTTCAGAAAAGATAACCAATGCGTTTTGAATTGTGTCTATAGAATCAAATAGAGGTTCTTTATCTTCCTGAAGGTCACGGTTGTAAGTCATTGGCAAACCCTTAATCAGAGTCAGAATGGACATTAGATTCCCATAAAGTCGCCCCGTCTTACCTCTAGTCAGCTCAGCAATGTCGGGGTTTTTTTTCTGTGGCATCAGACTAGAACCGGTTGTGTGTTCATCACTCAGTGAAATGAATCCAAATTCTGCACTTGCCCAAAGTATAACGTCTTCACTGAGTCTTGATAAGTGAGTCCCTGTAAGTGCTAGGCAGAACAAGACTTCAGCAACAAAGTCACGATCACTAACTGCGTCCATACTGTTTTGACTGATTTCTGTAAAACCGAGCTGTTCGGCGATAAATTCTCTGTCGAGTGCGATTGTGCTACCAGCTAGTGCACCCGATCCTAGAGGCATTACATCGATTCTTTGTATTGAATCTTTTAGTCTGAGCGCGTCCCTCTCAAACATTTCAACATATGCTAAGAGGTGGTGAGAGAATAATACTGGCTGTCCTCTCTGTAAGTGAGTATAACCTGGAATCACTGAGTCGGGGAACCTTTTGCAGCATTGAACAAGTGCCCGTTGCATATCGCGCAGATTTTCTTGAATGTCATTGAGTGAATCTTTGCAGTAGAGCCTCACGTCAAGAGCTACCTGATCGTTTCTGCTCCTGGCTGTGTGTAGCTTGGCCCCAGCATCACCGATCCTATCCGTAAGAGCAGATTCGATATTCATGTGAATATCTTCGAGGTTCATATCAAACTCAAAAGAACCCTGCTCAATATCGGTCCCAATGTCTCTTAGTCCTTCGGTAATCTTTTTACATTCTTCTTGAGTAATGATACCGGCCCTCTCTAGAGCAGTTGCATGTGCAATGGATCCTGCAATATCATATTTGTACAAACGCCAATCAAAAGAAATTGATTCCCCGTATTGGGTTAACAATGACGACGTTTCTTTCTGGAATCGGCCTTTCCACATAGTAGTTACTTTTTGTAGATTACTTTTTAGTCCCTATTAAATACTCATTTATTGATGAGATTGTTGCAGGAGCCTGACTGGCGAAGTTTATCGCACTTCGCTTTGATTTGGATGCTTTTGGTGGCGGGACTAAATCCAAGTCTCTTAGTGATACAGTCTTCTAATACACTCATGTGCTGATCTTCAAACTCTATAACTTCAGAGCAGTCCACGCATATCAAGTGATTGTGATGAGGGTGCTCAATGAAGTTAGGGTCGTATGAGACGACTCCTTTACCAAGATCAATTTCATGCAATAAGCCACCTTCTACTAGCAGAGATACTGTCCGGTAAAGTGTGGCTAGTGATGCTTTGGGATCTATTGCTTTTGCCTTAGCATAAAGCTCTTCGGCAGTGAAATGATCTCCCTTATCTGAAAACGCAGCTTCGAGGATGATTTCTCTGGGTCTTGTCATCCTTAAACCTTTTTTGATGAACAGGGCATCAATTTTTTCTCGCACTTCTGGATTCATGAGGCAGTCTTATATTGTGTCAACTTTCGACCGCAGAAGGGGAGGCGTCAAATATGTGCCTCCACGAAAATTTTTAGACGGCCTTAATATCAAAGTTGCTATTCCTGTGGCTATCTTTTCTACTATTTTAATAGTGTTTTTTTTATGGATATTAAAGAAAACCCCATTGGAGCAGAAGTGGGTAATCTTGAGGGATTATGATGACTGGCGCCCATTTTTGGCTTCCGAACAGTTCCAGAACAGTTTTGATGATGCCTTTTCTTTTGTTAGGCCCATTGATGCTGCTTTGACTCCACGAGCTACGAGATTTGATAGCCCCTTAGGATCGGAGAATGGTGCGCTCACTTATAATGCTCAGCCTTTCATGCATTTTAATTCCGGATTCGGTAGCAATCATCTGGCAGATGATTTGAATGGAATTGGTGGAATGAATACGGACCTAGGAGATAATATTTTTGCAGTGGCTGCTGGCCGTGTAATCTATGCCGCTGATGCGGGTGAGAGTTGGGGGAATGTTGTTATCATAGAGCATGCTATTGGAGAGGCTCGTACAAGAAAAATGATCCAGAGCGTTTATGCTCATGTTGGGAAATTTTTTGTTGTGAGTGGCGCTTTAGTTCAGCGAGGTGATATAATTGGTGAAGTTGGTAATGCTAATGGACGTTACCCGGCTCACTTGCATTTTGAGATGCGAGAGTCTGATATTGCCGATCCTGGTGAAGGATATTCCAAGGATAAGCTGAACCGGATCAATCCATTAGAAACAATTGCAAGGCTGCGGGGAGCTGAGGGGAAGGTCTTGAACCGAGCTCCAGAAATTATAGACTTATTGGGTCCGGACCTTCAGGACATTAAATTTGATATTGAAGAATCAGTTCTTCGACAAAAATAATCTATACAAAAGTGGCTGCCAGAGAACTACGGCACTCTCGAACAAACTACCGTTGCTGCCGTCAGGCCCTGGCGGATTCGTCAGTCGATAGTCCATAGTCTCTGAACAACCGCTATCATTCTATGCGATCAAGTGGATGCGACAACCGAAAAGTGTCCCGTAGCTTAACAGCAACTAAAATTCAGGCCCTGACTCAGGGCATTATCGAGCCAATGGACTCTGCAATTTTATTATAATATGCAGATTCATCTGGAGAATTTTCTTGGATGATTTTGTGATCAATGAACTGATCATTCTCATTATTTCCATATCCTACAATGTGTGGAACTCCTTGTCGCTTAGCTTCCCTCACTGCTGATTTTGAATTATCAAACAGAATGGCAACGTCAAAGGTTCTATCGCTAAATGAGCCGTCATCGGCATGAGGCGCCTTTGCGTGATCTGGTCGTTCAATGAATTTTTCGATCTCAGTAATATTTCCCCAAATCTCTGGATGATTTCCTAAGACCGTAATTTTTGCATCTGGACGGCCCCCAGCAATGAGTCGAACGGTCTGTACTGATATTTTACAATGATCTTCCGACCGAGGAGCAATGATGAGAATGTTGAATGGCTGCAATTCATCTATCGTAATGTTTGGAGGTAAGCAAAATCCTCTTCTGTATTTTTCTATGAGGAAACGAGTCTTTGGGGTCTTCCATCGATTATGTAGCCAGAACCAGTCCTTTGGCGATCGGGTTATCATCTTTTCAACTTCCAGATTCATTTTTGCTGTGGTCATTGCGATGCCCTCATCGGGACTCACTTCGAGCGGTTCAGAGACGATAACTTTCCATTTCGAGGGGCCCAGCGTGATAATAAAATAAGGAAACATGGTTGCTCCGGAACGAGCTGCCAAGAGCGGAGCCAGATTAGATGTTGATGCAAGCTTGCCAAATAAGGGGCACCAGACTCCTCGGTAACCAGCATTCTGATCGACGAGTATTCCAAGGCTCCCTCCACCACGAAGATGAGCCATTGGTGCATTGAACCCGTCTTTTCGATCAAAGGCCTTAATGCCTGTCCTTTGTCTTTTCCTGAGTACGTGCGCGTCAATGTAGGGATTTGAAAGAGCTTGGTAGAGCGTTGACTGCCGGACATTAGCTACCGGTGAATTGATCTGCGCTAATATTTCCCAGGCGCCCATGTGACAGGCAAGATAAATGATAGGGACTCCTTTTTCGGCATTTTCCTGAAGCAGTTCTAGTCCTTCGTATTCAATATAATTATTAATCTTTTTGGGAGAAACTGTTGTGAGCTTGGCACTGCAGACAAAGTTAGCGCCGACGGTTATAAAATGTTCCCTTACTAGCTGTTTTATTTCATGGGTGGATTTTGTATTAGCGAATGCGATACTGATATTATGCTCGGCAAGGTTTCGGTAACGCTTGAGTGCGCAATAACAAATGAGCCCAATTAGCTGGCCTGTCCTATAACAGAACCACATAGGGGGTATCGTTAGTGCCGTCTCAGCTAGTCTATAAACTAAGTAAGCTAGTCCGTGGCTTAGTTTTTTTTGCCGCTTACCCATGGCCTGGATAGTTTCGCGGAAATTTTTCCTTTAGGATTTTTAGGGAGATTCCTTAGCAGGTTCTTCAGCTGGAGTCTCGATTTCTTCGACAGGTTTTGGAGCGGGTTCTTCAGCTGGAGTCTCGTTTTCTTTGACAGGTTTTGGAGCGGGTTCTTCAGCTGGAGTCTCGTTTTCTTCGACAGGTTTTGGTGCAGGCTCTTCCGGTGCAGGCTCTTCTATTAGCGTGGATGGCGTTTCTTTATTTTCTTGAGTCCCTAGTTCGATGATGCTTGGCGTATTTGATTCTGATCCGCTTGCTTGTGGATTCAGTTGTGTTTTGCTGTGCTCTTGTTGTTTCCCTACTAGGACGGCAAGGCTCAAAGTAATTACAAAGAAAATAATAGCGAGAGTGACGGTTGCTTTTTGTAGTACGTTTGAAGTTTGTGCTCCGAACATTTGGTCCGTGACTCCGCCACCAAATGCTGCGCCTAAACCTTCTTGTTTAGGCTTTTGCATTAAAACGATGAGAACCATTAACAAACAGACAATAGCTAAAATAGCTGTCAGGCTCCATATAAAGAAACTAATCATGGGGCGCGGAGTATAGTGCTTCAGTGGATTAATGTAAAGTGGCAGAAGTGCTCTTTAAATTAATCTATACTTTACCTATATAGAATAGGGTGTATAGTATTCTCCCTCATTCACGTATTAATGGCATTTAAGCTAGAAAGTAAGCATGATTTTAATGTTATTGAAGAATCCGAACGCTTGGAGCGAGCGGATTTGAATGATGTTTTGTCTTGGATTTGGGACACTTTTGGAGAAAAAGCTGCTATAGGGACGAGCTTTCAGGGTTCTGGTCTTGTAATCATTGACCATGCGATTAAGGGCGGCTGTAACTTTCCTATTTTCACTATAGATACCGGATTGCTTTTTCAAGAGACCCTTGCCCTCAAACAAAAGTTAGAGGAATTTTGGGGGATCAATATAGCTAGCGTTGACCCCGAGCAGACAGTTCAAGAGCAGGCCGATACTATGGGGCCTGAACTCTGGAAGGTTCGGCCAGACAGTTGTTGCCAGATGAGGAAGGTTCTTCCACTTCAATCAAAGTTGTCGACTCTTGATGTATGGATCACTGGTCTTCGGAGGGGACAATCGGAGCATCGTAAGAATACAAGAATTCTTGAGATGTATGAATTTGATAAAATGCGTTCCAGTTACATTTTCAAACTTAATCCGATGGTTGACTGGAGCCGGGACAGTGTTTGGGAGTATATAAAAACACACAAGATACCTTACAACATTTTACATGATCAGGGGTACCAATCGATTGGTTGCAGACCATGCACGAAACCAGTTGGAGATACTAAGGATGAACGGGCAGGTCGTTGGGAAGGTTTTGAGAAGACAGAGTGCGGAATGCATACGTTTCTAGGTCAGGGAATTTGATTTGGTATTCTGACGATTAACTAAAATAATTGATGTCTTCATATCGAATTAATCATCTTGATCAGCTTGAAAGCGAAGCGCTATTTGTTCTGCGGGAAGTCGCTGCGCAATTCGATAATCCTGTGATGTTATTTTCAGGGGGTAAAGATTCTATCGTGATGGCTCATTTGGCTTTTAAGGCATTTCACCCAGCCCGGCTTCCATTCCCATTGCTTCACGTAGACACGGGGCACAATTTTTCTGAAACTATTGAATATAGAGATCAGTTCGTGTCGGAAATAGGTGCTCGGCTAGTCATTGCATTAGTTCAAGATTCGATTGATAGGGGTAGGGTCGTTGAAGAGGATGGTCCTTTAGCGAGTCGTAATTCTTTGCAAACGGTCACTTTGTTGGACGCTCTCGAAGATGGGCAATATGATTCTGCCATAGGTGGCGGGCGTCGAGACGAGGAAAAAGCAAGAGCCAAAGAGCGTTTCTTTAGTCATAGGGATGGGTTCGGTCAATGGGATCCAAAAAACCAGAGACCTGAACTATGGAACATTTTCAATGGTCGAAAAAATCACGGCGAACATTTTAGGGTATTTCCATTATCTAACTGGACTGAGATGGATATTTGGCAATACATCAGGCGTGAGAAAATAGAAATTCCATCTTTGTATTTTTCACATGACCGGGAAGTTTTCGAGCGTTCGGGAACACTAATAGCAGTCAGTGATCATGTTCATCTTCAGGAAAATGAACATGTTAAGACTATGAGAGTGAGGTTCCGTACCATAGGTGATGCGACCTGTACTGGTGCAATAGAGTCTGAATCAGATACTCTTGATCAAATCATTGCAGAAGTTGCTGCGGCGCACCAGACAGAGCGAGGAACAAGAGAAGATGACAGGCGCACTGAAACTTCAATGGAGGATCGGAAAAAGGAAGGCTATTTTTAATTTTTGCCAATGGATTGAATAAATTTGAACAGCAACAATCTGATATGGAAAAGGATTTATCTCAAAAAGACAATTACTTAGATATGGATCTTTTGAGATTTACGACTGCCGGTTCTGTAGATGATGGTAAGTCAACGCTCATAGGGAGACTCTTGTATGATTCGAAAAATATTTTTGAAGATCAGATCAAGGCAGTTGAGGAATCATCGAGGCGTCGAGGCGATGATAATATGAACCTTGCTCTCCTGACGGATGGTCTTAAGGCAGAGCGTGAGCAGGGCATTACAATAGATGTAGCCTACAGATACTTTGCTACACCTAAACGTAAGTTTATCATAGCTGATACGCCGGGACACATTCAATATACTAGGAACATGGTGACCGGAGCATCTACTGCGAACCTTGCTATTATTCTTGTAGATGCAAGGAAAGGAATCGTTGAGCAGACTTGTAGGCATGCATTCATAGCCAATCTTCTTAGAATACAGCATGTGATAGTAGCTATCAATAAAATGGATTTAGTGGATTTTAGTGAAGATGCTTATGAAGAGATTGTTGAGGAATTTAAGAGCTTCTCATCTAGGCTCGATAATTTAATTGATGTGACCTTCATTCCTATCAGTGCATTGCATGGTGACAACGTGGTTGATAAATCGGAAAATATTGATTGGTATTCTGGTCCAACCTTATTGTATCAGCTTGAGACAGTGTACATAGGATCGGACCATAATCATGTTAAGGCCCGGTTCCCAGTTCAGTGGGTCATTCGACCTCATTCAGATGAGCATCATGACTTTCGAGGTTATGCGGGAAGAGTTGCAGGAGGAGTATTTAAGCCAGGAGACGAAGTGCAGGTTTTACCTTCCGGGTTCACATCAAAAATAGATTCTATTCATACTGCGGATGGAAAATTATCGGAAGCTTTCGCTCCAGTCTCTTGCAGTATTCTTCTCGAAGATGAAATTGATATTAGTCGGGGGGACATGATTGTTAAAAGTAATAATCCTCCGGAAAGGAGTCAGGACATTGAAGCAATGCTGTGTTGGTTCTCCGACAAAAAAATGATGATTCGTGGCAAGTATGTGCTTCGTCACACTTCGAAAGAGATCAAGGCAATTGTGACCGACCTTCAATACAAAATTAATATTAATACTCTTAGAAAGGTTGAAGATGATAAGGAATTTGGGCTCAATGAGATAGGCAGAGCCTGCATTAGGACCTCTTCCCCTATCTTTTATGATTCATACAATGATAATCGGAACACTGGTAGTTTTGTATTAATAGATGAGCAGACTAACGAAACAGTCGCCGCGGGTATGATATCTTAAATCATCATTAATCAGTTAAAAGATTTTCCTGAGACTCTAATCAGGCGAGTTGCAAATAAGGTGATTACTTGCCACAATGATCTATGCTCATTGCAGAAAAATTACGTTTTTTATCTTTACCTTTTTTTCTTAGTCTTGCGTTAAGTGCGTTTGCAGAGGAAAAGAAAGAAGATTCGACTCCAGCCCCTGGTCACTCCCATTCAGGGGAATCATTTAATGATGGGCCTAGGCAGAGTGCTGTTAGAATTGATGGGACCGGTGATGTTCACTTTCCGATAACTACGAAATGGTCACGTGGGCAACAAATGTTTGACCAAGGAATAGGGCAGCTTCATGGGTTCTGGTTTTACGAGGCGGAGCGTACCTTCAGGCAGATAGCGGCCGAGGACCCGGAATGTGCTATGGCTTATTGGGGAATGGCGATGGCTAACTGGGAGAATTCTAAGAGATCAAAAGGATTCATTGCCAAGGCCGCTCAGCGTAAAGATAAAATTTCAGAACGTGAGCGGCTTTACATAAGTGCTCATGAGGCATTTTTGGCTGAGGAACCGAAAGATGTTAAAAAGAGAAGGCAGAAATTAATAGAGGATATGGAAAACATTATACATGAATTTCCTGATGACATTGAGGCCAAGGCTATTCTAGCTGTTCGCCTTTGGCAATTCAGTCGTCAGGGCATTCCGATAGGGAGTAGGGAATCAGTCGATGCTTTAATGCGGCAAGTTTTTGAGAAGACTCCGCTTCACCCTGCTCACCATTTTAGAATCCACCTTTGGGACGGAAAAAAACCCAAACGTGCTCTGAGCTCGGCTGCAGTTCTCCACAAAACAGCGCCCGCCATTGCTCATATGTGGCACATGCCGGGACATATTTACGATAAATTTAAGAGGTACGCTGAATCAGCATATCACCAGGAAGCTTCAGCCAGAATCGATCATGCTAAGCAATCAGATTTTAGAGTTCTTCCTGATACTATTCATAATTACGCGCACAATAATGAATGGTTAGTTCGTAACTGGAACCATATTGGCAGAGTCGATGATGCGGTAATAATGTCCAAGGGTCTTATTGATAATCCTCAGCACCCACGCTTGAACCATTACGGTAAAGGCTATTGTTCAGTTTCATTTGGTAGGAAGCGCCTCATTGAGACTTTGGAACGATTTGAAAAGTGGAATGAAATTTTGGATTTGAGTAAAACCCATTATCTGGAACCTACGCAAAATGATAGGCTACAATTGGATCGGCTTCTTGTAATGTCTCGCGCTCATTTTGAACTTGGTGATAAAAATTCACTCATTGGAGTGTCCAATCAAATTGAGGAAAAAATTAATAAGGCAGAGGAACTCAAAAAGAAGAAGAAAGATGAAGCTAGACAAAAAGCTGAGAAGGAAAAAAAGAATAAGGAGGAAACGGACAAGATAGTTAAGGAAGCAGGAAAGGCGTCCGATAATCAATTGAAATATCTGAGGCCAGCGATTGATGAGATTAATATTTGTCTCGAGCTTCTCGATGGAAAGAAACTGAACGAAGAGCGAGCAAAAAAAATTAAACGTAAAAAAAGTTCTCTCGCCCTACTCCACCTTAAGTATGGAGATCCTAATAAGGCCAAGGAACTATCCGAGCAAGCAGTCAATGAAAATCAAAATCGTACTGTTCCTCTTGCAGTTCGTATACACGTTATGGAGAAGACTGGTGACCAGTCAGCGGCGGCGGCAGAATTTTCTAAGCTAGAGAAAATTTCGGCTCATATTCAGCTTGATGCAGTTCCATTCGCACGTCTTTTACCAGTAGCAAAGAGACTAGGAAAGCCTGATGATTGGAGGGCAAAAGAATCGTGGAGGGGCCAAGACTTTGGCTCTGAGAAGCCACAGGATCTTAATCACCTTGGTCCGTTAGTTTATCAGCCTCCAACGGCACCTGATTTTGATTTGCTGGGTGAAGACGGTTCACGTATTTCACTGAAAACCTTTTCAGGAAAACCAGTCATCTTAATTTTCTATTTGGGCCATAATTGTGAACATTGTGTTGAGCAATTAAATAATTTTGCTCCGCTCGCTTCTAATTTTAAAGAATCCGGCATTGAATTAGTGGCCGTGGGTCCGGAGCCATTAGCCGAGTTGGCAAAGGCTCATGACTTTTGTTCATCAGGTGAGAAGAGATTTCCTTTTCCTTTGTTTTCAGATTTGGAATCTGGATCATTTAAAGATTACAGGGCATATGATGATTTTGAAGATATGCCTTTGCATGGAATTTTTCTGATTGACCAGAAAGGTCGTTTGAGGTGGATGGATGCTGGTCCTGAGCCGTTCCAGGACATTTCGTTTTTGCTACGAGAGTCCAAGCGGCTATTATCAATGTGATATGAATTTATTCTTTTGTTCGATGTTCTTTATATGGATTTTGAACTGATATTGGCTAGCGAAGTGCCAAAACTAATAGAGCATTTTGGGGCTACGCATCTCTTCGCTCTAGGAGTCACTTTATTTATTGGATCCTTTGTGATTTATGTTTCTCGAAGAAATCCCTCCTCCAAGATTTCTGCAAATATTGTGATTACGATGGCCATTCTTCTCATCACTGCCTATCCGATGAAGATCATGGGAAGATACATTGATGGAATTGATTTAAATAAGGATGTGATATTTCCGCTACACTTGTGTGATGTGGCAGCGATTACAGGTTTCTTTGCCTTGATTCTGAAGAACCGATTATGTGCTGAGATCACTTATTTTTTTGGATTAGCAGGGACACTGCAGGCTCTGTTCACACCCTCTACCTGTTATGACTTTCCAAGTGTCTCTTATTTTTCATTTTTTCAACTGCACTCAACTGTAGTTATCACTGCTCTTTATTTGCCTCTGGCTCTTTGCTGGAAACCTCGTAGAGGTTCAGTGATGCGCGTTTGGTTCTGTGGAATATCTTATGTGATCATAGTTGGAACCTTTGATTTTATTACGGGTGCGAATTATGGTTTTTTCCTTGAGAAAGCTGAAGGTTCTTTGATGGATATACTTCACCCCTGGCCATATTATATCATTGAGATGACAGTCTTGGCTTTGGCCCTGTTCTTTATTCTATCTGTTCCGTTTTTGAGACGCTCCCAATCTAAGAACTGAATAATTCATTTTATTATAGATTTCCAAGCCTGCGCAGAGGAACTGAAGAGTTCGGCCGCATTATCGAGGAGCGATTGAATGAAACCAAGTAGATTCACTTCGTCTGAAATAATTATAAGGAATCCAGAAAGAATACTTAAATTAATTAAATAAATGAATATCAGAGAAAAGAATGTCCCGTTCTGCTTCAGATCTGGTTGATTCTTAGTGATCATCCATCCGGTAAAAGTGAGATGAAAGCACCAAGTTATTCCTATCGCGATGTAGAAGACCCATGACCAACTGAATCCTAAATGACCCCATAAGATACTGTTCGGGTGATAATCGGATAGATTGATAAAAATGCCGGCAATCCCAAAGATTCCAACCACGATTACTGAATAAAATGGAACGAAGTAAGGTGAGAGAGATATCATGACATTGTTTTTATTAGTGACGATGTGGCCACCTGCAGAACGCACTTTAAATTCACTAATCTTACCGCCACAAAGAAGAACAAAGAAAGCATGGGTCAATTCATGACCCAATACATAAATAAAAAGAGGTCTGGGCAATCCAAAGAATACGATTAGCCAGAGTAATATGCCGATAAAAAAGAACCACAGTGCAGCAGAACCAATGACCATCGTACTAGCCGAGGTCTGACTGAAAGCACTTAGAAAACTCTGTGTAGCAACGAAACAGAAAGGAAGTAATAGAACCGCTATTCCTGACTTGAGCCAGTTAAGGGGAATTTCTAATATTGATGGATTTCCTGACCTGCCTCTTTGAGTTGCAGTTGTTGAGTTCAGCCGCGATTTGCGGGTTGGCGACTGTTTTGGCATCTAATAATTTGCGGCCCGCGAATTAAACACGACTCACATATTTTTTTGTTCGTGTGTCAACTTTAATACGATCACCAGGTTTAATGAAGAGTGGAACTTGGACTTCGATTCCTGTCTCGAGCGTAGCTGGCTTTTGGGGATTATTAGCAGTGTCTCCTTTGATTCCTTCGGAAGACTCGGTTACTGCAAGTTCTACTTGAGGCGGTAAATCAATAGTCATTGGGTTCCCTTCGATAAAAAGAACTTCGACTGCTAAGTTTTCTATGAGAAGATCTGTGGAATCTCCTAAAAGATCAGAGCTTAACTCTATGGTGTCATAAGTTTCGGGGCTTATGAAAAAGTATCCCGTTCCGTCTGTGTAACTATATTCGAGCTTTTGTCGATCCACATTTATGATATCGACTTTGTCTGATGAGGCGAATCGTATGGTCTTTGTTTTCCCTGTTTGGAGTGATCGACAATTAGCGAGAATAATAGCATTGCCCTTTCCGGGAGTTCGGTGATCTAGGTCTAGAACAATAAGTTTTTCTCCATTGTATTGGAAGCATTGTCCTTTTCTAATTTGTGTTGCAACGACTGCCATTTCAAAAATCTCTAAGTGTTTTGGATTTATTTGTTTAGCTTTAACTTAATAGTTAAGGCAGAGGCTTCAATGGAAAAATTAAATCGATCATACCAATTTCATTCTACTCAGATCTTGAGAGTCAACGAGACCAGTAGGTTTGCCTATTTTGTCAACGACGACTAGATCATCGATCCTATGTTCCCCGATAACTTGTATAGCTTCGACTGCTAACTTATTTTCTTGTATAGTGATTGGATCCTTAGTCATAAATTTTGAGACTGCTAGATCAAGAATGTCTGGATCTTTTTGAATTGACCTTACAAAATCTCCTTGCGTTAAGATTCCTTCGAGATTTCCTGTGTCAGAGACTATGACAGCGGCACCTGATCGGGCACGTATCATTTCTTCGAGTGTGGACTTTAATCCTGTTTCTGGGGCTAATGTACAGAACTTATCATCGGTTCTCATTATATCTGATACTTTGGTGAGTAGTGTTCTTCCAAGTGATCCCCCTGGATGAAGTTTAGCAAAATCTTCTTTAACGAACTCTCGTGATTCTAGGAGTGTCATTGCTAGTGCATCGCCGAGAACTAACATTGCCGTGGTACTTGAGGTAGGTGCGAGGTTCAGTGGGCATGCTTCTCTGTCTACTTTGGTATTAAGAATGATGTCGCTGTTTCGTCCAAGGGAAGAATTAGTGTTGCCCGTCATGCTGATAATATTGACTTTGAATCGGCGAAGGGCTGGCAAGAGATCGAGAATTTCGTTAGTTTCGCCGCTGTAACTCAGCACTATAATGGTGTCTTCGTTGCTGACTATTCCAAGATCGCCATGAAGGGCATTCTGACTATTTAATACGACTGTAGGAGCTCCAGTGCTGTTCAGTGTAGCTGCAATTTTATGACCAATGTTATGACACTTTCCGACTCCAATGATAACAAGCTTGTGACCAGAATTGATTGTTGTTTTTAATGTATCGACTGCATGTGAAAAATTGTCATCGATTCGGTTCAAGAGATTTTCCAATTCGTCAATCTCCATTTGGATTACTCTCCTGGCTTTTGATAGATGGTCCATGCTCAATAATGATCTGTAATTATATATATAGCTAATTTAGGGAGGTTTTTTTATTAGCGAATTTTGTTTAATAAAGTGATTATAGGATATTTTGGATTAGGGTTCTGCATATTAATTTAGTCTAATATTAGGCTTTAGGCCCTAAAATCTATCCTTTTTCTAAATCTTGTTTCTCGATAAGAAGCTCAAATACTTCGTATTTCTTAGTATTTAATTCCACTATAAGAAAGTAGCATTCTCTCTTGATTGCATAAGAAGAGCGGCTATAATTTCCGCCCTTCCGCAAAAAGTGGAAGCTTTAAATATAATTAAACTCAAACCGTCACAGGCATGTGAATCGACTGCGTTAGCAGTAGAGCGCTGGTTTAGATAACTATTGATCTAAGTTTGCGTGCACTCCCTGAGATAACAAAAAAATAATGGCAGATCTTATAGAAGAACTCGTAGAAGCAGGTGTTCATTACGGGCACCAGAGTCGTAAATGGAATCCCAAAATGAAGCCATTCCTGCTGCAGAAGCGGAGCGGAATTCATATTATTAATGTTGAAGAAACGGCATTACGTCTCGAAATGGCGTCTGAATTTTTAAGTAATCTTGTCCTCGAAGGAGGAAAGGTCCTATTTGTAGGTTGTAAGCGCCAGGCTCAGGAAGCGGTTCGTCAGGCAGCGGAAGCTTGTGGGCAATACTTTGTTAACCACCGTTGGTTAGGGGGAATGATGACTAACCTTTCTACGATTCGAAAGAGTGTTGATAGGCTCGAATATCTTGAAGGTCTTGAAAATTCTGTTGAGAAAAAATTAATGAGTAAGAGTGAGCTTGCTTCACTTAACCGTGAGAAAGAAAAACTTTTGCGTAATTTAAGGGGTGTTCGGAACATGCATAAATTACCTGACGCAGTGGTCATTGTGGACTCTGCGCGTGAGCATATTGCAGTAAATGAGGCTCGTAAGTTAAATATACCTGTCGTAGCAATGATTGATTCTAATGCTGACCCTTCAAATATTGCTTATCCGATCCCAGCGAATGATGATGCAATCAGATCGATCCGTATCGTTCTACAGAACCTTATTGATCCTGTGATTGCAGCAACTGATGGAGGTAAATTGGTTAAGAAGAAGAGACCTGATCTGGAGTCCTGATAAATAAAATTCGCAGTTAATTTTTTGACTGAAGAGATCAATTTATGAGAAGAATTGGATTTCTACTTTTGATTTAAAAATATCTAATAATATAAACTAAACTAATTACCATGGCTGAAATATCTGCTTCCTTAGTAAAAGAGCTCCGAGATAAAACAAACGCGGGGATGATGGAGTGCAAGAATGCGTTAAAAGAAACTAATGGAGACGTGGACGCAGCCATTAAGTTCTTGAGGGAACGTGGTGCGATTAAGGCTGCCAAAAAAGCTGGTCGTGAAGCTAAGGAGGGAATTGTTTCTGCAAATATTGATACTGAATCGAAGTCAGGAGTTCTTGTTGAAATAAACTGTGAGACTGACTTTGTTGCAAAGAATGATAATTTTAAAGCATTTGTAAATGAACTGACGGATGCGGTTGCAGGTTCTGATGCTTCTGACATTGAATCAGCTAATTCAATTTCTAAGGATGAAGGTTCACTCGATGACTTCGTCAAAGCTAAAGTCATTGAGTTGGGAGAGAATCTTCAATTCAGAAGGATGGTTCGTTATGATGTTGAAGGTTCCGGTGTAGTGGCCTCTTACATTCATTTGGGAGGGAAGGTAGGCGTTCTTCTTGAAGTAAATTGTGGAAAAGATGATACTGCTTCTAACGATTCGTTTCGTGAATTTGTAAAGGATCTGACATTGCACATAGCTGCGGCATCTCCTGCCGGCATTGGCCGTGATGAAATTTCTAGTGATCTTGTTGAAACGGAAAAAGATCTTTTCCGCAAGCAGATGGAAGATAGTGGCAAGCCTCCTGAGATAATGGAAAAGATTATCGAAGGGAAGCTTGGTAAATTTTACAGTACAGTGTGCCTTCTCGAGCAAGGATTTATCAAAGATCCTGACCAGACAATAAGTGATTTGCTTGTGGCTAAAGGTAAAGAGCTTGATGATGAGCTTTCCGTTCGCCGGTTCACTAGGTTTGGTGTTGGTGAAGCATAGGCGTTCATTATCGTATTAGAAGAATCTTCTATTTGAGAATATTGGCCGAGGACTACAGATCCTGTTAATGCAGTCATCAAATGTTTCTTCATTGCTAAGTATTCCTATTTCTACTCGCAGAAAATAGATTGGTAATTCGTTATTTCCAATCTTAGGGAATCTTACAAAATCTTTTTCAGTTGTGACGATCATGTCGAGATCACGGTTAATGCATTGATCAACAAATCTTTCTATTTCGATCTTACTGTACCGGTGATGATCAGTGTAGCGCCGGGTGATTTCGATATTAGCTCCCAGATTTCCTAGCCCATCTTCAAAGCTTTCCGGAACGGCTATTCCTGAAACTGTGCCGATGTATTTGTCTTTGAGGTGCTCTAGAGGGAGTTCTTCTCCGGTAACAATGTCCTTTAGATATTTTGGTTTGTGTGAACATTCGATTATTTCAGCCGTTCGATTATATTTTCGAATTCTCTGAATCAGTTCTTCATTAGAATTCCCATCACATTTTGTGATAAAAATATAGGTTGCCCTTCGAAGATTTTTTGGGGGTTCTCTGAGAGTTCCTCTGGGCAAGAGTTTTTCATTGCCGAACGGAGAGTATTTATCAATTAGAACAATATCGATTCTGTGCCTTAGCCTGAGGTATTGAAGGCCATCATCGAGTAGGAGCGTGTCCGCATCGAACTCTTTTATAGCGTGAAGTCCTGCCTTTACTCTGTCCTTATCCACTACTATCGCAACGTCTTTAAGGTTTGTTGCAAGCATGTAGGGCTCGTCTCCAGCAGTCTTCGAGTCGAGTAGTACTTCTTTCCCGTCCGTGACTACCCTTGGAGGTTCTTGCCTTATAGGGTTTCCTTTTACCTTGTTGCTGATTTTCTGTTTGAGTGTTGGTTTAACACTCTTGTATCCACGGCTGAGGATAGCAACGCGCCTGCCTCCTGCGGTCAGAGCCTTGGCAAATTTTTCAACGATAGGGGTCTTGCCTGTTCCTCCGACCGTTAGATTGCCGATACTTACTACTAAGCAGCCCAGATTATGCTCCCTTTTGATTCGGCTTTTATATAGCCACAACCTTAAGCTAACTAGGTAACGGTAGATGACTGACATTCCAGATAAGAGGAACCGTATTGCACTTGCTCGAAATCCTTTACGTCGGTTAAGGATCACGTCAATTGCGAACTGTTCGAGCTCTTCTAGGCTTTCTTTCATCAATAATAGCGTGTCTGTTCCGCCTTTATTTGATAACAGAGTAAGCTAAAGCTTGCCACCGCGCCATGAATCTATTACCAAATGCTGATGGAAAGACCTGATTCAAGAAAGATTGATGAACTTAGAGCCATTTCTTTTGTGCCTAATATAGCCCCAAATGCTACCGGTTCGGTTTTAGTTAGCTTTGGTCAGACTCGAGTAATTTGTTCTGCAATGGTCCAGTCTGGAGTGCCACGGTGGATGAAAGAACAAAAAGTAGAGGGTGGTTGGCTAACTGCAGAGTATTCGATGCTTCCCTATTCGACTGGAGGAGGCCGCAAGCCGCGCGATATCATGAGGGGTAAGATCGACGGGCGCAGTTCGGAGATTCAGCGCCTCATTGGCAGGTCCTTACGGGCAGTTGTGGATTTAAAATCGCTCGAGGCTAACACTGTATGGGTCGACTGTGATGTTTTGCAGGCAGACGGCGGTACAAGAACCGCATCAATCACAGGGGCATCTGTTGCTTGCGCAATTGCCTTTAACCGTATGTTAGCTGAGGGCCGCTTAAAGCGTTCACCCCTAAAGAAGCATGTTTCTGCGGTGAGTTGCGGAATTTATCAGGACAGCCCGATACTTGATTTGTGTTACATTGAAGATCGGGACGCAAGGGTCGATTTTAACATTGTTATGACAGAGGAATTGGATTTCGTTGAGCTTCAAGGATCAGGTGAAGAGGCATCATTTAGTAATAATGAAATGGAATCGATGCTTTCTTTGGGGAGGAAGGGAATCACTGAAATTGTGCAACTTCAGGAAAGCGCAGTCAATGATGCTAAGGATCCTGTTGATCAAGATGCAGCCCAAAAGTTAGCTGGACATTTTAATAGCGGTTAATGTTAGTGGCTTCGTCCGATTCGATATATGAAATTCAATGATTTGGACATGATAATAAGAATCTGATCGTGTCTGAAATTGATTTAGATTTAATTTCTAGTGCCGTTATTACGGCAGGTTCCGTGATAATGGATATTTATGGGCGCGACTTTGAAGTGGATTTTAAATCTGATCAGTCGCCTCTTACCGAAGCGGACAGTCAAGCCAATGCGGTAATAATGGATGCTCTTTCCACTCATTATCCCCGAATCCCGATCATTTCAGAGGAGAACAAGGAAGTTGCATATGCTGAGCGTTCTGACTGGGAACAGTTCTGGCTCGTTGATCCTCTGGATGGGACCAAGGAATTCATAAAAAAGAATGGCGAATTTACGGTTAATATAGCACTCATTAAGAAAGGATTTCCTGTCGCCGGAATCGTATATCGACCAGTAGATAGAATCTCCTACTCTGCTGAATTGGGTTCTGGTGCATTCAAGACATTAATTGGAGGTGAAACTAAAAGAATCCGTAATGACAGGCATTACTTAGATCAAGAGAAGGTTTCAGTCGTTGCTAGTCGTTCTCATATTACCCCAGAAGTGGCAGATTTTGTTGAAGAGTTAAAGGAGTCGGGTAAGGAAGTGGATCTTATTTCTGTAGGAAGTTCACTTAAGCTGTGTCTGGTTGCAGAAGGATCTGCGAGCGTGTACCCACGTTTTGGGCCAACAATGGAATGGGATACAGGTGCCGCGCATGCCGTGGTATTAGAATCTGGAAGAAATGTGATAAGTCATGAGACAAGGAAACCGTTACTTTATAATAAGCCATCACTATTGAATCCATGGTTCATTGTCGAATAAGATTGAGCCAAGGAATTTAAAAAGAAGATAATTTGCAGGAACCCTTTTTTGGAACTTATCTTTATTTGATATGAGGGTCATTGTCATAGGTGTTGGATTTGTAGGCAAGCCGCTTTCTGATCTTATGGAAGAGAATGGCCATGATGTGGTTCGGGTGACTAGAAATGAGACTGGCAGTTCAACGGCATGTGATGTTTCTAATCTCGAATCTTTAAATTTATTAAGAGAGAAAAAAGGGGAAGCGGACATTGTGATTCATTGTGCCAGTTCGGGGGGCAGAGGAACGGACCGTAGGATCCGTTATCAGAAAGTATATATTGATGGCTGTCATAATATTATAGAGGCCTTTCCAAATTCTCGTTATATATTTGTTAGCAGCTCAAGCGTGTATGGTCAGAGGGACGGTTCAGTAGTGGACGAGACATCAATTACTGAACCTATTTCCGTGACCAGCCAATTACTTCTTGAAGCGGAAAATATCACCTCTGATTTTGGAGGGTCTGTTGCTCGGTTAGCAGGGATCTATGGCCCTGGAAGGTCTTACCTATTGAAGAGATACATTGAAGGAAGTGCTCAAATTGACGGGAACAGATCTGAATCAAATGGTCGTTGGATAAATCAGATTCACAGAGATGATGCAGCTAGTGCATTAGCTCATATGGTTGAGAGACCTGAGATGGATGGAATTTTCAATATTTGTGATGATGGGCCAATGCTCCAGAGGACTTGTTATGAAGAATTAGATCGCCGTTTCAAAAATGGAATACCGGAAGTTAAACCAGCCATTGAGGGTAGGGCACGGGGCTGGACTCATAAGAGGGTTTCTAATATTAAGATTAAGGGGACCGGATGGGTTCCTAAATACCCTTGTTACTTTGACGCTTTGGACAAAGATAAAGATCTGTTATCTTCTATTATAGGTAATTAAACTATACTCTGATTGTATTTATTTTAGGCTAGCACAGGCTTAATAACGCTAGCAGGTCTTACCCCAGTGAGGCGAAAATCGAGTCCTTGGAATTTATGAGTGAAACGTTCATGGTTGATGCCAAATAGGTGCAATAGCGTTGCGTGCAGGTCTCTCACATTAACTATGTCCTTAACAGAATTATATCCGAGCTCATCGGTACTTCCGTGGCTCACGCCTCCTTTGATGCCTCCACCTGCCATCCATAGGGAGAATCCCTTGATATGGTGATCCCTTCCGTTCCCTTGTGCCATTGGTGTTCGCCCGAATTCTCCTCCCCAGATCACGAGTGTATCCTCTAACATTCCTCTTTCCTTGAGATCCTGAATCAATGCAGCACTGCCTCGGTCAACGAGGCCTGCTGTGTTTTTTGAAGCGTTCTTAATGCCTCCGTGATGGTCCCATCCGCGATGATATAATTGGATAAAACGGACCCCTCGTTCGGCCAAGCGTCTAGCAAGGAGACAGTTTGAGGCGAATGATCCATCTCCTGGCTTGGCTCCGTATAGGTCAAGAATCCTCTGAGGTTCTTTCGAAACGTCCATTAGCCCAGGAACTGATGCCTGCATTTTAAAAGCCAGTTCGTATTGTGCTATTCGAGCTGAAATTTCTGGATCATCGACCTGATCATTATGGATTCCATTCAGTGCGTTCACTGAGTTGACGACGGACTGTTGATCTTCTCGAGTCACTCCTTTTGGGTTGGTAACGTACAGTACCGGATCTCCCTTAGCGTGAAAAGGGACACCTTGAAAACGGCTAGGCAAGAACCCGCTGTGCCATTGCCTAGCGGCGATGGGTTGGTTCTGTCCGCCCCCGACAGATGTTAGAACCACATAGCCTGGAAGATTTTCAGTCTCTGCTCCTAGCCCATAGAGTAACCATGAACCCATTGAAGGGCGGCCGGAGATTTGAGTTCCGGTATTCATGAACGTGTGCGCTGGGTCATGATTAATTTGCTCGGTGACCATGGAACGTATGATCGCGATTTCATCTGCTACACCACCTATTTGAGGAAAGATGGAGGAGATGTGTTGGCCTGATTTTCCGAAGTTTTTAAACTCGTGTTGAGGGCCAAGGCATGTCAGGTTTTTGTTTCCTTGTAATTGAGCAATGGGTTGTCCTTTAGTGAAGGATTCAGGCATTGGTTTGCCATTCATCTTAGCCAGTTCAGGTTTGTAATCGAGTGTCTCAAGGTGAGATGGACCACCTGCCATGCAGAGGTGGATGACGCGTTTGGCCTTTGCCGGATAGTCCAGTTTATTAATGACGCCGGTCCATTTTTCATCTGGGCTGGGAGCAGCTTTGAGTTCATCATTGAGTAAGGATGCGAGTGCGACGGAGCCAATTCCTGTACCGGATCGGTTCAGGAAAGAGCGTCGGTTCATCTGAAAATCATAAGGTCTCATTTTAGTGTCTTGTGATAGTTTCGTGTAAGTTCAAAATGGTCCGGGCAACAGTTGTCCAACTAGCCAATTCTGCAGCGGGAATTTCTTTCGGAGGAACCTTGATTCCGACCGAGTTGAGTTCGTTAGCCGCGGTGGCATCAGCAGTGTAACGGGTTAATTGTTTTGCTTGAAGTTCGCTAAGTATTTTTAATTCCTTTTCATTTCCTTGCCTAGACAGGGCAGTTCTGAGAGCCCAGTTAATGCGTGATTTGGAATCTTTGCCTCCTTCTCTGATTATTCTTTCGGCAAAGGATCGTGCTGCTTCCACGTAAGTAATGTCATTTAGCAGTACGAGTGCCTGTAATGGAGTATTAGAACGGGGCCTCTCTGCAGTACACTCTTCCCGGTTAGGTGCGTCAAAGGCCAATAGACTAGGATGAAGGAAACTCCTTTGCCAGTGAGTATAGAGGCCACGCCGGTACTGGTTCTCATTGTTATCGTGGGCATATTTACGTGCTGGGAAATTCATATGGCGCCAGTAACCTGCAGGTTGATATGGTTTCGCACTTCGGCCACCTATCCTCTCAGTGAGTATTCCACCAAAAAAGAGTGCATTATCACGGATCATCTCAGCATCGACCCTGAAACGTGACTGCCGAGTAAAGAGTAGGTTCAGAGGGTCAATTTCACGCATTTGTGGAGAAACGAGTGAGGACTGAGAATAGGCTTTGGAGCTTACAATTAATTTAATTATGTGTTGTATGTTCCAATCGCTCTCAACAAATTCGACAGCTAGCCAGTCCAATAATTTGGGGTGACTCGGCCATTGGCCTTGAGATCCCAGATCATCAACGTTGCTTGAAATTCCTAATCCAAAGAAAATTTTCCAAAGACGGTTCACAAAGGCTCTAGAAGTGAGGGGATTATTTGGTGAAACGATCCAGTTAGCCAAATCTAACCGGTCTGCGCGTTTGTCACCTGTTTCAATTTTTCCAAGGAACTCTGGTATTGCTGGCTGGACGATTTGACCTGAATCATCTAACCAATCTCCACGAGGAAGGACTCTCATGTCACGTGGTTTCATGGAAACGCTGACCAGTGTTTTTGGAAGGTTCTTCTGCAGTTCTCCCTTCTCTTTTCGCAGGTTTGAGATTTGTGAACGGGTCTGAGCCAGTGCTGGGGAAATGGTCAGATAATAATCAGATATTTCTTTTTTCTGTGCATCATTCCTTTCGCTAATATCTGCGCTTAGTGCTTTTGCAATGTTGGGAGGAAGATCATTTCCTTTTGCTTTGAAATAAAACCCTCCTCCGCTTCCATGATTAACAATTTTCATAAGGAACTGATTGTTTCCTTCTTTTAACTCAAGGGTGATTTTTTCCTGATCAGGAGCAGCTCCCCTGCTAGCATTGTTTTTGAGGAGTTCCTTACCGTTTAACCATACCTTGATTCCGTCATCTGATCCCAGAGACAGGGGCAGTTGAGTGGCCTGAGGAGCCTTAATGAGTCTGTAGAGGTACCAGGCTGAATTGGCGGCAGATCCCAGACTGTGAACTTTTCCATCAGCAAGGTCAGGCCGGTCTTGCCATTTTTTTCCATCAATGGTGGCTTTAGGATCGATTCCTTTTTCAGGGCCAAACTCTTTATTGAAGGCGTTATTGGGATCTCCCCCAGCGATCGGCCCTATCATGTGCCACTTTGCGAGTAGAGGTTTAGTCGATGAGCTAACAGATTTTTCCCATTCAGCCTGAGCTGCATTAGTCTCAGGAGAGGATACGGTCGTTAGTTTAGTCAGCTCCGCAATTCTATTGTCTAGATCTTGAATTCTTTTTTTGTACTGGCCCGTTGCCACGGCCATTCCTGCTTCCCTCTTCCCCACGGCCGTCTCTTTGATATCTGCAAAGAATGCAGCCATCGAATAAAAGTCCTTCGTTGTGTAGGGGTCATATTTGTGGTCATGGCACTGAGCACAACCAAGTGTGCCTCCTAGCCAAGCTCCAGAAATGTTTCTGACCCTGTCAGCGGCATAGATGGCAACATATTCTTTAGGTTGTGCTCCTCCCTCTTCAGTAGTTTGCAGTAATCGATTATAACCTGAAGCAACTTTTTGCTCATCAGTTGAGTTAGGTAACAAATCTCCGGCGATCTGGTCCTTTGTGAACTGATCAAATCTTTGGTTCTTATTGAAAGCGTTGATGACCCATTCCCGATAAAGGTAAACATTCATGTTAGTGTCCGAATGGTACCCGATAGAGTCGGCGTACCTTACTAGGTCCAACCAGAAAATGGCCATCCTTTCCCCGTACCTAGGCGATGCCATTAAACGATCAGTGGCATTTTGTATGGCTAATTGCGGATCCTTCTTGTGTTCGTTTTGGAAAATATTTACCTCTTCAGGTGTCGGAGCAATGCCGGTCAAATCGAGAGATAGTCTACGAATTAATGTATGAGCCTCTGCAGGACCAGAGAGCTTTAGCTCTTGAGCCTGAAGTCTATTTTCGATAAAATGGTCTATTGGATTAATTGTAGGTTCGACTGATTTAGCGGGTTTATTAAATGACCAATGCCCTTCATATTCTGCCCCCTGTTTGACCCATTCCTTGACCAGATTAATTTGCTCAGGGCTGAGTTTCTTCCCTGATTTTTTCGGGGGCATCAGTTCATCCTCATCATCTGAAATGATCCTCGCAATCAGTTCACTGTTGTCCGGGTCATTGGGTATAATTGCAACTACACCATCTCGGTCTTCAAACGCTCCTCCTCCTTTGATATCAAGGCGCAGTTTTGCTTTGCGTTCATGTTCGTCGGGTCCATGACACGCAAAACAGTTATCAGAGAGTAATGGGCGAATGTCCCTGTTGAATAATATTTTATCTTTGGCAAAAAGTGCATTGTTGCCTGAAATAGTCGAAAGAAGGATGAAGAGTGCGGTTAATCTTTTCATTGATTCATTTACCAGTATTTTGAGTGGAAATGAGGATATTTGAATCAAGTTCAAATATCCAAAATGTTCTGTATATTAAACTGCTTGGGACCAATGATCCTAACAAAAAATTTAACAATTCTATATATTATAATGTTCAGGGAAATACAGAAATCGCTATCGTTAATTCTCTTCTTTTTGATTTTTTCTCCTTTATTAAAAGCTGAATTGCCTAATTTTATTATTATTTTTACCGATGATCAGGGCTATGAGGACATTGGTTGTTTTGGATCACCGAAGATAAAAACCCCTCATCTCGATAGGATGGCCACTGAGGGCCGTAAATTCACTAGTTTTTATTCAGCCAATTCGGTCTGTTCCCCATCGAGAGCAGCTCTGATGACTGGATCTTACCCGACCAGGGTAAGCGTTCCTGGGGTCTTGTTTCCCCGCCATGAGATTGGGCTCAATCCTGATGAGGTCACGATTGCTGATATACTCAAAGGAAAAGGATACGCTACAGCATGTATTGGGAAATGGCACATAGGCCATAAGCCGAAATTTCTTCCGACTAACCAAGGCTTTGATTCTTATTTTGGTATTCCTTATAGCAACGATATGACGATAGATCCGGAAGCTTCGCTCGCTGATAATGTTAATTTGCGTGATGGTTTCACTAAGGAAAGGATTAAAAAAGAAAAACCTAAGAAAAATTTGGTTCCGCTCATGAGGAATGAAAAAGTGATTGAGTACCCTTGTGATCAAACGACTCTGACGAAACGGTACACTGAAGAAGCTATTAAATTTATTTCTGAGAATAAGGATTCCCCGTTCTTTCTTTACCTTCCGCATACGATGCCACACATACCACTATTTGCTTCTGAGCAGTTCAAGGGCAAGAGTGAGCGTGGACTATATGGTGACACGATCGAGGAAATTGATTGGTCAGTTGGTCAGATCCTTAAAACAATTAAGGAACAAAAAATCGATCAAAGGACTCTAGTCATTTACACTTCGGACAATGGCCCTTGGAAACTTAACCGTGGACGTGGTGGTAGTGCTTATCCTTTGAGAGGGTTTAAGTTCCAAACGTATGAAGGAGGAATGCGAGTGCCTTGCATAATGCGTTGGCCTGGTAAGGTTCCGAAAGGAACGAGTTGTGATGAGGTAGCAGCGTCCATTGACTTGATGCCAACCATTGCAAAGCTAGTAGGCGCTGATCTCATGAAGGATAGAAAAATTGATGGGAAGAATATATGGCCTCTCATTTCCGGCATTGAAGGAGCAGTCTCTCCTCATGAAATTTACTATTATTATAAGGGGAATCGTCTAGAGTCTGCGCGGCAGGGAAAGTGGAAGATTCGCAGGTCAGGAAAGAAATCTCAGGCAGTAGAACTGTATGATCTTGATTCTGACATTTCTGAAACGAAGAACCTTGCCAAAGAAAATGAGCCGCTTGTTCAGGACATGATCAAGAAGATGAATCTCTTTGATGAGGATCTGAAGAAGTCTCAGAGGCCGGTAGGAAAGCTCTAATTACAAAGCATTTTTGTTTTGTGGACCATTCTTAGGATCGATTCTTCAGAAGTAAATTCTTGGATCTTTTCCATCTCTACCCAGGCAAGATCATAGGATTCTTCACTGACTTGATAGTTATCGTTATCAGTTGTCCTGAAAAGAAATCTTGTATCGTAGTGAAAATGTTCAGGAACGTCTGTGCGTGCCGGAATTTTGTGAATGTCTAGGTCCAAGATTTCACTAGAGACAAGTTCGAGCGTTTTGATTCCACTCTCTTCATGTGCTTCACGGGCTGCAGCTCTGTGGACGTTAGGGTCTCCGTCAGCATGTCCACCGAGTTGGAGCCATCGGTTCAGTTTTCGGTGATGAGTTAATAGTACTCTCTTTCCTGAACGATCCAGAATCCATGCAGCACAGGTGATGTGACCCTCTCCTAGGGAACGTTCAAAGCAACGCGGATTTTTTTTTATAAACGCTTTGTATTGTGAAATTGTCTGGTTCTCCTCAGGGAATTTTTCGGAGTATTTCCTTATCAGCTCAAGGAGAGGATCCCTATGCATTTTCAGGGATATATTCTATTCTTTTATCGTCCAGCAAACGAACGTATCGGCTGTCTGGGCTGACATTGATTCAACAAATATATCTGCATCAAATCCTTCCAGAGTAAAGAGTCGTTCACTCAGTTCGTCCGCGTTCGTTGCTCCTTCAGGAATCACAATAGTCGAGTTAGGCCCGTGCAGGGCAATGAATGTTGCGGGGAGCGGGTTATCCTCGGTCACAACGATTTCAACTCTCATCAGATTCTTCCATGAAAGTGAATCCATCGTTCCGTCAGGGCGGTGGCAGCGGACCTCATCATCGTTTACTTCTAGGATGTATTGCTCTTCTTCTGTCATGGGGATCGCAGTATCGTTCTGACTGATGCTCTAGGCAAGTCCGAGACGGGTTTTTTGAAGGGTTTCTAGTTTTTACATATCTTTTTTAGGAATAATATTTTCTTGTGAGGAATTCTATGGAGACTTAATATTCTATCCACCCTAGTAAAAATTATGAACGCATCAAAAATAATTGGTATTTGTTCCGCATTCGTTGGTCTTATTGTTATCTTTTTTCAGTTTTCCCAGAACTCTAAGCTCAAGAAAGACCTTAAAAATTTTGAGGTTAAATTCAAGGCTTCTGGGGCCAATGGGATGAGTTTATCCTCAGACTTCCAAGTTGGATTATCTGATAAAGGAAGTTCTGTGCGTGAAGGTGCTGATAAGACAGGAACAGGGAAAAAGATTCCCATTGCGATCGGGTCAGTGAAAGAAATTTTAGCAGATCCTGATCCGCTGAATCGAGTCCAGAGACTAATGTCCTACGTCAATGGACTCAGTCCAAAGGAAATGCCGGAAGCTTTAATTGCCCTCCAAGAAAGTGCACCGCAGTGGGATCCACATATGAAGATGGCAGTGGGCCTTTTATTGACACGCTGGGCCACGGCTGATTCTGATGCGGCGTTTGCACATGTTGAGCAGATGAAGAACAAGGACCAGGCGAGAGATGCCACTTTTTCCATTTTGCGTGCGCTCTCTTCTCAGGATCCACAGAAGGCACTTGAATGGATGTCGGGTCAGGGGAATGACATGGCAAAGAATAGTTGGATGGGACACGCACTTGCTGGGACTATCGCCTCTGAGTGGGTCCGCCAAGACCCGGAGGCTGCGCTTGCTTGGGCTAACGCCTTGCCAGATAATCAGCGTCAGGGAGCTCTCGGGGGAGCCTTAGAAACTATTGCCGCTTCTAATCCTCTTGAAGCTGCGCAAAGACTCCTTGAACTTGATCCGGGAGAGGCACGGGAAAAGGCCGCAGGAAATATTGCCAACCTGTGGGCGAAAAGAGCCCCGCAAGAGGCCATGGAATGGGCCATGACTCTTGAGGGTGACGATAGGGAATCAGCCATGAGTAGAGCCTTAGGAGGCTGGGCTTCAGTTGAGCCTGAAGAAGCGGCATCCTTCATTAATGATATTCCAGCAGAGGAGAGAACTGATAGCCAAGTACGTGAAGTGGGTCGTCGATGGGCAAGTCAGGAACCTTCCAAAGCAGCTCAGTGGCTAACCGATCAGCCGGAAAGTCGTGGGAGGACAGATGCGGTCGGGTATGCAATGTGGCACTGGACAAATGAGGATCCTGGAGGTGCTGCCGACTGGATCTTAGAGCAGCCACGAGGTGATTTTCGTGACAATGGAATTGCTTCAATTGCCAAGGCCACTTTCGAAGAGGATCCGTCCTCGGCAGTGACATGGGCAGCGACCATTGATAATGAGAAACAAAGAGAAGGATCCATTGAGAGGGGCGTACGCGAATGGGCAAAGAGAGAGCCAGAACAGGCTAGGGAATGGGTCCAGCAAAATAGCAATGCTCTTAGTCCTGAACAGGCAACAAGATTATTAGAGATTCAGAGCGAGAGCGGGCAGGACCAAAAAAGATAACTCTGCCTCTATTTTTTATTTTAATTGGATTTCTTCATTCTTAGTTGATTAGAAAGGATTGTCTTTTTAATTAGCTGAAATGATTTTTTATTTAAAATATTTCAGCGCTATTACAATTGTTTGTGCCATTATTCTTCACGCCTTTAACTTTCATCCCTGGAACGTCATGGTTCACCTAGTTGGAGCCTGTACTTGGACAGTTGTAGGATTTGCGTGGAAAGAAAAGAGCATACTGCTTAATTTCTTCCCACAGGTTTTTATTCTAGGAGCTGGGCTAATTTGGGAGTTTTTAATTTAATAATGACAAGTAACTTCGGTTTCGAATCCATTTCCGTTAGTTTTTCGTTTGAAAATTGTGAATGATTCGAAACCAAAATTAGCTATTATCGGTGCCGGTGTTTCTGGTCTCGCCGCAGCGTGGGCGCTCAAGGACGCTGACTGGGAAGTGTTCGTCTTTGAAAAGAGTCGAGGTCCTTCTGGTAGGGCTGCGACACGTACATTGCACGGGATCAGAGTCGATCATGGAGCCAATTACTTCAAGATCGATTCGCCTCTCTTAGAGGAATTAGTATTGAGGGAACTACCGAATGAAGGTCTTATTCAGATTCCTGGTAACGTTTATCTGTTTAACAAAGTGGGAGCCGCATTCAAAGGTGATACGAGAATTAATGAAGAGATTAAATGGAACTACAGGAATGGTATTAGCGAATTAGGCAAAAGAATTGCCACGGCTTCAGATGCCAAAATTATAAAACAGACACGAATCGTGGGATTGGAGAGAATCTCGGACTCTTCATGGGAAATTATATCAGAGGAGGGAAGAACTTTTGGTATTTTTGATGCTGTTCTTTTTACTCCTCCCGCGCCTCAAGTTCTTGAATTAATCTCTGAGTCTAAAAATTTGTCGTCATTGAGTGATTTAAAGGGACTGCTCGGTGAGAGTGAATTTCACCGACAGTTCTCAATAATGATGGGCTTTGATCAACGCATTGATCGTCCTCCTGATTGTTGTGCAATGTTAAATGAGGACCGTCAACATGCTATTTCATGGTTGGGTTTTGAAGATGCAAAGTCTGGACGCATTGATATGGATGCAAGTGTCATTGTTGCACAGATGTCACCAGATTGGAGTATGTCCTATTACGATTCCTGTGAGGATATAATTTATAAGGAGGGGCTAGTAGAGATCTGCAAGCTCATTGATGTTCCTCAATGCGGGCCATTATGGAAAAGTAAACAGAGATGGAAATACGCTCACCCCAAGGTTGCACTCGATGTAGATGAAATTGAAGAATGTGCTCCCGAAGGATGGTTCTTTTGTGGAGATTCGTTCGTTGGTCGGGGCAGAATAGGGGAGGCTATTTTGACAGGTTTTGATGTGGCTAATCGGATTCTTGGAGTAGAATAAAATGAATTTATTTTTCTATTCTGATGATTCGATTGGCTCTATGAAGCCTTCCGTAATGATCAGTCGCTTCAACCTCTATTAAATGTGAACCGATTTCAAGGCCAGAAGGTATTTGGATTTTCCATAAGTGGTCTGAGGGGCTCGGTGGATTGAGTGAAGTCTTTCCGGTCTTACTATTAGCGGCTTCACGTTCACGCAATTCGACGTAATAAGGATCATTTTCCACTGTCTTCTTTAGGGGAATCCAATCTGCTCCTTTGCCTATCCGCATTTTCACTTTGGATTTCACTGATCCGTTAAATACATTCACATAGATAATTTTTTTATTTTCATTCTGAGGATCGATATGGTCTGGGGCATGGATACTCATTTGATAAGAGGCTGGCTGACGCGCGGCTTTAAAGTCCAGAGTGTGTTTCGCACCGTCAAAAGTAATGATTGAGTAGCCGTTTGGTGCACCGTCACGCATAGTGGCGTGTGGAATTGCGACCTCATCTTTATTGCCTTTCCACCAGGTCCCGGACACACAAACATTAATGATGTGGTGATGTGGCTCTTTGCCTTTCCATCCGTCCTTTTCGTCTATGAGCTTGTGAGCGTGCCAGTGCGTGTGTCCAGAAATTGACATAGTGTACCGTCGTTTCTCGATGAGTCTGTACAGTTCTTGCCGGTTCCCTACGTTTGTGAGGGGTATGTGCATCATCAGGACGATGAGTTTTTCCTCAGGAACCAGGGCAAGGTCGTTTTTAACAAAGGTGAGTTGATCCTCATTAAGACCACCCTTGTAGTTTCTGCCTGACCATTCCACGTCATCGAGAACGATGAAGTGGACCGGACCATGATCAAAGCTGTAATAGTTTGGTCCAAAGAAACGATGAAAGGTCGCATTGGAACCGGCATCATCCGGAGAATCAAAGTTGATATCGTGGTTGCCCACCACGTTGTACCAGGGAATGCCTATGAGGGCCAGGTTAGCATTTGATGCAGGGAAAAGATCCAGGTTATCATTCATAATGTCACCCAGAGTCACTCCGAACTTTGCATCAGTTCCTATCAGCTCCGATATGATGTCATGAGCAATGTAATTAACTTGCTTGATCGTACTGGGTTGTGGGTCCCCGAAAAATATGGCCTTGAAGGTGTCAGGTTCTTTCTTTGGATTCAGGGCAAAATCGATCGACTCCGGCAAAGGACCTGTCGGTTCTAATCCTTTGTATTTTAGTTTTGGCGAGGATCCTTCAGGCTTATGAATATAATAGAATTGAGGTAAATTATGTTCATTGAGAGGGGTGCTCCAGTCGCGTGGCTTGATCACAAAAAAAATCGTATCGTCATCGTGAGGTAATTCCCATTTTCCCTCTGCGTTAGTTCTAGTAACTTCCTTTCCATTTGAGACGGCAATGTTTTTGATGCCGGGTTCATCTTTGTCTCTCTGGTTATTTTGATTTTTATCATGAAAGACGGTTCCGCTAGCTGCTATTGCTCCAGAAACAGACATGATTGATATGAAAGAGGCTAGGAGGATTGATAGGTACATTGGTTTTATCTTGCTTCGAGTAAATGATCTAAAAATTAGAGTATTATCACATTATAATGATGGAGTCTCTTGAAATTGGAAGCAGTAATTCCAATGTAAGCTTGTTCTTGAACCTAGACTACGTTAGAAAATTAAGTGATGAAAATCCAGCCACTAAAACCGCAAACTATTTCTCGACGCAAACTCTTAGTCACAGGATCGGCAACTATTGCTTCTTCCTGTGCTTTATCTGCGGCAGAAGAAGATGAGAAGAAAACTTCCAAGACCGTTCGCCCTCCTGAAGGTAAGGGAATACTTCTTTCTGTTAAGCTGGGCATGATTGCTAAGAAAGTTGGTGGGAAGACTCTGAGCTTAACTGAGCGATTACAAATGGCTGGGGAAGCAGGACTTGATGGGGTAGATTTTGATGAGGCCGGGGCCCATACCGAGGAAGCGGCCAGGAAGGCAGTCGATGAATCTGGTGTCTTTGTTCATAATGCAATTAATCATGCGCATTGGGGCAAGAGACTGACTAGCCCGAACGAGGCTGATCGTGATACATCTAGGAAGAACATAGAGCACTGCATTCGACTCTCGCACGCTGCCGGTGGCAATGGAGTCCTGATTGTGGTCGGAGGCGGCGGCGACGGTCCTGCCGATGTCATTGAGGAGCGGTGCCGTAATGAAATAAAGAAAATCATTCCTTTGGCCGCTTCTCTTGGTCAGCCGATTCTTTTTGAGAATGTTTGGAACCAGATGTTTTATGATCATAATAAGCCACCCGAGCAAAGCGCTGAGAGGCACGTGAAGTTCATTGATAGCTTTAAGAGTGTCTGGGTCGGTCAGTATTATGACATCGGTAACCATTGGAAGTACGGACAGCCTGGGGAATGGATCCGTGAATTTGGTCATAGGTGCGTTAAGCTGGACGTGAAGGGATTCAGCCGTGAAAATAATAAGTTTACTGAGATTGGTGAAGGAGATCTTCCGTGGGATGAGGTCAGAAAGGGTCTCAGTGACATTGGATTCACTGGTTGGGCAACGGCCGAGGTAGGGGGCGGAGGACCGGATCGCCTAAAGAAGGTTCGTGAGCAGATGCAGCGTGCCTTCGGATTGTAGTATTAGGATATTTTTATCAGCTCACAATGATCTGCATTTCAGGATCTGGCTCTTTTGCGTAACCAACAATCGCAGAGTCAGTGATTCCCGTTGCTGTAAGTTTTTCTAGCGCTTCTGTGGCTTGCTCTGCAGGCAGCGCAACGAAGAGCCCGCCACTGGTCTGAGGATCAAAGAGGATTTCTCTCTTACTTTCTATTGCTGAGTTTTCGAATCGAATGTGCGGAATGGTTTTTTTGCGGTTATGCTTATTGACCCCAGTCGTTATTCCCTCTGCATACATTTGATAGGCCTCTTCCATGACAGGCACTGAATTCAGATCCAAGTGTAGACTTGATTCTGATCCTTGTGCCATCTCTAGCCCATGACCAGCGAGTCCGAAACCTGTAATGTCTGTAGCTGCATGGATTTCAAAATTGGAAAATACTTCAGCAGCAGATTTGTTAAGGCTAATGACTGTATTGATGCAGGAATCAAAGGCCTCATCGGAGACTTTGCCCTTTAACCTAGCATTAAAAATGACACCCGTTCCAATAGGTTTTGTGAGAATCAGTGCGTCTCCAGGGCGTGCACCGACGTTGCGCCAGATCTTTTGGGGATGCACAACCCCAGTAACAGATAATCCGAACTTAGGCTCAGAGTCTTCGACTGTGTGACCTCCTGCGAGGACGGCTCCTGATTCGGTAATTTTATCGAGTGCACCTTCAATAATTTTGTGGAGGTCCTCGGACGGTAATTGTCCGTCTGGGAAATTGACTAAGTTCAAACAAGTGATGGGGCGCCCTCCCATGGCATAAACGTCACTGATTGAATTCGCTGCAGCGATCTGACCATAAATGAAAGGATCATTGACGGGAGGGGTGATGTAATCTGCAGTGGTGACGATAGCGATCTCTTCGGTAAGCTTATAGACACCGGCATCATCGCTGGTATCAAAACCAACGAGAAGATTAGGATCTTCATTCTTTGGAAGACTGTCTAATAATTTTCCTAGCCCGACCGGGTCAATCTTTGCTGCTCAGCCGCAGGTCTTTGAAAGGCTTTGTAGAGTATTATGTTTTCTAAAAAATGGCATTTTCTATATAAATCTAATTACAATTAATAATACCATCACTATAAGGACTTCATAGAAATTTTTAAGATATCACCTCATTCAGCATGGTCTTTGAATTGACTAATCACATTAAAATTTTTAAGATTTAATTTGAATTGAAACTAACTTGCGTTTTTTTTCGTAATAGACAGAGGCAAATGGAGTTTAAAAAAATCACATCAAGAATTTCACTGATTTTGGTAATTGTTTTTTCATATACCATTTCGACATATTCGTATGAAGTTGATTGCCAATCATGTTGTTGCTGTGAGTTTGAACATTCTGTTAGTTGCGAATGCTTAACTGAAAATGACAATGATGAACAGTTCCCCATATATGCATTAGCCAGCAGCATAAAAAATATTTTAGATTACTCTAATTACTATAGTCTTCCCAATCCCACTTTATTTCAGGTGGAACCTCTTTTAATTGGATCAGCTGGCAATAAATATTTTATACCATCCATCAAAAAGTACGCTTCTCGGAGTGTAGTTCTCTTGATTTAAATTAATTAGGTTTCTGATCTGGGCGACATCATTGCCCAAAATTTAAAAACTCTTCGTTTTTTATTACATTAATCTTGTGCCTAGGAACAGACAGGCACGCCTAAATTTATTATTATGAACCACTTCAAATTATCTATTCTTATTTTTATTGTTTTCGAATTTTATACCTATCAATTCCTAAGTGCGGGATGACCTGCCTGAACTAATCCAGCAATTCCCCGGTCGGGGAATTCAGAAATTACCGCTATGGACCAGTCCATATTCTCATGGAAAGTGGGTACAGATTTTTCTATTAGTAATGGTATTTTTGGCAGTCACTTATCAAATAATGGCTTAACGAGTTCATTTGAAAATGTCGAAGTTCCAACTCATCGACATGATGTCGAAATGGATTTAAGAAGAGCAAGCCTTTCAATTATGAAATCAATTAATGAGGAGTGGGATGCTGCTTTGATGATTCCCTATTTTTGGAAATCTCAGAAAGCGTCGGTATCTTTTCTTGAGCCTGCAGATCCTTTACAATTAGAGTATGCAGAAAGGAGCGGGTACATTCATCATCGTACAGAAAATTACAATGGGTTTGGAGATATGGAATTGATGGTAGGCTTCAAGAAACGAGACTTTTTCAAAGATGGATCGGTTTTGAGGTTGGGTATGGGATTGGCTCTACCTTCTGGAAGGACTGAAAGTGATCCGTGGATATTAGGAGATTACGGAAGAAAGCATCTACATATTCAGTTTGGCAATGGAACTGTAGATCCATTATTAAATCTTTATTATGGTTTTCAAATTAATGATTCACTAGGTTTAGGGCTATACTCAAAGGCGAGATTACCGTTATACCATAACAGTAATGGTTTTAGAGGGGCTTCAGAGTTGGCGCTTTCTCCAATGATTAATTGGACTTATAGTGATAAGCTATCTTTTTCTGCCGGTCTAAGTATTGAATATTATGGATATTCAGATTGGCGAATGAGTGGTAGAGACCCTAACTCAGGATTCTTACATGCTAGTGCGTCTTTTAATCTTTCATATGCGCTCTCTAAAAATCTAGATGTTGGACTTGGTATTACAAAACCTGTTCACCAAAGCTTCTACGGGGAGGGTGAAGATTTTGAAATTGCACCCAGCGCTACACTTTCTTTGAGGAGATCGTTTTAATCCATTAAGGATGCTTTGAACCTGTAAGACTAAGTGAACCAGAATGCTATAAGCTATAGATCATCTTCTTTAGGTGTAGATGGTTGTAAGGAAGGTTGGGTAGGTGTTGCTATTGACGAATGTGGTCATCTGGTTGGCAGCTATGTTTCGGCAACCCTTAAAAATCTACTATCCTATTTTTCTGGAATCAGAGTAGTTGCTGTTGATATGCCTTTGAAATTAGTCAATCAACCAACCAGAGAGGCGGATCAATTGGTAAGAAAAGAATTAGGTTCAAAGCGTGGTCGAAGCGTCTTTCCCGCTATCCCTAAATTTATGACTGATCCAAAATGGATTGATGCGAATCCAGAGGATCTAAACATCGAAAGTCTGAAGCGTTTTGGATGTGCTTTTTCAAGACAGACTTTAAATCTCAAAAATAAAATTCTTGAGGTGAATCAATGCCAGTCAGAACACTTAACAATTCTTGAGGTTCATCCTGAATTTTGTTTCATGCAGATGAATGATGGTGTGCCTCAGCCATTCTCAAAAAAGACTTGGAATGGAATGCAACAAAGACTGTCTTTATTAAAGAGTAAGGGTATTTATTTACCCAGTGATTTAGGATCTGATGTGGGTAATATTTCACCTGATGATATTATAGATGCGGCTGCAGTGGCTTGGACGGCCAAGAGGTTTTCCGAAGATTTAGCATTACCGTATCCCCAGGATCCGAATGGTCCACAAATATGGGTTTGAATTACAATTAAACTTTGTATAATTTTATTGTGTTTAAGTTTTGGGTGATAATCGGTTTTATGATTTTCTGTGGTTCTGGGGGTGTTCTTTCTGAATTAGCGGCTCCTGACTTCAGAGGGACTCCGCCAGATTTAATATTACCTCTTTTAGTGGAAGAGAAATTTGGCCCAGGCACTAGAACAAAGGCGCGAAACCCGAGTGATCCGAAGGATCTTTATCATGTTCTTTATCTTCCTTCAGATTGGAAGCCTGGGAAAAAATACCCGGTCATCGTTGAGTATGCCGGGAACGGTCCTTACCGTGACAAGAACGGAGATGTGAGTAGTGGCCATGTGGAGGGTAGTAAGCTTGGTTATGGATTCAGCGGTGGCAAAGGCTACATCTGGCTCTGTCTTCCATATTTGAATTCTACTGGAACTGGGAACGTTCGTAAATGGTGGGGAGATGCTCCCGATTATGATCCGATACCGACCGTTGAATATTGTAAGTTAACGGTCCGAAAGGTTTGTGAAGAATTTGGTGGAGATGAAAAGAAGATCATACTTTGTGGTTTTTCCAGAGGGGCTATTGCCTGCAATTTTATTGGTTTATATGATGATGAAATTGCTGGGTTATGGGCCGGTTTTATTCCCTTCAGTCATTATGATGGGGTTCGTAAATGGGCATATCCGGATTCAGATAGGAATTCAGCTATGGTCAGGATCTCTCGTTTATTGGGAAGGCCCCAACTCATCCTTAGCGAATCCCTAGCCAATAATCAGTTGACCCGAAAATATATAGAAAGTTTGAAGGGCATTGACACAGATCAGCTTATCTATATGGATAGCGGTTTTCGAAATCATAATGACGAATGGGTACTAAGACCTAGCCCGGCAAGGTCATTTGTGCGTCAGTGGTTGAAGCGCATTGTTCCGATTGTAGAGTAATTATTTTACTCTTCTTATGTACGATCCGGTGGACTGGTGTGGGGTCATAGGCCAATTATCGGAACGGAAGGGATAGGCCGGGATTTCTCTGGCATTCATGAGTCCACCGATGGGCAGGTTAGAGAAGGCATACCGAACAGCCACGGGTTCTTTTACTTCATCGCACCATATTTCAACCTGAGGTCTTTTGTCTTTTTTGGACTGAGTGATTCTAGCCTTTGCGTGATGAAATATCTTGTCTTTACCGGCCAGAACAAAACCAACGTCAACGTCCTGATCGAGTCGGAGTCCACGGTCAGTGCCTTCCTCGAAAGTAACAAATGCCTTGCCAGATTCGAACTTGGCTTCTCTAAATAGAGGCCCTTTCCATTCCAATGGATCATTCGATCCGAACCTTTTAATCTTATACACTTCTGACAGCGCCCATCTAGCGGACCTTTCGCCGACTGGTAATTTATGGCCCGGGTGGATACTGCCATTGGAATTTGTATCATAAGTGGCAATGAGGCCCGTGTTTGTTGTATTGAGCCATGTGTCCATCTGAATTTCGCGGACCACATTACAATGGTGGTTCATATCATATTGCATGGATCTGCGGTTACTCCAACCGGCGATCTGAACTATTCCGAAGGGTATTTCAGGATCCTTGAAGGCTTTCCTCCAGTCTGAGATTACTGCGGGGAATGTTCGATAAAACGGTTTCCATGATGTGCCGAAAGAATTATTTTCACCCTGATAGAAAAGTATTCCTTTGATTGTCGTATTTGCGATTGGGAGAAGTGAACCGTTAAACATTCCCGCCGGCTGCCTGCCATCGCCCGGATTCTTGTATTGGTTTGCGTTCGGTTTGCGAGGCTCTTTTTCTCCCTTGGCTTTTGCTTCTGCGCTTTTCTTTTCCCAATCGGCAAGGTCTTTGGCTAATCTTTTTTGTGCCCCTTCCTCTTTTCCTCCGTCAATCCATGCCTGATATTTCTCGTCGAATTTTTTTATATCTTCCGCCATTTCAGGGATCTGTTTGAGAGTGTTTTTATTGCACCAGTGCTGGGCCATGGTGCCGCCCCATGAATTTTCAATTATCCCTACCGGTACCTTTAGTTGGCGATGCAGGCGCCTAGCAAAATAGTAAGCCACAGCACTACAATTCTGGACTTCTGGGGCCACGGCTTTTTGCCATTTACCGATCCAGTCCGTGGGCTTTCCAAGAGGAAAGTCATCCTGTTCTCTTGGACTTGCCACGTTAGGAAGTTTAAGAAATCTTATCTCAGGAAAGTTCGCGGCGGATATTTCAATGTCAGCGTTTGTTGAGCCACGCATGGTCCAGGCCATGTTACTTTGGCCGCCGCAGATCCAAACTTCACCGACCAGAATATCAACTATTCTGAGTTCACTGTCCCCTGACTTAATTGTCATAACTCT
>SHBV01000050.1 GCA_004211885.1 Verrucomicrobiaceae bacterium
CCTTGTATCTACATCCATGTCTGCAGATGCGATTGCAATGTACCCCATGATAGTCCAGATGATCTGACAAGAAAAAGCAAAGATCATTGAGAACTTATATCCGACCTTATCAATAATCAGACTGAATCCAATAATGCTTATGGCAAATGGCCAAATTTGAATTCCAATGTATTGTCCAATTTCACCTCCATCAAGCTTGAGGAGGTCTCCAGAGATCGATGGATCACTAAGCATGAAGATTCGCGTAATGAATCCAAAAGATGTAGTGACGAGTGCAATGAAACATCCCCAGAAAAGGAGCTTACTTGGTTTGTTGTCTGCCGAATCAGTCATAATTATAGTTTTATTTAGAGTTAGAGAGTGTTTTACAATCCCCTGATTATGCTGGCGAGAGTAGTTTGCCAATCATAAAATGTGGGGCCGTGATCAGATATTAATATATTAATATATTTTAATCTTCTTAAGCATTTGAGCAACTAATTTCATAAATTGGCTAATTCTTCGATTTTTACCTTATTTTTTAGATCTTTTTCCATTTTTGAAGCGATAATACTATATGACTATTTACCAGAAAACCGCTTTAGCGGCTCTTTTGGCGACTATTTTCCTTATTTTTGTTGGGGCAATAGTGCGAGTGACTGGCTCGGGTCTTGGCTGCCCTGACTGGCCCACTTGTTGGGGAGAATTGATTCCGCCGACTAGTCTTGAGCAGGTTGATTTTGATCGTCTCGATATAGATAAATTTCAGAAGCGTAATCCTGAGATAACTAAGGAAACCTTGTCCGCGGAATTCAATCCAGTACACGTCTGGATCGAATTCATTAACCGTCTAGTGAGCCTTCCTGTGGGGCTCTTTACGCTAGCGACCTTCTTATTAAGTTTTCAATTTTTGAGGAAAAGGCCATCCGTATTTGTCGCATCTTTTTCTGCACTGGCCCTTGTCCTCACCAATGCTGTGTTGGGAGCAATTGTGGTTCGTTCGGGGCTCAAGCCTGGAGTCATTACTCTTCACATGGCATTAGCAATGACTCTCCTCTGTGTTCTGGTCTATGCTATTTATCGAGGAGGAGACAAAAGGCCTCAGATTAATCTTAATGGGACTGGATCTGTTAGGGTGTTATTAATCGTTCTTTTTTTTACCTGCATTGGTGAAGGAGTCATGGGTTCTCAGGTCAGAGAATTAACGGATGAGCTTGCATTGAAATTTAAAGACATTCCCAGAGATGTATGGCACGAGACCCTAGAACAGAAACGGATTTACTTAATACACCGAAGTTTTTCTTGGGTCATTTTGTTCATTGGAGCTATGACTTTCTTTAAGACGAGAAAAGCGACAGGAGACTTGGGGCAACTTTGCCTCAAAACTGTTTTCGGTATTATCCTAACGCAGATGGTACTCGGCATTCTGATGTCACACGTTTCTGTGCATCCAGTCGTTCAGGTCCTGCACATAGGGCTCTCCTCGATACTCGTCGTTGCACTATTCTGGCTATTGATTGCTAGCCGGTCTGCGGGGATTGATAGCCCTGAAGAAATCAATTAGATGAATTGATTTCTACTTAATGGTTGGGAGGTAACGGTAGTAAACTTCCAGCATCAGGGTACATAAAGTTGTAGAATAAATTTTACCGTCTGCTCCGACCTGACCATGACCTGCAGATGCGGGCCATGACCCGTCCTTTTCCTGAGCCTTGGCCATGATGTCCTGATAAGTTTTATTATATTCTTTCCAGTGCTTGCCTTGCTTTTGGAAAGCTGCCTGTGAATGATAGTACCAGGAATAGACTGCGTTAGGCTGGAAGTTCTTGGGGAACCTGCTGTTGATGAGGTCAAGGGCCTTGTCCTCGAGTTGTGATGGGGCACCGAGCATCCTTGCACAGACTGCTCCGACTCCAGTCAGGCTCAGTTTACCTTTTTGGCCGTCATTGACTCGGTACTTCCAGAAACCGTCAGTTCCTTTAGGATCTTCGGCAGCTTTAAGATAACGTACCGCTTTTTTCATGGAAGTTTCGAGTCCTGAGAACTTGAGACCGGTCAGTTGGGCTGCTTTGAGGGCCTGAACGTTCCAGCCTGAGACGGACAGGTCACCGGTCCCGTTCGATCCGTATGAGTAGAGCCAACCTCCACCATTTGTTTGTCCTTCGATGATGACAGGGACTGCTTTCTTCAGAGTAGGAGAAATACGCTTGAACGGTTTGCGTGCGTTCTTGTTCATTGAGTAGGCCTCGGCGAGGGCATAAACTGCGATCCCATGCTCGTAAGAAAGGTTCCGGTCATTCGTAGTGCACAACCGGCCCTTTCCCTTTTCTGCAACCGTAACGAGAAAGCCGATCGCTTTCTTGACTGTTTCACCGAACTCGGGAGAGTCCACAGTTTCGCAGTGACCGGAATAAGCGAGGAGGGCAAATGCTGTCATCGCTACAGGGAACTTGGTTCCCCAATTCCCATCAGGCTGTTGCTGAGTTTTGAGCCAGCGAAGAGCCGCTAGTACCTGACGGTCCATTGATGCTTTGCCGCCGGCCTTACGTAACCGAGCGATCCTGTCCGCAGAGTTGCAACGGCCTTTCATGACGCCTGGAACACCTATGCCTCCGCCGATACCATCACCGAATCCGCCAGCACCGAATCCGTCTCCGAAAGAGGATCCAAAATCAGGTGAATCAATGTTGTCTATAGAAGGTACTGAGATTGGTGATGCCTTATTAGCTGATATGGCGCTGCTAGGCTTGGAAGATGGGCGAGAAGGTTTTTGACGAACGCTTTGCTGAAAGCTCTTCTTCTCGATCTGGGCATCTTTCTCTCCTTGAGTAGCTGCGACAACGAGTTCGATCTCTTCTTCTTGAAATGCAGTGATGGCCCAAAAATATAATATAACCATAATCAGACTGGTCAGACCTACTGAAATTACTAACGAAAAAGCTTTGTTGCGTGCCTCTTGTTTCTTAACTATTTCTTCTATTGACTCTTGAGGATCGAGTTGGGCATCATCGCCAATGGTTGAAGCCGGCGCATAAGCAGGGTCAGGAGCGAATCCCTGATGGCCTTGAGGAGGCTGATTAGAAGAGAATTGCTGGTTCGGGTCTTGAGGTGTTTGTTGCATGGCCGTAAATCTGAGATGAGCCCTCTTTATTAGTGTTATTGGCTTTTCCTATGTAGTTATATAATAGATCTAGCTTGGTGTTCTGCCAAGTTTTGATTGTTAACAGTATAACTGGCGGAGAGTTTATTTATTAGGCTAAAAAAGATTATCGTTAAATATGAGTATCTTTCTGCCCCTTTATGGTGTTTTTTAAGGTTAATTATTGTGATCTTCATATTCTAATGGCATTTATTTTGTATAGGGGCTGGTTGATTTTTTTCTTCCTGATGTTTTCAGGATGCCAGTCCTTTAAGACCTCTTCTGAGGACGAAAATGAGAAAATCAAAGAAGTTCCGAGGGATGGTCTCTTGGGCGCCAAGTTAGCGGCTCTCGAATACGCTATGGATAATTTACCTGACGAGGACCGTAAATTTGGAGACCTTGATTATGCTGCTTACGGTATCACTGATAGTGATTCTCTTCATAGAAACGCAATGGTTGCTATTTTGAAAGGAAGAACGCCAAGAGTCGTGGACTCTGCAAAATTCTATTCTCGTTCCAGTAATTCTCAATGGATGAATGGACGCCCTGCAATGAAATGGATCATTGAAGCGAGCAAGGATCCTCAGCATCCCCTGAGGGTTGATGTGATGGTAGGCTGGATGCACAGCCAGATCATTAATGAGTTTGCCACTTATAAGGTCGAATATGATGGTGTCGTTTGGACTATTTTGGATGTGGCTGTTATGGATCTGGAAAAAGCTCCATAATTATTTTACTTCAAGGTGTCCCTGCATGATGCGCCAATGACCAGGGAATGTGCAGACGTAAGGATACTTTCCTGGTTTGAGAGGATCGATCTTGATCACTTCTAAGGTCCCAGGATCTAGTAACTTACTAGCGGCAAGGATGTCATTGGTCTGAGGCACGTAATTCATTTCGATCGCTTTTGGATTGGTAATGATTGAATCGGCCGCGGAACCGATCCTTTCCAAGGATCCAGGGCTGCCAATTACAAAGTTGTGCTGAAGTAGATCCGGATTGGATACAATGATTGCGATTGGTTTTCCTGATTTTGCTTCGAGTTTAATTTTGTCGAATTTAAGTCCCTCAATGGCATTAAGTTTTAACACCTGATGGGTCTTTGATAATGTCAATTCATCTTCCTTCGACTCTTTGACTACTACCTTAGGTGCCCTGATCATTTTTTTTATCTTGTTACCCAGTTCAGTAGGCTTGGTGATAATGTCATTAAGTGTAGAGGATAATTGTACTGACGATGCGTGATTGACTAGATTTGCAGCGACTATCGATTCGGTGTCTTCGCTGATGTCAGGACCCTGTCCAGCGTCGATTTGAATGAGTTCAATGTCATCCCAGTAGGCCTTTCCTGTTGCAAAACCCCATCCCCCGTACAAGCAATTAATGCTGATAGTGCCTGTGTCGTCAGTTTTGAATTTTAGTTTTACATTTGACCAGTCATTATCACCCTTGAGTGCCCGGGTCCTTGGTTGATCGGGCAGAGCGTGAATATTTAATTGAGCTCCACGTCCTCCTCGGATCGTTTTGAGTCCTTCTGTTTTTATCCATGCACTGAGTTGATAAGTGGTACGTTTTTTGACTTTAAGATCAAAATGGATGGAACTGTCAGCGCCCTGAGCTGACTCAATCATAATTGCATTACCTTTTCCTCCTCTACCGGGAGAAACGATGCGTTGATTCGCTTGGCCAGAATAGTTCCGTGCTTTCCAGTTCTTTGGCATCGTCCCGTCAATGGCTTCAAATCCTGAATTTAAGATTAAGTTGTCTTTGGGAATTTGGGCTGCTTTTGGTGGAGCAGTTGCGTTCGCTGGGGAGGACGCGGCAAGAGCGGCTTTGAGGTAGCCGGCACCGTGTCGGGAACAGGCCATTTGGAACGCAGTTGGCAACCAACGATCATTTAGGATGAAGCTGTCTTTTCGCTTTGAGAAAAGAATTTTTCCAGCTTCTTCTGAGGGGGGCATTTCAGAAAGTGCAAGTAGTACGTCTTTGCGGACCTGATGGTCAGGGTCATTGACGGCCTTGAGTAGATGATTTGTGAAATTTTCTTTTCGGGGCGTCACTGATGCTGCGGCGCGTCGGACCCCAGCTGACTTGTGATTGAGTCCTAATTCAATTGATTTAGCGTCAACTGTTCCGAGTCCATGAAGTGCCCATAATGCATGAATTGCTCCACCTGCTATACCGATCTCATCAGGTTCTGATGATTGAATGATCCCTTTTAGAGGTTGTGTGAATGTGGATCCATTTCCGCTTTCGACGATGAGACGCTGCGCGTGCATCCTCCACAACATGTTATCGCTTTGAATTGCTCTGAGAAGATCATTAGGTTTTTTCTTTGATAGGTCGAAAGTCTTACTTGGCTTTCCATCCTTGGCTGTGAATCGGTAAATCCGGGTACGGGTGTAGTCGCGTAAGGGTGACTCGAAGGCATTGCCTCGGCCCCTCTTAGCGTCGAAACCTCCCCGGCCCTTGTTTGGAGTAGGGTTGTGTTGGATCAGGAAACTGTACCAGTCACTCATCCATATTGCACCGTCAGGACCTACTTCTGAGTAAATAGGGGAGAACCATTCATCAACTGAGGCGACTAGATTCCAACCGTTCTCTGCCACGAAATGGGACCCTTCGGGCCGGACCTGAGCCCTATAAACTAAATTTCCTGTCGGAGCATTGACGAGAGCTGAGCGGTTCCACCAGTCCTTTGGAAAGCTTCTGGCCGTGTAAAGATGATGTCCTGCGGCTGCTGTGAATCCGCCAAAAACGTCAACTTGGCGAACGTTAGGTGTGATTGGAAAGAATTTTTTGTTTGAATCAATGCCTGGTAGCCGGCTCGGTTGATCCAACCCATCGAACCGATCATAATGTGTCTTTGCGATGGGCATATAAACACTGGACTGATTATTGGCAGTGGATATAAAGACATCATTATTTTCTGAGAAGCCCAGTCCCCAGGTGTTGTTGGATGTACTTCCCAGGAATTCTAGCTTTGAACCGTCAGGTTTGAATCGATAAACGCCCTGGCCGAAACGATGGTCCTTGCCTCCGACTTTTCCATTGAATCCTGCATATCCCATGACTCCCCATATCCAGTTATCGAAACCGTATTTGAGATTTGATGGTCCTGCATGAGTGTCTCCCGTGCTCCAACCCGAGAAGAGAGTTTCTCTAACGTCTGCCTTGTCATCTCCGTCAGTGTCTTTCAGAAAAATGAATTCTGGTGCCATCTGAACGATCAGCCCGCCCCTCGCAAAGCACATTCCTGTCGGAATAGATAACTTGTCGGCAAAGAGAATTGCCTTGTCAGCCTTTCCGTCTCCGTCCGTATCTTCAAGGATTCTGATTCTGTCCTTTCCGAGTTCAGTTGGTTTTAATTCGTTCGGATAGTCTCGAGTCTCGATGACCCATGCACGGCCCCTCTCGTCCCAGTCGATTTCAATGACGCTGTAAAGTCCGAGTTCTTCGGACGCGAACAATGAAATGTCAATTCCATGAGCAACTTGTGTGTGTTGTAGTGACTGTTCTGGGCTCAGAGGCTGGTGCACTTTGATTGGTTCGGGTCGCCTTTCGTAGTTTGGGACAAGGTCCCCATCGCGGCGTACTAGTTCTGGGAGTTTCGTAGAGAGAAATGTCTTACTCTTCTTTTCACCGATTGCCCAGACGAGGCCCCGATGAACCAAGTCATGAAAACCTGGATTACTCCATGTTCTTTGGTCATGTCCGTAAGCGGTATAAAAAACGCGTCCTTTTCCGGGCTCGCGTGTCCATGTCCATGGTTCATTTTCTCTTGTTTGCAGAACGTTTCTGTCATTAGTGCCCTTGTGGTGTACATACGTTTCGTCCCACGTTTCAAAGCCTTTAAAACTTTTCATGATAGGATGTTCCGGTTTCTCTATGTTGGTTGAGAATGTTCCGGTCCCATGCGATTTGAATTGGGCTCCCACTAATTTCACATACTGCATCGAGTTAAGAAAACAGTAAGAAGCGCAATGGATCGGCAAGAAGGCTCCACCCTCATACACATAATCTAGTATGCCTTTCTCCTGCTCTTCAGTGATCGTACCAATGTTGGCGTAGATCATAAGGGCATCGAAATTTTTTAGGGTCCCGTCATGGAGACAGTCTGGGTCAGCTGTGTAAGTAAAATTCACACCACGAGGTCCAAGCCCCTCCATGATTTGTGGAATCCTTTCAGCTGGCTTGTGATGTCCTTCGTCTCCAAGGAAAAGGACCTCTAGTCTCTTGGCTTGGGCAGAGCCTAGGAACGCTGCAATGAAAATAAGAGGGAGGAGCGTTTTCATGCTTATTTATTTTTATGATAGTGCGAATTCAGGCATTTTTTTCAGTTCTCCTCCTGCAAGAGCGCTTTCATGGGCAATGATTCCAGTGCAGGTCCAGTTAGCTGACTGAGTCGCGTTCGGGAACGGGTCCCGGTCTTCGGCAAGAGCAGTTAGGAATTCGTGAACGAGGTGAGGATGAGATCCTCCGTGCCCAGCGCCCTGAGTGAAGCTGAGGTGATCTTCACCGTCTTCTCCTCCATAAACTCCTCCAGTTGTGAAAGGAGCAATTTCATCAGGCAATAGGTGAGCATAGTCAGGACATTCTACTTTTTCCGGGATTTCAGGTTCTGGCTTCTTGGCAGTATGAAGTACTAATGGCTCGCCTTCAATGAGGGGCCACTCCATTGCTTTCTTGTCACCGTAAACTTCGAAGCTTTCACGGTACTGGCGAGCGACATCGAACAATGAACGATAAATGTAAGCGGAGAGATCTGAGTCTTTGAATTTAATGTGTGTTGATTCGACCGCGAAAGGTGAATTGTAGCAATCATGCATTTCTTCGCGAATGGTTCCGGAAGGGAAACATGATACGTACTCCGCTTGACCCTTTGTGAGTCCAAGGACTGGGCCAACGCAATGAGTGGCGTAATGCATTGGAGGAAGGCCAGGCCAGTATCCGGGCCAACCGTCCATGTCTTGTTGGTGGCTAGCTTTTAAGAATTGTATTTTACCCAGTTCGCCTTTTTCATACATTTCTTTAGCGAAAAGAAATTCGCGTGCATAGACGACAGTTTCCATCATCATGTACTTGAGTCCTGTCTCTTTGCACAAGCTCACTATGGTCTCGCAGTCTTCTACGGAAGTGGCCATGGGCACGGTACAGGCAACGTGCTTTCCAGCCCTCAGAGCTGCTATTGATTGTTCTGCATGGTTTGGAATGGGTGTATTGATATGGACAAAATCCACTTCAGGATCATTCAGAACATCATCATAGTTCTGGTAACGCTTATCGATATTATATTTATCTCCGATCTCGTTCAGGGACTCTTCGGTCCTCTGGCAGATGGCATACATGTTTGCCTGTGGATGACGTTGATATATCGGAATGAATTCGGCACCGAACCCGAGACCTATGATGGCGACGTTATATTGTTTACTCATATTGTTTGAATTTGGCTTGCGATTATAGAGTAAACCTAGCCATTCGTATAGCATCTATACCTAAAATATTGGGATTCATCAGTGCATGTGCTAATTCTTGCAGTTAAGGCATATTGGGATGTAAACTGTCCTTAATAATGCTTTCTATTTGTAGCGGTTCCTCAATGGGTAGGCGTGATTTCCTTCGTGTCGGAGGCTTAGGCATTGGTGGCCTGACGCTTGCAGATTTATTGAGAGTAAAGGCCAGTGCCGCTGATCAGGGAATTTCAGTTAAGGACAAAGCGGTAGTTTTTCTATTTATGCATGGAGGTCCTCCACAAACGGAGACATTTGATCCAAAAATGGATGCTCCGGACGGGGTCCGCAGTGCAATTGGTGAAGTTAAGACAAAGATCCCCGGGGTCACTTTTGGATCGACGCTCAAAGGACTGGCGGGACTGGCAGACAAAATGTCGATAGTTCGATCTTTTACTACAGGTAACGGGAACCATGACATCAAACCGATCGTTGGGAATACTTCGTTAGGGGCAAATTTAGGATCTATTTATTCCAGAGTCGCAGGACCGAACAGGTCAGAGAGTGGAATGCCAACTAATGTCGCACTTTTTCCAAGGGCCGTGGTCCCGGAAGCACAAGAAAGAAATAAAAATTTTGGTAAGTTTGTATCTACTGGATCCATTGGTAGTTCATATGCCCCATTCGTTCCCGGAGGTTCCGGGAACCTTCAGCAGGACATGGTACTCTCCATTCCTGAGCCCAGACTAAATGACCGAAGGAGTCTCCTTGGGAGTGTGGATTCTTTGCGTCGTCGGGTCGATGAGACTGGCAGGCTTGATGGTGTCAGTGGTTTTCAGGAGCAGGCCTTTGATACCATTCTTGGTGGAGTTGCCGGAGCCTTTGATTTGTCCTCCGAGGATCCAAGAACCATTGAACGGTACGACACGGCTCCGTTAGTTCCTTATTCATCAATTCGGAAGGTCTGGAATAATCACAAAAATTACAGGGATCATGTTAATTCTTTAGGTAAACTTATGCTCATGGCGAGGCGCCTAGTTGAACGTGGTTGTGGGTTTGTCACGGTCACGACGAACTTTGTATGGGACTTTCATGCGGATCAGAACAATGCAACTGTGACTGAAGGGATGCATTATGTTGGCCATCCTTTTGATCATGCAGTTTCTGCTTTCATTGAAGATATTCATAATAGGGGCTTACAAGACAAGGTTCTCCTTGTCTGTTGTGGAGAAATGGGGAGGAGTCCCAAAATAAATAAGAATGGGGGCCGTGATCATTGGGGAAAATTGGCTCCTCTCATGCTTTCGGGTGGAGGATTTGATCATGGTCAGGTCATAGGTGAGTCGACTCGAGACGGTGGTGAGCCGAACAGTGATCCTGTCACAATGAATAATCTTCTTGGCACCGTGATGCATACTTTACTCGATGTGGGAGAAGTCCGTTTAATGGAGAATATTCCGGGAAAAGTGAAGTCATTAATTGCTGATTCGGTACCAATTAAAAATCTTTCATAAGTATTTGGGTGGGATTTTGGCGGCAGAAGTGCATAATACTGGTCATGAAAAACAGTATTAATTTAATTACCCTCATCGGTATTTTCACAGCTCTTTTTGCTGCTCCATTGTTTGCGGCTGAAGATGAGAAGAAGAAACCAGCCAAGAAGCCAACCAAGTCAGCTGCTGAACGTTTTGCGAAGTTTGACAAGAACAGTGATGGGAGCCTTTCACTTGATGAGCTTAAGGCGAATCCTTATTTCAAAGACAAGCCCGAGATTGCTGCTAGAAATTTTAAACGTAGGGACAAGGACGGTGACGGAAAGCTGAGCAAGGAAGAGTTTTCGGCAAAGCAGCAGCCAAAAAAGAAGAAAGGTGACGGATCCAAGAAGAAAGGTGATGGGGCCAAGAAGAAAGGTGATGGGGCCAAGAAGAAAGGCGATGCAGCTAAGAAGAAGGGTGACGCGGCCAAGAAATAAAATAATCTCTTAAATTTTGACTAAAATGAAAAAGTGCATTGTGGGTTCCCTCAATGCACTTTTTAATTATATGATAAACCTATGTTGACTACTTCCCGACGCCAGATGATGGCTTCTTGCGCATCTGCCAGTTTAGCATTTCCTTTCCTTTCTCTGGGGGCACAGCCCAAAATTAATATCACCGATACCAGAGTCATTAGTTTACGTCCCAATCATTATCATGGTTGGCCTACACTGGCCCGGCGCAAAGATGGTGAATTGTTGCTAGTGTGTTCTGGAGGGCGTGAAGGGCACGTGTGTCCTTTTGGTCAAGTGGAACTGATGCGTTCTAGAGACGGGGGAAAAACCTGGACTTTTCCGCGAGTGCTCCTCGATAGTCCCATCGATGACCGTGATGCTGGTATCCTAGAAACTGCAAAGGGTACGCTTCTTGCTACGACATTTACGTCTAATGCTTATGATGAATATTACCTTCAGAAGGGCTCCCATAAGAATTGGTCTGAGAAGAGGCGCAATCAGTGGCTCGCAGCCCATAACCGAATTCCTGCTGCTGATCGCAAAAAAGAGCTCGGCAATTGGATGATTCGCTCTACTGATGGCGGGGTAACTTGGAGCCCTCGGTATGACTCTCTAGTAAATAGTCCGCACGGGCCAGTGAATCTGAAAGATGGCCGAATCATTTATCCTGGAAAAAATCTTTGGCACGAAAAAATATGGATTGGTGTATGCGAATCGAAGGATGATGGTCAATCGTGGAATCGCCTAGCTCAAATTCCCACTCGCAAGGGTGATGACCCTAAGGACTATCATGAATTGCATGGAGTAGAAGCGGTTAATGGTAAACTTATTGTTCATATCCGTAATCACAATGAAGCGAACAATCGTGAGACACTGCAAACTGAATCGACGGATGGAGGAAAGACTTGGAGTGAGCCCGTTTCTATTGGTGTGTGGGGACTCCCTTCTCACTTGCTGCTCTTGAATGATGGGCGGCTCTTAATGAGTTATGGGCACCGGCGTAAACCTTTTGGTAATCAAGCCCGGGTGAGTAGCGATCATGGCAAAACCTGGACTGATCCAGTCATTGTTTCCGGTGATGGAGTTGGTGGGGACCTCGGTTATCCAACGACGGTTCAGCTGGATGATGGTTCATTAGTAACTGTTTGGTATGAGAAAATGGCTGGCAGTACACTAGCGGTGTTGCGTCAAACTAAGTGGAAACTGTCTTAAATTTAATGCAGTATTGATATGCATGGGAATGCGAAAAGCGATGAGCTGGAAATAATTAAGTCCGTTCAAAGCAGCATAAAAATAGAATTGTATTAAATTAGAAACAGATATTGATGGGGGTCCTTTTAGGGTCTTATCTTATCAAAGAACTCGCTTATATGTTCCTTTAATATGAGGTATTACTTTTTCATTTGTTACATTATTTCGATATCTTATTTGAAATCGGATAATACATTCAAAGAAGAAATCAGACCCTTCTTAAGTGAGTATTGCTTAGATTGTCACGACAACGATTCGAAAGAGGGGGGGCTGACCTTTGAAGATTTAAATTCTAATTTTAAGGTCAATGGTACGAGCTCTGCCTGGGAAAAGATTCTCGAACAGGTTGAGGTTGGAATGATGCCGCCGGAAAAAAAAGATCAGCCCACGGCTATAGAGCGAACCATTGTGGCAGAGTGGATTAAGGATGAGATGGATAGGGTGGGGAAGGGGTTTACAGTAAGGGCTCGATTGCTGCTGCCTGAGTATGGAAACAGGATCAGTCATGAGCTCTTATTTGATGGTTCAGTAAAGGATATGCCGTATACGCCGGCACGATTATGGAGAATCAGTCCTCATATTTATAGAGGCAAGCGCTATCAGTCGGTCGTGAGTGGAGGGATTGAGGCGGAGCCGGTAAGTTATCTCTCTAAATCAACAGGTATTCGTGATTACTCGTCACAAGAAATTATGGATGAATCTGGGTTTATGGCACTGCGAATGGCTCTTAGTGATATTATCTCGAGCCAGATACATGATCGTGAATTGCCAGGATTAAGCTATGGGTCAGATAAGGGGAAGCCGATACGAATCGCAGGAAAAGAAAGTTTTAAGGCAATTTCAGAGGCTAAAGGAATGCCGAGTCAGGAATCCATGGCCAGAGTAGTGAGAGAAGAATTTAATAAAGCGTTCGGACGTCCCATAAATGAGGATGAGTTTGATAGGTATTTAAGTTTCATGAAAGCCAACATTAGAGAAGGTGGTAATGAGGCCGGGCTAAAAACTTCATTACTGGCAATATATCTTTCTACTGGTGCAGTCTACCGAATGGAACTGGGGCGCGGAGATCCTGATCAGCATGGTAGGAAGATGCTATCTCCTCAGGAAATTGCTTTCGCTTTATCTTATGCTCTTACCGATGAGCCGCCTGCAAATAATAAGATTATCAGTAATGCGCTAAGTTCTGGAAAACTCAGGACAAGAGTTGATGTTGAAAAGGTTCTTAGAGCAATGATTGTCGAGGGCTCTCCTCCGATAAGGAAGAATCTTCCGGCCAGTGCTTTTCATCGAATGCTACAAGAAGCTCCTCATGGTTACGGTTATTATCCGAGAGTCGTTCGTTTCTTTGAAGAATTCTTTCAGTATCCCAGAGCAGGAGCCACGTTCAAGGACAGTCCTGGTGCCGGCCTTGGTTCAAGGGCTCTAGTGGGGGCACCTCAAGGACAGATTGTCCGAATCGTGAATGAGGACGTTAGAGTATTTGAGGAACTACTTACCTCTGAACGTTTTAATATGAGTAAGAAAAAACTTTTACCAGTGTTCAGAGCTCAATTCGAGGAACGCTTAAAAAAGATTCCGGCAGATCGTCGGGAAGCGGCCATCAAGAACTATGAGAAAGTTTCTAGGCAGGCGGACAATCTGCCCAATGATACTTTTAGAGCAGGAATTCTTCATGATAATAGTTGGCTCATTGCTCATTCGACAAACGATCAAAATGATCCTGTTCACCGAGGAATCTGGATCCGTGAGAAGCTCCTTGCGGGAAATTTGCCGGCATTGCCTATTGGTGTCGATGCGAATGTTCCCGAAGTTCATGATGAAACATTAAGGCAAAGATTCGAAGTGACTAGAAAAGCGGAGTGTTGGAAATGTCATAAATCTTTTGAACCGCTCGGGTGGCCATTCGAAAGTTTTACTGACCGTGGGTGGGTTCGAACCGGTATGTATTATAACAAAAAAAAGAAAATATTTGAGACGGAACTTAAACCAGATCAAATTAAATCAGGGCTCAATAAAGGAGAGCTTATCAAATATTCTTGGGACACTACGGGGGAAATTACAGGAACCGGGGAACCAGGCGTTGACGGGCCCGTCAAAGATGCTTCTGAACTGGTCCATCGTCTCGCTAAAAGTGTGAGAGTCCGTCAATCCATCATTCGTCATGCTTTCCGTTACTGGATGGGAAGAAATGAGATTCTCAGTGATTCTAAGACGCTAATAGCTGCAGATAAGGCTTACATTAATAGTGGAGGAAAATTCAGTGAGGTGTTAGTGTCACTGCTAAGCTCTGACTCGTTTCTTTACCGTAAATGACACATTAATCATGAAACTGAACCGACAAAAATTCATACGTGGAATGGCACTTGGTACCGGGTCTGTAGCGATGGCTCCTCTATTGGAACAGATGGAAGCTCATGCGGCTGGCCGTTCGGATGGATTTCCTCGTCGATTTGTTTTCGTGGTAAAATCGAGTGGTCTGACTCCAAACGGAATTCGTCCAGAAGGAATTGAAATTGGTAATGGAGACACATTGCTAGACCTGAACCTTAAGGATCATAAGCTGCACCGGTCAATGGCGTCACTCGAGCCATTCAAAAATGAGATGATGATTCTTGAGGGTCTCTCTGGGTGCAATTTTCAAGGCAACCATTCGTCCTACTATGGGGCCATGAGCTGTCATCACTCTCCCGAGAAGCCAGCGTCTGCGACGATAGATTGTTTGCTTGGTAAATTGAATCCGGCCCCGTTCAGAAATTACGGTTTCTCCCCAAATGGCCACAGTATAGGTAATAATTACGGACCTACCGTTCAGGACACTGCCGTATTTCCCCGCATATCGGCTTACGGACAAAATAAGCCTATGCCTTATCAGGCAAGTGCCGAAAAGGCCTATCGGCAACTCTTCGGAAGTGCTCTTAGTCTTGAGACTGGAGGGAAGAAAGAATTCGCTTTGCAGGCTAACCTTCTGGATTTCCTCAAAGATGATGCGAACAGGCTTGCTAAAAGAATAAGTTCTGAAGAACGGGAAAAATTGGATCATTACTTGGCTGCATTCGAGTCTGTCCGGGGCCGCAATGATCAGCTCGTTGCGATGCGAGAAAAGATTATTAATAACGCACCCGAACTTACTACCCAATACGCTTCAACAGTTTTTACTGACAGGGTTTCTGTTTTCTTTGACCTTGCTTCAGCGGCTCTTATCACGGGACTGACAAATACTATTTCCATAAGGGCTGATTGGCTCAGCGTTAAGTATGCGACTTTCGGATTCAAGAATACTAGCGTCCACGATATAGGTCACCAGAAGACAACTGACAACGGAATGAACCGAGAACAGGCCCGTGAAGTGATTAGAAAATTTCAAATTGATCAGATTGCGAAGCTGGCAGAGAAACTTAAGGCGGTTCCAGAAGGAGATGGAACCATGCTTGATAATACAATGATCATTTACTTTTCAGATACCGGAGAAGCGCACCATTCACAAAGAAAAGAGTGGCCGTTTGTGGTTGTTGGGGGCCGTGGACAAAACATGAAAACAGCTGGACGTTATCTCCGATATCCGCAATATGGGCAACAGGGGCACAAGACAATTGGTAATTGGTACAATACAATTCTTCAGGCCAATGGCGGCGAAGTCATGGATTACTTTGGGCAGACTGATGCAAATTTGAAAGATCTTGATCTTCGCGGTCCTTTGTCGGAATTGGCTATTTGAGTGGATGCCAATTCATTATTAATGATTGTGTAATTTAATTTAAAATGGTCACTCTAAAAGATTCAATTTTACCTCCGAACGTATTGTTTCGTGAGTTTGAATCTGGTCGTATGTCCCGCGAGGATTTTCATTCAGCGATGTCTTTTCATGCTGAAGAGTTGATTGAGGAAATGGAAGAACAACGCCGCAATCCCCTTGAGGCATTCGTAGAGTCTATTAGGAACCGGCGGTTTGCACATTCTCTTGCCAGGAAGCACGGAGAAGCGGCTGTCCGTGAGATTTTTACAGCACTGGCAGATGTTGCGGGATTTCCTCCGGCAAGACTCTTATGGAACGCAGGCCATCGACACGTTCCATTGTATTGTTTTCTCCGATTAGGATGTGAGCCTCTTTTCAGAGTCAGGTCCTTAGAAGTAAAAAAGAGATCGGCTCGGATTGATCTGGAATATCAGTTCGATGGCGCGAGAAGGCTGACTCGGGAAATGTTTTCTTTTAAAAGAGGTTGGCACGGGAACCTCTATTTAGAGGACCGTATAATCTTTCCTAGAAAATAAAAATGCCGTCCATTTCTGGACGGCATTCGTGAAATTAACAGATATAAATGTCCTGTTCAGAAAGGTAATTAGTCCTTCTTTTTCTTTTGCAATTTTGCAAAGAGGGCCTTGGGATCGGCGTCTCCTTTCTTTTTGCACTTACCACAGCACACTGCGATGCTGATCTTAGACTCTTCTTCAGCGTCTTTACCGCTGAATGCGCACTTTCCGTCAGCAGCTTTGGCTACCTTGGCGGCATAAGCTGTTGGATCTTTTTCGAATTTTGCAACGCACTTGCCACAACAGAACTTAGCAACAAGTTCTACGCTATCAGAGCCGTCAGCTGCTTTGCCGCTGATTGGGCATTTGTCATTAACAGCATCAGCGGCGATTGCTGAGCTTAGGGAAATTGATGCTACGCCAACGAGGGCAATTGCGGTTTTAATTAGTGATCTCATAATATTGGATTTTAATTCTTTTGATGTTTTTAGTCAAAGGACTTTTTCGGCTAATTCTTGAAAAATATACTAATTCTTTGCAAGTTCAGGATAAATATTTATTAAGTTCAGCTCGTCACCTGATTTTTTCTGCAACCTTAAAAGTTCTTTGAAAAGGGATTTCATTTTCTCTTTTGATCCTGGTTTGCTGGAAATGTCCTGCATTTCTTCTGGGTCTTTTTCCAGATCAAAGAGTTGAGCTTTTTTGATTTTAGGAAACAGCAAGAGTTTGTGTTGGTCAGATACTGCCATTCTCTGGAAATCGACATATGCTCCATATACGGTTTTGAGGCCTCCTTTTTTTCCTTTCAGCATCGGTAGGAGACTCTTGAATTGGACGTGTTCTGGTATGTCTGATTGAGCAATCTCTAGTGAAGTTGCCATCACGTCCTGTAGGTAAATTGGTGAATTATTTTTTTCCCCGGCTCCGATTTCAGGCCCCGTTACGATGAAGGGTACTCTGACGCTATGATCGTACAGATTCTGTTTTCCAAGTAGTCCGTGATGTCCTACAGACAGACCATGATCGGCGGTGAAAAAGATGTAGGTGTTCTCAGCCTGGCCAGTGCTTTCAAGATGTTTTAGGATTCGGCCAATCTGTGCGTCCATGTGCGTGATAATGGCATAGTATTCTCTTCTGTTGACTTGGACTGCATGCTTTGTCCTTGGGAACGGAGCGAGTCTCTCGTCACGCAGACCTTTGGGAGATCCTATCTCCTCTTTGTATGGATGTTCAGGAAGGAAGCTAGCGGGCATCTGTATTTTTTCTGTTGGGTACATATCAACATATTTCTTAGGCGCTTGGCGTGGGTCATGAGGAGCATTGAAAGCAATGTACATGAAGAACGGGTTCTCCGTTTTCTTAGACGCGTCGAGATAATCAATGGCATCATCGGCTACGACTTCGGACCAGTGCTTACCGCCTGCCCAGAATCCACCGAATTTAGGGTCACTAGGATCCCAAGGGTCAGTCCCATCAGCGAGTGGCCGATTGTAGCCTTCTGGAGTTTGCCTTGGCATTCCTCCTCTGACATTTCTGGCAGTGCCGAAGACGTGTTTCGCATCAGCTTTGATGTGCCACTTCCCTGTGAAGAAAGTGTCATAACCTGACTTGGACATGAGCTGGGGCCAGAGTGACCCGTCCAATGACTTCTTTAGTTCGTTTGCTGATTTTTTCGCATGCCAAATATATTTTCCTGTGACTAGCATGGTCCTACTGGCTACGCATACGGCTCCGTGATATCCGCCCATATTGTAGGCATGGGTGAAGGTCGTTCCCTGACTAACGAGTTTATCAAGGTTAGGTGTTTTAATTTCTTTGTTATTTAGCGAATTAATTGTCTTATAGCACTGATCATCAGCAAAAATAAATAGCACGTTTGGTTTTGTAGCTGCTGATAAATTTGTAAGAAATGATGCTGCTATTATAATGCTTATCAGAGGATTAAATGATTTTTTCATAGAGAGTTTCTGGTTCGTTAGTGTCTCGTTATAGTTTTTATTTATAATAGGAGACAGAAAAATAAACACTCAAAAGAGCATTATTTTGAAAATAATAAATTGTAATGAGAGAGAAGTGTTTTAGTAAAAAATCTGTTTTTTTAAGCAGAAAAAAATTCAAAAATGATTCATTCATTAAATTTTAGTACAGGTCCTCATAAAACTGCTATCTTATAATAACTGATATGCCAAATGGATTGCCAGAGCAACGTCCGACCAGTCCTGAGAATTCAAAGGATGAGGAGAGGCAGAGGAATTATACTCCTCAAAATGAACTGGGCCTTCCTGTGTCTAAGTTCACAGAGGAGAAGATCAGGGAAGAGGCCATAGAAGATGCTACCGGGTCCTGGGAAAAGCCGAACCTCGAGCCTGGTGCAGATGTGGGCCGTGTGAGTTCAAGATCAGTCAAGTTAGTCGGTATAGGATTTACCGTGTTACTCGTTCTGGTCATTTGGATTGCTTTTACTTTTAAGGCGCCGAAGGAGCAGGGTCAGGGAAAAGTTGATCTTACTCCTGAAATTGAAGTCATCGAGCCGAAACTTCAGGAAAAGGTTGCTGAATTTCTTGCAGCAGAAAGTTGGGAGAATGTGGGTCATCTGGTGAAGGGAGGGGACCAAATTCAAAACCAACTTTCCCTCTATCAGCAACGGTCGCCTAAGGAATCTGTGAACATTAAAGAATATAGGCCCTTAGATGTCATTATGGTCAGAGGAGATCAGTACCTCTATATGCTTGGGTACAAAGATGAAAGTGATTCTGTGGCTAATGTATACTTCACCCATGAAGAGCCTCATTATATTATTTGGGAAACATTTGTTGCATATGGTGACGGGCCTTTTGATCTTTTGGACTCTTCGACCGAAGGTCCAAAGGATACAGGTAATTATCGGGTCTATGTGCGAGCTGATTCTTATTATGATGTGAATTATGACAAGAAATCCTGGCAGTCTCTCAGGCTCAGTCATCCCTCATCCGAGAAACAAATTGACGCTTATGTTAAAAGAGAGTCCTCTCAGGCCAAGAAGCTAGAGCCTTTACTCTACAAGAGGGAAGGAACGGTCCCGTTAGTCCTTTCGATTCGTCCTTCTGATTCTTCTGTTCCTGGATCAGCTCCGGAAATTATGGATCTTCTGGGAGTGGGTTGGCATGAGGCCGGAATTGACGGATCTTGAGGCACTCAATGAACCTAAAAAAGATTAATAGATTTACCAATCATTCTATTTTTCTGACCCTGTACAGGTTCACCTTGAGATCGCGATCCACGAATTCGTCAGTGTAGGAAGTTTCTGTTCCGTTCGATTCAAGACCATCGTCCAGTTCTACCCAGAAATAGGTCTGATCTTCTTCATTGTATTCAAATGAATCGACTGCATAGACACTCCCCGGGATCGAATTGAATGTGATCGTTGGTATGCCTTCAGAGACTGAAATATCAGTAATCTCAAAGGGAGCAGGTGGAACGGCCAGATGAACTACGATTCCTTGTAGGATCGGGTTCCCGTCAGCCGCGACCTGAGCCTCTCCACCGATGTCATTTTGCATTGTAACGTTCAATGTTCCATTTTCGGTCGCCGTGAAGTTAGCGACGTATGCGGCAGCCGATGAAGGGGTCCATGTATGGACATCTTGTAACCCTTCAGAAGTAATATTATCGACGGCCAGCTCATCATTGACAGCGATGTCCCAGCCTCGGTTCCGGTCAGCTCCTTCGTTAAAGAGGAGTTGAATCTCATATAGGCCTCCAGCGATGAGTCCTTCCATTTCGATGTCTATTGGGCTCGGAGCGGCGGACCAGCGAATGTCACGCATGACTTCACTCAAGTTAGATACTGAGCCAGCGTCTGCACCGACAAAGGCGGGGCCAACGCCTCCGTTAGACCAGTTATCAATCTGATGAGTTGAGGTCGTTCTGATGATGACCCCATCCTTTTCCACGACCCCTTCATCAGTGACGTTATCACCTAGACCTGCCCGGTCCGAGAAGAACTGCACGCCATTGATTGTTGAGTCCGCATTTCCATAAACGTCAACAGCTATGACCGCCGTTGAAGGTTCAAAGTTCAAGTCGTCAGGCCCTGTGAAGGTCATTACTTTGCCAACTAAGACCTTAGTCCCCGAATCAATAGTCACGGTCGGATCCAGTGGATCGAGATCATCCCCGTCTGGTATTCCATCATTGTCGGTGTCGGATTTAATTGGATTGGTTCCCTGCGCAATTTCTTGGGCGTCATCTAATCCATCATTGTCAGAGTCTTTAAGTAAAGGATTCAGACCGGCAGTTATTTCGTTTCCGTCCTCTAGTCCGTCACTGTCCGTGTCTTCGTTGTCTGGCTTGGTCCTTAATTCGTATTCTTCCAAATTAGTGAGTCCGTCATTGTCCGGGTCAGCTTCCGGATCATCAACGCCGTACTTTTCTTCCCAGAAATCAGGGATCCCATCATTGTCTTCATCATCACTGACAACTTCAAAGGAGAAGGTTCCTGCCGCGTAACGGTTAACGGGTCCTCCATCAATTAGTGTCGGCCAAGCTAGGGCGTCATCACCGAACCGGCTACCTCCAACGAAAGTAATTGCCTGATTATTACTGACGCTCATGTTTGGAGTTCCCACGTTTCCGTTCGGTTCGCCTACACCGTATCCGCTTGCGATGATAGTGTAGGCTCCAGATTCAAGGATCACATCGTTCTCGAGCCCAATCATCCGGTGCGCGTCACGAAGTTCTCCATCATTCTCCTCTGTGAACTGCACTTCTCCGAGTATTTCTTCTCCCGAGTCATCTGCAAAATCGGTTGTGCCTTGGTCATTACGTTCCCACATGGTCACCGTGATGGGCCTTTTGATCCCGTTAGCTCCACTGTCGAATGCTCCTAGTTCTAGAATTCTGATTGGTTCTTCAACAATAAAATCCATTCCCAAGGCCCCGGTGTAGTTTTGGTTTCCTGCCGTGCCCTGCACAATCATATAGGCCAATTCGCCAGGGAATGCAGGAAAATCAAGAGGATCGCTAGGGTCCGTTCCCTTATCGATTTCACGTCCGTCCTTATGACCGTCATCGTCCGTGTCGGCCACGTTAGGATCGGTTCCTGTATCATCATTATCCACGACTTTACCAGTGTTCGTTTCGACACCATCTAATAGACCGTCCCCGTCAGTGTCTGCTTTCTTAGGATCAGTTCCGGTACTAGTGGCACTGACATAGGTTCCGGTATTGGTCTCGACTCCATCCAAGAGTCCATCCTCGTCCATGTCCTTATTGGTTGGGTCAGTCTTGGTTTCTTCGTATTCATCAAGATCGGTTAACCCGTCACCATCAAAGTCTCCGGTCCCTGGGCCGGGCCCTGGTCCTGAAGCGTTACCATCAAGATCTTCAAGATTATCCACGAGCGCCTCTTCCCAAGCGTCAGGTAACCCGTCCTCATCATCATCTTCTTTTGGGGCCGTAGAACTGAGAACAATTCCCTGAAGGATAGGGTTCCCGTCAGCGGCCGTTTGTGCAGCTCCTCCAATATCATTTTGCAGAGTAACTAAGATAGTCCCATCATTTGTGGCAGTGAAATCTCCGGAATAAACGAATGAATTTTCAGGTGTCCAGAACCCGTCTCCTCCCTCTGAAGTGATGTTATCAACTACCAGTTCATCGTTCACGGCAATGTCCCAACCGCGGTTACGGTCCGCACCTTCATTGAAAAGCAATTTCAGATTGTAGATACTTCCCGAATCGAGTCCCGCAATGTCAATGCTGATCGGGCTCGGAGCGGCGGACCACCGGATGTCCCTCATGATTTCACTTAAGTTGGCTACTGACTCCGCATCGGCTCCGGTAAAAGCGGGGCCCCCGCCACCATTTGACCAGTTGTCAATGAAATTGGTCGCATTGGTTGAAATGCTGACCCCGTCCTTTTCGACCATTCCTTCTCCAGCCGTTTGCGCACCTAGTCCGTCCCGGTCCGTGTAGAATTCGACACCATTGACGATCGAATCTCCATTGCCGTACGAATCCACGGCAATGATTGTATTTAGTGGATCAAGGCCCATGTCGTCCGGACCTAAAATTTCTGTGATTTCTCCTTCAAGCACTTCGAATGCATTACACAGGTATGAATTGGTAATGAGTATGAGAAAAAGGAATGCAGTTTTAATTAGCTTCATATTGTAGAGTGTCCGTGAATCGGTACTATTAGACTAAATTGTTGACGCCTTCGTAAAGTGAAAAGATCCTGATGCCTTTTGCAGTTTTTAGGCGGTTTTCCGATCTAATTATACCCTATTGACTAAAAAAGCGGCGATCCCATCTGAATAATGGAACCGCCGCTTGAGGTTTTAATTGTTACCTATTCTACTGATTCTCTTCGATTCTGAAGAAGAGCTGAGGGGCCCCTTCCAGTGGATTCTCTAAACCTGGCTCACCTATCGGAGGATAGACAGTAGTTTCACCACCGGACTCAATGGAGTCATCAATGTCCGCATCAAACTCCTCGAGTGTCTCAGAAAAATACAAGGCGTAAGTCCTGTTCGGCTTCGAGTTCCACTCGAACCGGAAACTGTCTTCCTCCGCATTGTAGATCACACTGGTAAAGTCAAATGGCACGGAAAGACCAAGCATATCCTCAATGCTCTTTCCTGAACCTCCGTCCCAGATCTCTGCAATCTCGTTCGGCTGCAATGCTCGTCCCCAGACGGCAACGTCATCGACTTTGCCCTGCCAGTTACGGTTCCTCGCGTCAGGGTTATCACCGATTCGCATTGGATTACCGCGGTCCTGCAGTGTTGCTCCGGCCTTACGGGCCACTTCTTCTCCGTCCAAGTAAAGGATCTGTTCCTGTGTATCAGAGTCCGTGACTCCGGCCACATGGTGCCAGGTCTCAGGATCACCACCAACGGTCATTGCCACGTTGTGACGATCCACGTCACCATTACCTCCAGTGAAGGTCATCTCCGGTGGATTGTCTCCTCCACGACGGTGAACGCGCCAACCATTGCCCTCACCCTTAGCCACTAGGCACTGCCAACTCTTGTTGATTGCCTCCGCCGTGTACCAGGCCGAGACCGTGAAGCTCTCACCGGCAAAGTCGAACGTGTTCTCATCACCTGTTATCTCAATGCTCTGGCTACCGTTAAGGTAAACAGCTCCATCAAACTTACCTGTCTGGAACTCAATTGGACCACCTTCTTCGACGCCGTGATTCTCAGCTTTCGCGTCATCAAAGTCGGAGTCGAGCGGCCAGTAGGAAACTAGGTTCGTTTCAAAGGCAATCGC
>SHBV01000051.1 GCA_004211885.1 Verrucomicrobiaceae bacterium
GGATGTCCATCGTGGTCGTGGGGGCCGTCAAAACGGAGAGCATCATTGCAATGATCAAGAATAATTTCTCATCAATGCCATCTCATCAGTCCACTCTGAAAGATCCTGATCTTGGAAAGATTACGGTTGGAAGAGGGGTAATTACTAAAACGCATTATGAAAAAGAAGCGACCGAAACTAATGTTAGTATTGAAGTCGTAAAGCCGTACTCTTGGGAACCGGATAATACCAAAAAGAATGTCCGGAACCTGAAGCTTTTCATTGCTAACCATATTATTGATAATCGCATTTCAGAACTCGCGAAAAAGAAAGAGGCTGTAATAACTGGTGGAGGTTCCTATGCCCAGGACTTTCTAGATTTCGCACAGTTCGCAAGTATTTATGTGACTAGTGAGCCTGAAAATTGGAATGGGGCTTTGAATGTCGCTGAACAGGAAATCAGAAGAGCCCTTACTTATGGGTTTAACCAGAACGAATTTGAGGAAGTTTCAGCGACTCTCCGCAATGCATATGAGCAGGCTTTAAGAAGTTCTGTTTCTCGTAAATCGAGGAGTCTTGCTGATGCGCTTACCCGATCCATTTCAGGTAAAAAAGTTTTTACTAGCCCTAAACAGGATATGGATTGGTTGAATGAGAATCTTGCTCTAATTACTGCAGATGCCTGTCATGGGGAGTTGAAGAAGGCGTGGAAATCTAGTGATCGTCAGATTTTTATAGGTGGAAATATTGAACTCAATAATGCAGATAGCCAAATTCAGAAAGCCTATTTGAGTTCAAAATCAAAAGAGGTCAACCCACTCAAGAAGGAGAGCAAAGCAGAATTTGCATATCAAAACTTCGGCAAACCGGGTCAGGTAGTTGAAAGGAAAGAGGATAAGGCTCTTGGAGTCGTGCAACTGCGTTTTTCAAATAATGTGAGGCTGAATCTGAAAAAAACAGATTACGAGAAAGATTCGATATCGATAGGTGCAAGGATTGGTTCTGGAATGTTATCTATGCCAAAAGATAAACCGGGTTTGGCAGCAGTTGCATCTGCAATTTTTACTGCGGGAGGTTTAAAGCAGCACAGCGCGGATGAACTTCGGCGCATTTTTGCAGGAAAAACAGTTAGCGGATCTTTTGCAGTAGATGAAGATGCTTTCATATATAGTGGGTCAACGAACCGCAAAGATCTTGTCGATGCTTTACAATTAATGACTGCTTATATAGCGGAGCCTGGTTACAGGGAAGAGGCACTGAGACAGTTCCGCAATCAACTTGATCCTCTTTATACTCAACTTGCGCATACCCCCATGGGCGTGCTTCAGAACAGGGTCGATAAATTTCTCAAGTCTGATGATTTCCGTGCTGGATTTGCTTCTCGACCTGAAATCACAAAAAGGACGATAGGAGAGGTCAAGGATTGGCTTTCTGATACTCTTGAAAGAGCATATATGGAAATAGGTATAGTCGGAGATTTTGATGAGCAAGTAGTGATTGATGTTGTTTCGAAAACGCTGGGAGCTTTACCAGAAAGAAGGGTAAACAAAATAAAATTTACCGGTGAAAGAAAGATAGATTTTCCAACAAAAGGTCAGTCCAAGGCATTTATTTTTGAGTCTGAGATTCCTAAGGGAATGGTAGGGGTTTATTGGCCGACTCAAGACATATGGGATATTAGCCGGACACGGCGGTTGAGTGTTTTGGGTGCGGTTTTTGCAGACCGACTACGCAGTAAGGTAAGAGAAGAGTTAGGTGAAGCTTATAGTCCATATGCACGACACATTCCCAGTGATACATATGAAGAGTACGGATATTTAATGTCAGTAATAACAATTGATCCGCCACAGGCGGATAAAATTGTAAATGTGGTCGAGTCAATTGGGACCGCATTAGCATCTAAAGGAATCACTGAAGATGAACTGCAGAGGGCTATTAAACCGTTGCTTAACAGTATTGAGCAACAACTTCGACAGAATTCGTATTGGTTAAGAACAGTCTCTTTGAGCTCACAGGAATTTCCTCAAAAGCTTAATTGGGCTAAAACAATGCTGAAGGATTACCAGTCAATTAAAGTTAGCGATATAAATTCTTTGGCTGAAAAATACCTAAGTGAAGGCAGTTCAGTTAGTGTTAAAATCGTCCCCAAGGAGCCTTCTTTGGATGAGTCTCCCTAAATTCAGTTAATATTTTTGACATATATAACTAATTGATTTTATCCATTTATAAGTTTATTCATTCTGGTCCGGTAAGTCTGTTGACGTTAGCAAGACACCTTGCTTTAGTGTCCGGATTTATAGTAGTAACAAAACTGAAAACCAACAAACAATATGCCCACTTTTGGAATTAATGGATTTGGCCGAATCGGCCGTAATGTCTTTAGAGCAATGACTCCTGAACAGAGGAAGAGCGTTGTAGCAGTGAATGATTTAACTGATAACAAAACTTTGGCGCATCTCCTTAAATGGGATTCAACGTGCGGCAAGCTTAATGCTGAAATTAGTTATGACGAGGAAAGTATAACCGTTGATGGACACTCCATTAAAGTCTATGAAGAGCGTGACCCTGCAAAGCTTCCATGGGGTGATCACGGAGTTGATGTTGTGCTTGAATCTACTGGATTTTTTACAGCCAGAGAAAAGGCCGAGCTTCATATTACTAATGGTGGTGCTAAGAAAGTTTTAATTTCCGCACCTGGTAAAGATGTGGACCTTACAATGTGTATAGGAATTAACTCTGATCAGTATAATCCTGATGAGCATAATGTTGTATCGAATGCTAGCTGCACAACGAACTGCTTGGCTCCTATGGTTAAAGTTCTTAATGACGCATTTGGCGTTGAGCGTGGTGTAATGAGTACGATCCACAGTTACACAGGTGATCAAAGGTTATTGGATTCTCCTCATAGTGATTTTCGTCGTGCGAGATCAGCTGCCGTAAACATTATCCCTTCTAGCACAGGTGCGGCTAGAGCTATTGGAGAAGTTATTCCGGAAATGAAAGGTAAGCTTAATGGTGGTGCATTTAGAGTTCCAACTCCTACTGGTTCGGTCACCGACTTCACTGCTCAGCTTACCAATAAAACTACAGTTGAAGAAATCAACGCAAAATTCAAGGAGGCAGCTGAAGGGGAACTCAAAGGAATCTTAGAGTATTCTGAGGAAGAGCCTGTGTTAATGGATATAGTTGGAAATCCACATTCCTGTATTCTCGATGCAGATGTGACACTCGAAATGGGAGGTGATCTTGTTAAGATCGTTGGATGGTATGACAATGAGTGGGGATATAGCAATCGGGCCATTGAGGCAATGAATCTTTTGATTGGTGCCTAGATTATATATTAATTAGGATTTTTCTACTAAAGGCACCCCGATAGGGGTGCCTTTAGTTTCTATTGAACTTTTATAGATAATGGCCAAGAAGACTATCCGTGATATTTCATTAAGTGGGCGTAAGGTTCTTGTGAGGTGTGACTTTAATGTTCCGTTAGATGATGATGGTAATATTACGGATGATACTCGTATTGATGGTGCAGTCCCGACCATTAAACATTTGCTTGATAATGGAGCTAAGGTAATTCTTTGTTCGCATTTAGGTAGGCCAGGAGGTACTAGGAATTCTGATTTCTCCTTGAAGGTTGTTGCCTCAAGACTTGGCGAATTGATAGGCAAAAATGTCTCTTTCGTTGAAGATTGTGTAGGCGAGAAGGTTAATGAAGCGATCGATACTCTCAGTGAAAGTGAAGTATTGCTTTTAGAAAATGTACGCTTTTACCATGAAGAGACTGAAAATGATGAAGGCTTTTCGAGGAAGCTAGCGGAGTTAACTGATGTTTATGTTAACGATGCTTTTGGTACAGCTCATCGTGCTCATGCTTCAACTGCTGGAGTCGCGAGCCATGTTGATGAATGTGCCATGGGATTTCTATTAGAAAGAGAACTTAAATACCTCAAAGAAGAGCTTAAAGATCCTGAACGTCCCTTCGTTGTTATCTTAGGGGGGAAGAAAGTTTCAGATAAGATAGGAGTCATCAGAGCATTGCTTGATAAGGCGGATACCATATTGATCGGAGGGGCGATGCAATATGCTTTTAGAAAAGCTCAAGGTCATTCAATAGGTGAGAGTTATGCAGTTAATGAGGATATTCCAATTGCCCAAGGACTATTGGAAGAGGCAGAACAAAGGGGTGTTAATTTGATGCTCCCTGCTGATAGTCTTGAAGCGGATGATTTTTCTAATGAGGCCAATGTCACGAACATAGAGCCTTACGATGATGGTGGTTCCATTCGTGATGGTTGGGAAGGCTTGGACATTGGGCAGCAAGCGATCCAAGAATTTTGTGAGGTTATAAAAGATGCAGGTACGATTGTATGGAATGGTCCAATGGGTGTGTTTGAGATAGAGGCTTTTTCCAAAGGCACCAGATCAGTGGCACAGGCCGTGGCTACGAGCAGTGCAGTTAGCATCATCGGTGGAGGTGATTCAGTGACTGCTGTAAAGCAGTTTGGCTTTGCTGATCAGGTCACATTTATATCAACTGGAGGAGGAGCTTCTCTTGAATTATTGGAAGGCAAAGTGTTACCAGGAGTTGCTGCTCTTGATGATGTATGAAATTTTTAATGACATTAAAATTAGATAAACTCAATATATAACTATGAACCGTAAACCAATCATTGCTGCAAACTGGAAGATGAATAAAACAGTATCAGATGCTGTGCAATTCATTGAGAAATTTGAAAATTTAGTTGGAGGTTCGAGCCTAGTTGATATTGCAATCGCTCCTGCTTTCATTGCTCTGTCCGCATCAAAGGAATTATTAATTAATAGTGCTACGACTTCACTCGCAGCCCAAAACTGCCATTTTGAGGAAAGCGGTGCTTTTACGGGGGAAATTAGTATTGGAATGCTACAAGATATAGGAGTCGATTACGTTATCATTGGTCATAGTGAGCGACGTTCTATTTTTGGAGAAGATGATGCGCTAATTAATGCTAAGGCTAAATCTTTGCATGCAGCTAGTGTCAATCCGATTTTTTGTATTGGTGAAACATTAGACGAGCGTGATGGTGGTGAAATAGAATCAGTTTTGAGGAGGCAACTTGAAGATGGCCTGAAGGATCTTGACTCCGAGAAGATGATCCAGACTGTTATAGCGTATGAGCCAGTTTGGGCTATAGGAACTGGTCGCACGGCAACGCCCGAACAGGCTCAAGATGCTCATGCATTTACGAGGTCTGTGATTAGAGAGATTTTCGGTGATAATGTAGCTGAACAGATTCGAATTCAGTATGGAGGTAGTGTGAAGCCAGATAACACGAAAGAGCTTATGGGGCAGGAAGATGTTGATGGAGCGTTAGTTGGTGGAGCAAGTCTTGATCCCGAAAGTTTTGCAGATATTTGTAAGAATGCAGCGGTGTCAGATTGATTATCTTTTGGAAGACCCGCTACGAGGGTAATGGGTCAATTGAATCTCGCGATATTCATTCCTAGCCATACAAGGAATATACCTAGTAAGCTACTCAGACCGACATAAAGTGCTGCCATACCTAAAGATCCTGCACGGATTAAAGTTAACAATTCCAATCCGAATGCCGAAAAAGTTGTGAAGCCACCAAGGAAGCCAATGATGATAAATAATTTTGCTGTATTGTTATTTTCCCATATAGAATAGGCCATGCCAATCGCGAAGCATCCTACGAGATTAATGAGTAATGTTGGGTAGGGAAAAGAGGGGTCGCCTAAAGATTTTTTAAGCATAGAACCCAAACTCCAGCGGCAAATTGCCCCAAAGAATCCGCCCATTCCTACATAAATTAAAGCCATCAGTGATTGCATGGATTGACAAGAGTAACCTCTGACCTAGTGTCTCGTCCAGTATGAGCAAAAAGATTGTTGTCGCATATTCAGGAGGATTGGATACTTCTGTCTTATTAATATGGTTAAAGAAGCGCTTTGATGCAGAGGTCATAGCTTATTGCGCAGATGTGGGGCAGGGAGAAGAGCTGGACGGGCTCGAGGAAAAGGCACTAAATACTGGAGCATCAAAATGTTATATAGGAGATTTAAAAGAGGAATTTGCCGAAAATTTTATCTTTCCAATGTTTCAAGCCGGAGCCCTTTATGAAGGTAAGTATTGGCTCGGGACGAGTATAGCAAGGCCTGTTATAGCTAAAGGAATGATAGATGTGGCAAGGGCAGAAGGTGCTCAAGCTATAGCTCATGGTGCGACAGGTAAAGGTAACGATCAAGTCAGATTTGAGCTTTCTACAGCTTCACTGGCTCCTGATCTTGAAATGATAGCTCCTTGGAGAATGGCTGACTTTCGTGCAGAATTTCCAGGTCGTGCTGAAATGATTGAATATGCCGAGAATCAAGGGATTCCTGTTCAGGCCAGTGCAGCAAAACCTTACTCGATGGATAGAAATCTTCTACACATCAGTTTTGAAAGTGGGATATTAGAGGATCCATGGTATGACGCGAGTGGAGAAGATTGTCGCGACATGTATGTCCTGTCAGCTTCACCTCAAGACGCACCGGATGATCCAGAGTATGTGCAGATTCTTTTCGATGATGGGAATGCTGTAGGTTTAAAATTCGAGGGATTGCCTGAGTTGTCAGAAGAGGTTGGTATTAATTCATTGGGGCAGAATGGTGATTATACAATTTTTTCACCTTATGGAGTCATGATGGCATTAAATTCTTTAGGAGGTAAGCATGGAATTGGTCGAGTGGATATGGTGGAAAATAGATTTGTAGGAATGAAGAGTAGAGGAGTTTACGAAACTCCTGGCGGGGCTATTCTATTTGAAGCGCATAGGATAATGGAAAGCCTTACAATGGATAGGGAGGTGATGCATCTTCGAGATAGTCTCATTCCTAAGTATTCAGAGCTAGTTTATAATGGATTTTGGTTTGCTCCTGAGCGTGAAGTTATCCAAGCGCTTATTTCTGAGAGCCAGAAAAATGTGAGTGGGGAAGTTCGTATGAAGTTGTATAAAGGGAATGTTATTGCAGCAGGAGTGAGGAGTGAGAAGAGTCTCTATGATGAGGATGTTGCTACGATGGAGGGAGGCTCTGAAGAAGCTTACGACCAAGACGATGCTACAGGGTTCATACGACTTAATGGGCTTCGTTTGCGCACATTTGCCAGAAATAGGAATTCCTTATCGGACGAGAATTAGTATCGTGCTATTGTAGGATCAATATCATACGACCATCTTTCTATTCCTCCGGCTAGGCTGTAGGTGTTTTTAAATCCTTTTGATCTCATTTGATGAGTTGCATGTAATGAACGGATTCCATGATGGCAATATATGACGAATGTCATTGATTTAGAATCTTTGAATTTGTTAATTGATTCTGTGAAAACTGACAAAGGTATAAGGGTTGCTTCTTTGATGTGACAAATTTCCCATTCGTCTTGTTCTCTGCAATCTATGATATTTAACAGAGAGGAGTCTATTTCATCTAACCATTCTTTGAGTTTGGCCGGAGTGATTTCCATTCGATTAAGGTTATGGTTCGACTATGACTTTAGTCCCCACAGAAACGTTATTAAAGAAAGCTTGGGACATTCTTTGAGGCATTCGAATGCATCCATGTGAGGCGGGATATCCAGGTATGTAGCCTGCATGCATGCCAACTCCTCCAGTAGTGATGCGCATAAAATTTGGCATTGGCGCTCCTTCATATATTAGTCCAGGAGGAGGAACGGGCTGCTTACGGAGATCAACGTCATCGTTGACAATCGTGCCGTCGGGTGATTTCCAAGTTCCATATATATTTGATATATGGTCAGCATTTTTTTGGAGTATTTTATATTTTCCTGGCGGAGTGCTATGGCCTTCTCGCCCGCTTGATATTTTTGATATTCCGACCAGAGTTCCACCCTTATAGAATTTTGCTTTTTGCTCCTTTAAGCTGATTCGAATGAAAGGTTCTCCAGAAGCAGATCCTTCGTCCCAAAATGAGACGGTATCTATAGGACCGCGAAGTTCTGATATTGGGACATTGCCACCCACAGAGCCAAGGTATGTAGTTCTGCCATTTCCGAAGCCATATGAGCCGATTGAACAGCTATTTAGGAATAAAATAAATGTGGCAATGAAAAGAAATGCTATTTGTTTCTGTATCACTTGATTAGTTGCTTTTGCTAGTTAAATAATTAACGTTACTTAATTGATTAGGTCAAGGAGTTGAACATTATGTTTTGGCTTTTTTATTGGATGAGGGAAGCTTATGGGTCTTTAGAAATAATGGGATTGTATATCTTCATATCAGAATAATGCCTACATATGATTATCAGTGTGAAAAGTGCGAAGAGATCTTTGAGATCTTTCAATCAATGAATGACAAAAAACTCAAGAAGTGCCCAAACAATTTATGTGGAGGTAAGGTTCAGAGATTGTTAGGCGTTGGTGCGGGTGTTATTTTTAAGGGGTCTGGATTCTATGAGACCGATTATAGGAGTGAATCATACAAGGAGGGGGCAAAGGCTGATAAAAAGAAGAGTTCCAACAAGAAAAAAAAATCTGAGAATAAAAAAGATTCTAAAAAATCAGATTAATCTAAATATAGAATAATATTATCCGACTGACCATATCGGTCATCTATCACTTGCAGTGTTTCGATCCAGATCTAGAGCGATATTTATCAATTCCTTTAGCATATCTTTGATATTTGGCATTGTCTGGATTCATATTCTAATCTTATCGCCAGAGCCTTTTGAAGATATCGAGGGTCGTAAATTTAATGATAAGGTTCCTAGGGATCTTCTTGATCAGGTCGTAGCCGCCATTGATTCTGGGAATTCATTTGAATGTAGTGAAGAAGCATTGAACCAATATTTAGGATCCATTATTAACATAAGAGAATCAGAAGAAATTGGAAGAATTTCTGAATTCAAAGGTTTGTTTGTGAGGCTCCTTGAGGGTGAATTTGATTTAGTTTTTGTTAGAAATATTTTTGGAAAAACTTTCACATCAAGTGTGCGTTTTGCTATGGGGTCAACAGATTCAGGGATTGAGATAAGAGTTAAGTCCGGAAGATATGGAACGTTGCAAGTTCCGAGTGGATTTATGAACCTCATGCGTTCCAGTATCATGGGCATTGGCAATGTTCTAGAGGTCGAAAAAAAGATACTATCGCGACCATTATCGGTTAAATTAAAAGATGGCTGGATACAGCTTGATCCAAGATCTAGAGTTTCACTGGAAAATTAGATTAGTTGATTGTTTTGTGAGATGTTCATTACTTGTAGATATACTATTGGCCTAATTGCTTTTCTTTTCAGTGAGTTTATATCCCTTGCTGAAGAGTCAAATTCAATTCTAACAAAAGACAATTTTGTGAGCAGGAGTAGCTCTAGGCAATTCATTGTTCATGGTAAAGATAGCAAGGCGAGGGGAGCTGTTTGTGTTTTCTGCGAAGAGGTTAAAGAGGATTTATTATCTTTAATTAAGCAGAGGGACAGGTGGCGTTATCCTGTAGTGATTCAGTTAAGAGGGGATACAACGAATATAAAATCTTCATCAATTAAGCCTAGTGTCTATAAACTTCCTGGAGGATCATACCGGCTTCAAATCGATGCTTTTCTTGGCGATTCCTTTAAAGCGAAGAATTTAAAGGATGAGCTACTGCATCTTCTTCTTGCAGAAATTATTCTCAAATCCAATCCTAATATGCAGTCTTTAAGTAAGAAGAAAATTCTTCCTGACTGGTTGAGGATTGGGTTGGCGGAAGCGATAGAGTACCGAAAGGATAGAGAGTCTGCGATGTTATTTTCATCGATATTTAAACGGGGCAAAGTTATGTCTATTAATCAGATCTTCGAATCTGAAATTCAAGATATGAATTCAGTTTCCGAAGCCGTTTATAGAACTTCATGCTGTGGATTGATATTAGCCCTTCTTAGTCAGCAGGATGGGCCTGATAAGTTGCGGAAATACATTAGCAGCCTTGCTGTGCACAAAGGGCCTTCCATTGACTTATTAGAAAAAGTTTTCCCAGGAACAGCTGAATCTAAGAACAGCATGGAAAAATGGTGGGCATTAAAACTAGCAGAGCTTGCACAACCAACTGTCACAGATGTTTTATCTCCTCTAAAGACTGAAGCGGAATTAAATGCTTGCTTAAAAATAGTGTTTCCAGAAAAAATTAAAGGATTTAAACAACAGTCTACTCATTCAAAAAAAACTTCACGTGGCATTATGTCGTTTTTGAAATTTAAGGGAAAAGACAATAAGCCTCTGAAAAAAGGTATTGGAGGGGAGAAACGTGAATTTCATATTGATGAATATCGTCAATTTATTAGTTATCCTAATTTAGACAAATCATTGAAGCCAAATGAGAATAGGCTGTTGTTTTTAAGTTACCGTGCTTTCCCTTTACATAGACCTATGATCCATGAGTATCAGAAAATTCTATTACAAATAGTGGCCGGTAATGTTAAGGGGGTAGATCAGAAACTGACTAGACTGTCCAAATTGCGGGCATTAATTTCTCAGTCAACTGAGGATGCAAATGATTATCTTAATTGGTATGAGGCGACTCAATTAAAGATGCGCAGTGGCGCATTTTTAGAGTATCAAAAAACGCTCAATGATTTGAATAGACCATTGCCCCCAAGAAAAGACAATCTATCTAAATATTTGGATGAGATTGAAAATGAATTCTAACAAATCGTGATGAATCGGAGTATTGAATTAATAGTTTTATCTGGATTACTTTATATCGATTTTCGTATATATATTTATTGATGCAAAAAACTGATTTCCATGATGCTGTTGAGCAAGTCCTAACTAATGATTCAAGGTACTCCGGGGATTCATATTATTTCCTTCAGGAGGTCTTACTTAAAGCAGTTGAAATACAAAGAAAGGAAACGGGTGGTGAAAATAAGCATGTCACAGGAGGAGATCTGCTAGAGGCGTTTCGTGATCGTGCTCTTGATCAGTTCGGGCCTATGGCAATGATGGTTCTACAAGAATGGGGGCTTTCCAAGAGCGAAGATGTTGGCGACATGGTATTTAATCTCATTGAAGCAGGCGCATTTGGAAAAAGTGAAGATGATAAGCGTGAAGACTTCATGAATGGATATAAATTCAATGATGTTTTTGTAGAGCCTTTCCTTCCTAAAAACAAAAAAATCATTGATGGTAATGGTGATTGTCGTGATTTGAATATTGTTTAATGAGTGAAGTTCAGCTAACAGAACTTCCTTTTGAAAAGTTCTTATTACCTAATGGGCTAACGGTGATTCTGAGGCAAGACCGTTCAGTTCCTTTGGTCAGTCTACAGGCTTGGGTTGAAACAGGATCAATACATGAAGAGTCTTTCCTTGGGGCAGGTTTGTCTCATTTCGTTGAACACATGTTATTTAAAGGAACTGAGCGGCGTCATTCAGATGATATTGCAAGAGAGGTAAGTTCTATGGGAGGGCAAATTAATGCTTACACTTCTTTTGATCGAACAGTTTACTATATTGATGGTCCTGCCGAAGGAGCGATTGGTTGTCTTGATGTTCTTATGGATGTTGTTTGTAATGCGACCCTTCCCGAAGATGAATTCACTAGTGAGCAGGAGGTCATAAGACGTGAATTCTCAATGGGAAAAGATGATCCGGAAAAGGTTGCCAGTCATGAGATGTTTGCCACATGTTTCCAAGTGCATCCTTATGGGGTCCCAGTCATAGGGCATCTTGAAAACTTTAATAAAATAAATCGTTCAAATTTATATTCATATTATCGTGAGAGATATGCTCCGAATAATATGTTTCTGGTTTGTGTTGGGGATTTTGATTCTGCAGAGATGCGCGAAATGATTGAAACTTTTTTTTCAGATCATCCTCGTCGCTCCGTAGCGCCAGTTTTTGTTCCAGACGAACCTATCCAAGTTGGAAGGCGTGACAAATATGTAGATTTTTCTACTCCAGTTTCTAAATTGTGGATGGCTTGGAAAATCCCTTCAATCACGCATCCCGACATGGCAGCATTGGATGTGTTGGCTGTTATCTTAGGGCAGGGTCGAAGCTCAAGACTTCACAAGACATTAAGAGATGAACAGGGCTTAGTTCATCGGATAGGTGCATTTTCATATACACCGGCGAGTGCAGGCTTGTTTGCTGTCGGAGCTAATCTAAATGCTGATAACAGGGAGGCGGCTGAAAGTGTAATTTTTGATGAGTTAAAACAATTAAAAGATAATGGCATCAAGGAAACAGAATTGGATAAGGCGAGACGAATTGCTTTAGTTTCGCAGATAGAGTCTCTTGTTACGGTCCAAGGACAAGCTTCTGATCTGGGGTCTAACTGGTCAGTTACTAGAAACCTTAGTTTCACGAAGGAGTATCTAAGAAGGGTATCAAGTGTTGAGTTAAATGACATCTTAGTTGTTGCTCGAAAGTATTTGGATGATAGTTCTTTAAGTATTGTGGAGGTTGGTCCGGGATGCTCTCCGAAATCTCCCAATATTTTTACAGGAAAAAATTTCTCAAGCATTAAGAATTTTGAGATGAAAAATGGGTTGAGGGTAATACTCGAAGAGGATAATCGATTGCCTCTTGTGTCTGTGAGTGCCGCTTTTCGAGCAGGTGTCGTTGCTGATCATTCCACGAAACAAGGCATCACCGAATTGTTATCAAGGACTCTATTACAGGGCACCAATAATCGTACCTCAGAACAAATTGCTGATATAATAGAATCGTCTGGAGGAAGCATATATACGGGAGGAGGCTTCAATTGTTTGTATGCTAATTTAGAAGTCCTAAATCAGGAAATTGCAATTGCTATGGAGGTTCTTTCAGATGTGCTCATTGCACCTTCCTTTCCTATCCAAGCAGTTGAGCGTGAAAAGAAGTCACAAATTGCAGCAATTGATCAAGAATTAGATAGCCCTCTTGGGATGGCTAATATTGCTGCTCGCGATATGCTTTTCAGTGATCATCCATATGGTAATATGAGATTAGGTGATAAAAAAATCGTCTCATCTATTACAGAACAAGACCTCGCTGAATTTCATTCCAAATATGCGGTTTCTGAGAATAGTATTATTTCAGTTTGTGGCTCCATAGAGGAAAGTGCTATAAGAGATCACATCGAAGAATTATTTGCTTCCATGCGGAATGGAGAAGAATATTTTTCAACGGTACCTGATCCAGGGTGGCCATCGAGTAAAGAAGAGCGAACGGAATACAACGATAAAGAGCAAGCAATTGTTGTCTTGGCTTTTCCAGGAATTAGCTTGTATAGCCGGGACCGTGCGTCATTAATTCTTATTGAAGAAATTTGTGGGGGGATGGATGGAACACTATTCAAGAAAATACGCGAGGATATGGGGTTGGCCTATTTTGTTGGAGTTTCTCAGATGATAGGATTCGCGAGAGGAATGATTATGTTTTATGCAGGGACCAGAGAAGATGTTGTGGATCAAGTTCATCAGGAATTAATAAAGGAAATAAAAAAAATTTCCTCTGGTGGAATTACAGAAGAGCAATTGGAACGAGCTAAAATGTCTTATGCAGGTAAATACAGTTTAGGAAAGCAATCACATATTGCTCGGTCTCAGTCCCGAGCATTAAACGTGCTTTATGGTCTTGGTGTTGACTATGATGTTTGTCTTTTGGATGAGATTAAATCTCTTAAATCCAAACAGGTCATTGAGGTGGCCAAGAAATATTTTGATAAGGAAGCTTTTGTCTCAGTTAACATTCTTCCTTCGGGGGACTAAACTCTCATATTGTTTTGTATCAGGGGCTCAATAATCTCAATCCAAGAATTGCTATTGTGGGTAGCGGAGCAGTGGGGTCTTATTATGGTGCAAAATTAGCTATTTCTGGAGCAAATGTGCACTTTCTTATGCGTACTGATTTGGATCATGTGAAACGATTTGGTTTGCGGATTGAAAGTCATAAGACGGGAGTAGAAAATTTAGAGAAGGTTAATGCATATGGATGCACCGCTGATATTGGCATATGCGATTTAGTAATCATTGCTTTGAAAGCAACCGATAATCATTCGATTGAAAAAATTCTTCCTCCATTATTAAAGGATGACACAGTAATAATGACGCTTCAAAATGGGTTGGGGAATGAAGAATTTTTGGCAGACAGATTCGGAGGCGATAGAGTGATTGGTGGGTTATGCTTTGTGTGCATTAATAGACCCTCTCCTGGAACGGTTCATCATATTGCTCAAGGAAGAATAACTTGTGGGGAATTTTCAGGACTGCCTATGCCGAGAACTCATGATATAGGATTGATATTTAAACGTGCAGATATTCCTTTTCTTGTTGCTGAATCTTTACCTAAAGAGAGGTGGAGAAAGCTTGTATGGAACATACCATTTAATGGATTGGCAATAGTAGGTGGTGGTATTGATACTGAAAAAGTGTTAGAAAATAAAAATTTGTTTTGCTTGGCGAAAGAATTAATGAAGGAGGTCATGGGAGTAGCATTAGCCCTAGGCTATGAATTGCCTAATTCTCTAGTTGAACATAATCTAAACGAAACAAAAAAGATGGGTGCATATAGTCCATCAAGTATGATCGATTTTATCATGGGTAAGCCGGTAGAAGTTGAAGCTATTTGGGGTGAAGCTGTGAGGGCAGGACTCAAGGCCGGTTCTGAAATTGTAAGGCTGGAATGTCTTTACAGTTTGATTCGTGTTGCAATTGACCGACGTGATAAACCTTGAAATCGTTAGTAATATTAGTGAACTAACTTTTTTCCTTCTTGATATAAAATCGGAATAATTATCCTTATGGCAAAAATTCGCGAGACCGAGGTTCGCGCTTATCAGTTGGGGCTGAACAAGGTGACGTTACAAAAGGTCCACCATCCAATGGGACTGGTTCGGAAAAAGCTACGTCGGGCATTTTGCTTGCTTTACCTGCAAGCGGAAAATCTTTTCGCAATGGGTAATAAGGATATCCTTCCCACATGAGTATACGGCGCATGTCAGGGTGTCCTTTAAATGTGACACCCAACATGTCGTAAGCTTCTCTTTCGTGCCAGTTAGCAGTTGGCCAGAGATCAACAACGCTGATTGCTTCTCTTTCTGATTCGCTTATACCTGTTTTTAACCTTAAATGGCAGCCGTGCTGGTAGGAGTAGATTTCGTAAACAACTTCATACCGAGGATCCTTTCCCATATTGTCAACTGCAGTAATATCAACTAGATAATCGAAGCCGAGATTATCTTTGCAGTAAGATAATATTTCAAATGATTGTTCTAGTTTGATTTCTATTGATATTTCATTGCGAAAATTAATGGTACTAGTGATGCCACTATCAAATTTTGCTCTTAGATCATCTGCCGCTTCGGTCGAATTCATTTGAGATGATTGAGGCTTATGAGATTTCACTAAGTAGAGCCTTTTTTTGCTCTACGAAAGACTGTTCAGTTTCAATCTTCTTTTGCAGTTTCATAAGGCCTTCGAGTAAGGCCTCCGGCCTTGGTGGGCAACCGCTAATGTAAACATCTACTGGTAGGAGTTGATCAATTCCTTGTAGAACAGCGTAGCTTCTGTACATCCCACCAGAAGAGGCGCAAGCTCCCATGGCTATGACCCATTTAGGTTCTGCCATCTGGTCGTATATTCTTTTTACAGCTAATGCCATTTTATAAGTGACTGTACCTGCAACAATCATAACATCACTCTGTCTAGGAGAGAATCGCATCACTTCCATTCCGAACCTAGAGATATCAAATCTGGAGGCTCCAGTGGCCATGAGTTCAATTCCACAACAGGCTAGCCCCATGGGCATCGGCCACAATGAATTGCTTCGCATCCAGTTAATTGCCGCGTCAAGTTTAGTGAAAGTTACATTTCCTTCAATTTTTGAGTCATATGCAACTGGGGCAGTATTTTTTGGCATCGGATAGATTTGCGACTTTAACGTAAAGACCAACACTTTTCCGGCAAGTACTTTGTGAAATTTTTCACAAAGTATATTAATATTAATAAAATACATAAAGGAGACAGGTTTTTGCCATTTTAAAGATCTAAAAATTTTTGATTTTCAGTAAAAAACCTGTTTTCGGAATGGTAAATGCTTATAGTAATTAAAGACTAACAACCCTCTAATTTTTAAAAATAAATAAATGACTGAAAATAGTGACTTTAATGATGATGCCCCACGCGACGATTCAGGTGAAAATTCACCCTTAAGGATGGATGAAAAGAATAAGGTGGCAAATGATGCCCCTAAGCGAGGAAGTGCAAAATCTAAGAAAAATAAAGCAACTTTAAATTATGGGATAGTGGCTGCTATTTTAATTCTTAGTTCATTAGTACTTAGTTTCGTTACAGAGTTTGCAATTACCCCTTGTGCTATTGGTGTCACTATTCTTGGTATGACTTATTATTCATGGAAGCGCAAGCGTGATTGTAGTGAGAAGGGGATCATTTTTTACAGTCACAGCCAGATAATGTATTTATGGCCTATATGGCTAGGTGCATTTGTCATTAGTGATTTGATTAGTGTTTTTGATATGTTTAATAGATCATTGGAAAATACAACTTTGGAAGAGACCGAATTAATCACATTTGCTTTGCCGGGAGTGACGCTTTTCCATCTTGTTGTGATGGCAGTTGTGATCTTTTTTACGAGTGTTAATCTTCGTGGTGTTTGGGCCATGGTTTTTGCAGTTTCAGCAATTGCCTTGGGTTTGGCTTTTAGTGTGTGGAATGTTTGGAATCCAATTCTGGAAAGGCTAGGCGACTTGAAGCTTTATGTGAATTCTGATTTTTATAGAGCTATGGGAGTAGTTATTTTCATTCCTTGGTTATTTGTGGTCTTTGTTTTTGATCTGAGACGTTACTTTCATTTCAGGCCTTCTCAGGTCACCATGGTTCACGAGATAGGAGAGGGTGAGAAAACTTTCGATTCGTTTGGTGTGGTCATGGAAAAGCATCGTGATAATTATGTACAGCACATGGCACTTGGATTTGGGTCAGGCGACTTGAGTATTTCCACGCACGGAGGGGATAGCGATATTATTACATTCCGTAATGTGTTTAGGATTAATCGAGTCCTTAAGGAAGTTTCTAAGATCCGTGAGAAGCGTGGTCGGTCTGAAGTTTAAATATCAGATTAATGAATTCTTTATCATTGATTATATTTTTTGCTTGGATAGGTACAATTTGTCTCCTTCCTGGTCAGTCATTTAATGATTACGATCAGAGCCCTCATGACTACTGGGGGGCTGAATTAGCAGATCCAATGAGTGAGGTTCTGAAGAAAATCAGTGCAGGGAAAGTCAGCTTAACTGAAGAAACTGACATAAAATTAGTGCGTAGGCTCCTTGAGGAACTTCATATATCAGAGAGTTCTCAAATACTGGTATTTTCTAGGACTAGTCTTCAACGAGGAGCCGTGTCACCAACTAATCCCAGAGCAATATATTTTAATGATGAAGTTTACTTTGGGTGGATGCCAAATGGACGAATTGAAATTGCAAGTTTAGACCCAAGGAAGGGTTTTATATTTTTTTTCCAACGAGAATTGTCTGATCGTAAAGCGCCTCTTTTTTCCCGTGACAGGGTATGCATCCAATGTCACGCCGGGAGCGCTACAAACTTCTTACCAGGGCCCTTAGGTCGTTCTGTTTTCCCTGATTCTAAAGGGAGGAGTATGAAATCAGTTGATACCTTTGAGTTAATTAGTCATGAGGTTCCAGTTCATGAGCGGTGGGGAGGCTGGTACGTTACTCACGCTCATCAGGATTTGAATCATATGGGTAATTCTATAGCCATTAAGAAAAATGGTAAACTCATACTCCAAAGAGAAGATTCTTCAAAAGGATTGAATGATTTTTTTGATACAAGTAATTATCCAGTTCCAACTAGTCATGTAGAAGCGCTTCTTATCTTTGACCATCAGGTTCGGATGCAGTTTGTTCTTATTGAATCCGCTTATAAGGTGAGGCAAGCAATTTTTGATTCTCAGAAAATATCGAGCAAAAAAGACCCCGGCAATTTGAACGAATTACTAAAAGAGCTGACAGAGACTATCGTATCGGAATTACTCTTCAAGGAAGAATTCCCTTTAGGAGGAAAGGTTGTAGATGCTAATCAAACAGGAAAATTTGTTAAAGAATTTAAAGCTAAGGGCAAGACTGATTCGATGGGCCGATCGCTTCGTGATTTAGATCTTAAGAGTCGGCTCTTTAAGTATCGTTGCAGTTACATGATTTATTCTAAGATCTTTAGCGCTTTCCCTGAAATTCTTAAAAATTCAGTATTGGATAGAATTAAAGAAATAATGACTTCAGAATCATCTCAATCGGGATATGAGTATCTTGGAGCCGATGAAAGACAAGCTATTTTTGATATTCTTAGTGAAACTCTGGCTGACTTTTAATTTATTACTAGTGCTTCTCTTTGTGATGCTCTTTGAGGATATCGCGACCAAAATCGCCGTCAAAGTCACGCCATACTGCGTGTACGTGGTTGGCTCCTCCTTGGGTGTTGTCGTATTCAAAAAGAAAATCACTGGATTGTATCCGGTAATAATGGCCTTCTCCATCTTTTAGGCTTCCGGCCCAAGCAAAATGAAGATTTTTATTACCAATAATTTTCTTTCTACCGTTAATTTCATTTAGTATTTCCGGTCTGTATTTTAGAATATATGAATCGATTATAGTTCTCAATTTCTGTTGTTGATCATTGTTAAGCTTATCAAATGGTATTCCTTTAGGAGGCATGAAAGTTTTACGTTCAGCTATGCGCTGTTGCTTTGTAATAATATCTGCTGGTGCTTTTCCAGGCAGAATGGCAATTTTACTTTGATTGGCATCAAATGATTGGGCCAGTTCTCTTGCCAAGATCTGTTCCTCAGCGAGTACTTCAAGGCCCTCAAAAGCGCCTCCTTTAGAGCGCGCGGGATTCGTTCCAAAGAATGATGGAGTGACGGAGAATAATTTACCATCTGCGACATTGATGTTTATTGATAAATGATGCCCTTCAAATCTCCATCCCCAGTTTGATTTGGGTCCTGGCGTTCCAAAAATAGATACATAGTATAGTTCGGGATCGCGAATTGGATTTTTATTTTCTAATTCATGAAGAATTGCTTCGAGTGTCATTACAGTCGTTGCTTGGCGATAACCATCGCTACTCATAGCGCTAGCTAGGAGGGCATGAGCCAGTAACCTTTGTTGCGGATTCATGTTTTTGATAAGTAACCCTTTGCGCTTTCCTGAGGGTTTGATGAATTTATCGGGAATAAAATACCATCCTTCACGATGATCGTCGTTTGGTTTGAAGAGCGCCTCGGACTTTTGTTCTTTGCTAAGCGAAGATATAAAGATGTTTGCTGCACTTATCATGTCCTTGGCTGGATCATTATTGTGTGCTTCATGCGCTCTGAGTGTATGAGTGAATACAATTATAAAGAGGATGTATTTTGTGAACATGGTACTTTTTTATATGTTAATACTAGAATTGTTAAGGATTTAATTTAATGCAGACCAGTTTCTTTTTGTCTCGAGCAAAAAACCTTCCGTTTGACAATGCTGGCATCGCTCTAGTTTCTGCTCCAAGTATTTGGCCCCTAGCTGAAGGTTTAAAATCTTCTTCATCAGCAGGTGCAAGTATCATCTCGCCTCTCTCTGTTAAAATAATAAGTGTTTTATTTGCTAAGGTGATACTGCCAGCAGGGATGCGATTTGAACTCCATTTTATTTTTCCTGTTGAGGATTCGATGCATCTTATCTCTGTTCCTGTTTCTTGCCGACCATGGTAACCAATTAGATGATCTTTAAATCGAACTGGTGTCGCATAATGAGAGTCAAGCCGGTTGTTCAGTTCCCATAATTTGTTAATCTTTTTATTTTGTGGATCTATTTTCCATACTGAAGCGCCTACTCCGTAACAGGCAGAAAGGAATATTTGGTCAGGTTTAATTAGGACCGGACTTGCCGCATTCACTGAGGCATGCATTTTTGCCCGATGAGGTTTTTCGATTAGAATCTTACCGGAAGTTGCTTCGATACATAAAAAACCTGTCCTAGTAAAGAGAATGGCAACTTCTTGATTTTTGATCTTCGAGGCAATGGGAGAAGCATAGCCGGCTTCGTGATCGGTGGCTTTCCATTTGAGTGTCCCTGTTGCAGGGTCCAAACCGATGATTCCGCATCCCTTTCCTCCTGCCTGAATGATTAATGTGCTTCCAATAATAATAGGAGAAGAAGCCCTTCCAAAAAAACCCTTCGACGAGCCTAATTCTTTTCTTAGATTTCTTTTCCAGATTTCTTTTCCAGATTTAGCCTGAAGGCAGTGGATCATGCCCTCTGCTCCAAATATAAAGATTCTTTTATCATTAATGAGGGGCACTGCTCTTGGACCGTTATCAAATCCAAAGTCATCGACGTAATCAGTCTCATACTGATGAGTCCACACAATTTTACCGTCTTCAATGTTAAGCGAATCAGTAACCGATTGGTCGCCTTTTCGGTGAAAAATTATAACATGGCCATTGGATACTACTGGTCCGGAGAACCCATTACCTATTGAGTGCTCCCAGTCAATTTTTGGTTCTCCATTCGTAAATTCCAAGGGGACATTTTCATTTTGAGTAGTTCCATTACGTTGAGGTCCTAGGAATTGTGGCCAATTAGCAAAACAATCCTTTGTGAGAAATGTTATAGCTAGAGAGAATATCAAAAATTGTTTTTTCATCAATTATCCGGGGTACCAGATCTTACGAACATCCTCTTCATTTCTCGAGTAATTCCAAGACCGATCAATTAGTTCATATAGGCTAACTTTGGGGCTCCAATCTAAAAGAAATTTGGCTTTGGTGTTATCAAGCCAAGTGGAGCAGTATTTGGTCTTTACTGGGACGCTTTCAATGTTTCTGGTTTTTTTAAGGTATTTTGAGACTTGTTCATAATCTACAGGCTCGTCCATACAAATGTTAAATGTTTGACCCTTTGCTGGAACTGGATTGAGAATTGTACATAGGATTGCTGTTACGAGATCATCGACATGAACGAAATTTCTTTTTATGGGAATATCTTTAGAATCCAGCATAAGAGGAATAGTTCCATCCTTGTGATATTGGTTCGCTTCATTTTCATCTACGAGGTCTCTCCATACAGGACCTCCAAAAACATCTTTTCCGAATGACAGGCTAAACTTGAAGTCATCTTTTTCCATAATCCATGGTGCTCTTAAGCATGTGCCAGGAAAATTATATTGTATTTGGTATTGTTCTAACATTACTTCTTCGAGTACTTTTGATAGAGCATAGCATCCAGGATATGCCGTATGTCTTTGAGTTTCGGTCACAGGCACCGGGTGGTCATAAAAAAAGTGTCCCATTGAGGCATCACCTCCAACCAGAATGAAATGTTCAAATGTTGAACTTTTTCTACATTCCTCTAAAAGCCAGAATAGTCCCTTTACGGTAACGTCCATTACTGCTTCTGGAGTTTCTTTACAGGTTGCTAAGTGTATTACGTGAGTGATTCCTTCAAGAGCTTCAGTGACAGTCTTTTGGTCTGCAATGGATCCTTTTATTACCTTGATTCGGTCATGAGGATTCAAAGTTCTGTTGTGGCAAAATGCAACGATTGATGCATTGTCGAAATTTGATGATTGAAGAATTTCGCTAATGCATGCTTGGCCAACTTTTCCTGTGGCGCCGGTGACAAGAATACGCATAGAACTAGAAAACACTTCAAGATAGTTTTGAGCAAGTCAGATAAACGTAAAAATAGATAAATATTTTCATTATCAACTGCTTATCTATTAAAGTGAGTGAATCTTTCTGTGTCCTCAGGAGTTGAATGTCTTAAGTGCAAATTAATAACCGTTTTATTGTCTCTGCTAAGAACGCTATGTCCTTTTCTGAATGGTTTGCAGATATTGTAATCCTAATCCTAGCAGATCCTTTCGAGACTGTCGGGTATCGAATGGCGGGTGCTAGAATTTCTGCATTGTGAAGTTTTTCAGAAATCCGTAATGCATCTAATTCGTCACCAATGATTAATGGAATTATAGCTCCCAGGGGTTTAGGAATCTTAAGTTCATTGCATAGATGAGCTATGTTTCTATGAAGAGATATTCTCCGCTCTTCACCTACGCTTCCTCTGATTAATTTGAGCCCAGCGAGGGCTCCAGCTGCTTGTGAAGGCATGGGAGCAGTTGAATAAATAAAACTCCTTGCACGATTGAGAATTAATTTAATCCATGTCCTAGACGAGATGGTAACTGCTCCAGCGGCTCCAGCGGACTTACCAAAAGTTGTCATGAGGAAGTCTACTCCATTGATGAGGCTTTCTTTGTGAGCGATTCCTTTTCCGTTTTCTCCAATTATTCCGAAAGAATGAGCTTCATCCAACAAAAGCAACGCTTGATATTGTTCCTTCAGTTCAATTATTTTTTTTATTGGAGAAGAGTCCCCGTCCATGCTGAATATTCCTTCAGTAACAATTAGTATTCGTTTTCCCGTTTGATCGTTTCCTTTAATTGAATTGAGAATATTTTTTAATTTTTCGATATTATTGTGTGGAAATGTTCGAACTGTGGCACCGCTTAGTCTGGAGCCATCTATGAGTGATGCATGGCACAGTTTATCAAGAATAACTGTATCTCCTTTTTGAAGTATTGAGCCAAGTGTTCCTAGCGCGGCTCCGTACCCGTTGGCAAAGAATAGCGAAGAATCTTTGCCGAAGAAACTAGCCGTTTCTTTTTCTATTAAGCGGTGAGGGATCGTTCCTCCTGATAGCATTCTAGAAGCGCCTGACCCTACACCAAATAATGCAA
>SHBV01000052.1 GCA_004211885.1 Verrucomicrobiaceae bacterium
TCAGGCTCAGGCTCAGGCTCAGGCTCAGGCTCAGGCTCAGGCTCAGGCTCAGGCTCAGGCTCAGGCTCAGGCTCAGGCTCAGGCTCAGGCTGTTTTGTCAATTCAGATGATCCCTTAGGTTCTTCGTTCGGAGTAGTTGAGTCGGCTTCTTTCTTGCCACAACTGATTGCCCCACAGACAAAGGCAAAGATTAAAAATAAAATACTGTATTTTTTCATAATATGTTTAGTGGTTTTTAAACTGTAGCAACGGAATAGATATTGTAATATCCAGACTAGAGCTGGCTAATATTTAACTATTCAAATAATGCATCTAGGAGGGGGCTCATCAAGTATAAAGGATTTTAGCTTTGTTTTATTCTTTTTGCTTTTCTTGAATGAAATCGCAGATCAGATTGCAGTGTGGCTGCAAAGAAAAAAGCTTCCGGTAAGGCTTCAACTAACATATTAGCTTTTGTCGGCACTGATGAGGCACGCCTCAAGGAGGCTGCACTCAATTGTTTCGGAAAACTTGTCCCTTCCGAGGATGCGGAGTTTGGAGCAGAGGTCATTGATGGGGTGGCTGAAAATGCAGAGGCTGCAGTGAAGGTTATCTCTCAAACCATAGGAGCACTCCAAACATTACCCTTCTTTGGTGGAGAAAAAGTAGTCTGGCTCAAAGGTGCGACCATATTTGCAGATTCACAGACAGGGAAGGCATTATCAGTTCTGGACGCAGCCGAATCATTAATGAATGTGTTAGAGGGTGGTTTGCCGGATGGCATCACGTTTATTCTTAGTGCACCTTCAATTGATAAGCGTAGGTCATTTTATAAGAAGATTTCAAAGTTGGGTAAAATTGAGATATTTGATCGCCCTGACATGAGTAGGGACGGTTGGCAGGACCAGATAAAAATACAGGTTCGAAAGCTTGCTAAGGAGAGGGGTCTATTTTTTGAGGATGAAGCATTGGAACTTTTTGTGATGTTAGCGGGCACTGATTTTTCTCAGATTGGGAATGAGCTAGAAAAAATTGATCTATTTCTTTCACATAATGATCGGACCATTACAGTTGAACACGTTAGTAATCAGGTGGCTCTTACCAGATCAGGAGTCGTTTTTGAGTTAGGTAATAGTATAGCAAAGAAGAATTTATCTGGGGCCTTGAGAATTATAGATCATTTGTTATATCAGGGAGAGAATGCGATAGGCATTCTTCTTGCAGCAGTAGTGCCGACCATTAGACGATTATTGATTGCAAAGGATCTGGCTAAACATCATGGGATCAGCGGCGGTGGTAATTATAGGTCTTATGAAGCTGCGTTGTCTAGACTACCCGCATCTGAAACTGTTCATTTGCCAAAGAAGAAAGATGGAGGGTTGAGTGTTTATCCTATTTTTCTAGCATCATCAGAGAGCAGAAATTTTTCTTTAGATAATTTACGGCAAGGTTTAGCTGATTGCTTAAAAGCTAACCGGTCCTTGGTCACGAGCGCACTGGATCATCGAATTGTTCTAGAAAGACTTGTGATTCGTTTGCTTGCAGGATCTTAATAATTTTTTATATATAAAACATTCATGCATTTAATTTTTTCAGCAATTATCATAGGAGCTTTGGCTGCTTTGTTGGGTTCTCTTCTCGGAGTTGGAGGTGGTATAATTATGGTTCCCGCATTCAAGGGATTCCTTGGACTTTCAATGAAACAAGCTATTGCAACGTCACTTGCAGTTATGATTGTGACGGCATCTGTTTCTTCGTTCCGTTATGCTCAAGCAGGTTTAGTTGATTGGAGAATCGCCAGCTTCGCTGCTATCGCTGCCGTAGTTGCAGCATTATTAGGATCAGAGATTATGAAAAGCTTATCCTCTGATTCCTTAAGGGTGGCTTTTGGAGTTTTTCTAATAGCTGTTGGAATTTATATGCTATTTTTTCAAAAGGCAGTCTCTGGCTAGGGCTTGAAAATAAATTAAAACATTGATCAGATGCGGATATCTTTCCCAATGAAGATCGAATTTACTTTGTCCCAGAATCAAAATCAGATTTGATTTCTGGAAGAAGATCCTCGCGGGCAAGAAGGTTAGAAATGGACTGATTTGGATCGCGTATAATTTCAGCAAGGTAAGGAGTGATACGATCCATTTCTACTATCGCAGTGCGTACCAAACTTGTAATAATTTCAACATCAGGTTGACTATCAGAAAAGACATTAGTGATTCGGAAATAGACTTCACCATTGTCTGGATCTGCTTCGAAATTTCCAATGCTAAGAGTAATATTTGTGCGCATTAGAGCATCATGAACAGAGGCTTGAACTGATGGATTCACAGTGAAAGACAGCCTAGAAACCACTGAAATAGCCCCAAGTTCCTCAAATGCTTGGACATGGAGAGGAACTTTTGCGTGATGCGCCTCGAATTCAGATTCGATTACTTTTTTTTCAGTAACTTCTCTGAATTGCCATTTTGCAGAGTCAAAGGACTCCCTAACTTTTGTTAACAGCGATTCGGTATTTTGCACTTCAGAATTGAAACTTTTCTAAGCTATTTTTGAAAAAAACACTTAAAATATTCAATATTAATGGAAAATGGTCGGGGTGATAGGATTCGAACCTACGGCTTCCTGCTCCCAAAGCAGGCGCTCTGACCAAGCTGAGCTACACCCCGTAGCCACAGTACAATCCTCACATATGAGAGGGTTTCAAGTTGTAAATGTCCTTCAGTTGGTTAAGGGGTTACCTTTTACATTATGGCGGAAAGTAACGATAGAAAGACACTCGAAGAGCGCTCACAAATGTCAGATATAGAGCGACTCAGGCATTCTACAGCCCATATTCTAGCAACTGCCATAGCAAAAATATGGCCAGATTCTCAGTTTGCTGCAGGCCCTCCAGTCGAAAATGGCTTTTATTATGATGTTGAATTAGAGCATCGAATTTCTCCCGAGGATTTTGCAATGATTGAGGATGAAATGCTTAAGATTGTCAAAGAGAACCAGACCTTTGAACGAATCATTGTTTCAAGGGAAGAGGCTCTGAATTTGGCCCAGAGTGGTCGGTTAGCTGCCCTCAGTGAAAGGAGCAAGTCTTCGACCTTTAAGATTGATTTATTAGAAGATATTCCGGAGGGAGAAGAAATTTCAATTTTTAAGAATGGGGATTTTTGGGATCTCTGTGCCGGGCCTCACGTTCCGCGGACAGGTAATTGTAAAGCGTTTAAACTGATGTCAGTAGCAAGCGCATTTTATAAAGGCGATTCGACGAATCCACAACTTCAGCGTATTTACGGGACCTCATTCAAGAATAAGACTCAGCTTAATGAATATCTAGAACAGTTAGAAGAGGCTAAGAAACGGGATCATCGAAAAGTGGGCCGTGATTTAGGTTTATTTCATTTTGATGAATCAGTTGGCCAGGGACTCGTTTTATGGAAGCCAAAAGGATCTATTATTCGTAATGAATTACAAAAGTTCATAGCTGGAGAGCTAGAAAAAAAAGGGTATAGCCAGGTATATACTCCACACATTGGTAAGTTGGATTTGTATAAAACCAGCGGACACTTTCCTTATTATGAAGAGAGTCAGTTTTCTCCTATCGTGGGCCGAGAATCAATGTCTGCACTAGCTGAAGAGGGTTGTTCCTGTGGCGAACTGACTAATCGACTCAAGTCAGGTGAGGCTGAAGGATTTTTACTAAAGCCGATGAATTGTCCTCATCATATAAAAATATATTCTAGTGAGCACCATAGTTATCGAGATCTTCCTATTCGATTAGCTGAGTTTGGTACAGTGTATCGTTGGGAAAAGTCTGGGGAGCTTGGAGGTCTAACTAGGGTCAGATCATTTACTCAAGACGATGCACATTTGTTTTGTACTGATGATCAGGTGCAGGAGGAGATAATGGGATGCCTTGAATTGGTTAAAGTAGTGTTGACTACTCTTGGAATTGTTGATTATCGCGTTAGGGTCGGGCTGAGAGACGTAGACTCTACAAAATATGTTGGTGATCCGGATAACTGGGACCGGGCCGAATCAGCTCTGCGGGAAGCTGCCAGTTCTTTGGATGTCCCATTCACTGAAGAATCAGGAGAAGCTGCGTTTTATGGTCCAAAAATTGATTTTGTCGTGAAGGATGTTATTGGTCGCGAGTGGCAATTAGGAACTGTTCAGGTTGACTATAATTTACCTGAAAGATTTGATCTTAGTTATATAGGTAAGGATAATAAACCGCACCGCCCAGTAATGATCCATCGGGCACCTTTTGGGTCACTAGAGAGGTTCGTTGCCGTACTAATAGAGCACTTTGAAGGTTCATTCCCTACTTGGCTTTCACCTGAGCAGGTCAGGGTTCTACCTATCTCGGAAAAGTTTTCAGAACAGGCGAGTGAACAGCTAAATAAACTACTTGGAGTGGGGGCAAGAGCGTCCATGGATAACTCTGCAGAGAAGATTGGAGCGAAAATTAGACTTGCCCAGCTCGAAAAGATTCCATATATGTTAATTATTGGTGCTAATGAAGTTGAAACCAACACTATCTCAGTACGTCATCGCAATCGCGGAGATCTCGGTGCCTTGTGCCCCGAAGAGTTCATATCTCGGTTCACTGATGAAGTCAGTTCACGTTCACTCTGATATAAGAGATTGATTATTTATCTAATACTATTATTTAATTTTTTATATGTGGGTAGATTCCAAAAGATGTATTATCATATTTTTAACTAACATTTAAAAGAAAGAACTGTTATCGCTAGGCCAAAAAAGAAAAACTTCAGGAAATGGGCTCCCAGAGATCGGATCAATGATCGGATCAGGGCTCCAAAAGTTCGAGTCATTTATGGAGAGAAGCAGCTAGGTGTTCTGGATACCCATGAAGCTGTGAGGAAGGCAAAGAGTGTGGGTCTGGACCTTGTAGAGGTTTCCTCTAATGCCCGTCCTCCTGTGTGCAAGATCGTTGATTACGGCAAGTACAAGTACGACCAGAAGAAGCTGAAAAAAGAACAACCTAAAAAGACGCATCGGCTCAAAGAAGTTAAGTTCAGACCTGGTATTGGCGAGAATGATTATAATATGAAAGTCACTCGTGCCGAGTCATTTCTAATGGAAGAAGATAAGGTGCGAATTCAATTAATGTTTCGCGGTCGTCAAATGGCGCATAAAGAAGTTGGGTTTGAATTGATGAAAGAAGTTAAAGAGGATCTTTCTGGCGTTGCTCATATTGATATGGAGCCGAAACTGACTGGTAGAAATATCACTATGATGCTTTCTCCTTTACCTAAACATTTACAAAAACCCAAATTCAAAAATCATGGTGATTTGCCCGACGAAGTTGATGATGACTTTGATGATGATGAGGGTGAGGACGAAATTGAAGAATTTGAAAGGCCTAACGAAGATCATCATCATTTAGACGTTGTTGATGAAATTGCGATGTTAGAAGGGGATGATGGTCGGCCAAAACTTAAGCGAGGCTAGGCACTTATTCTATTAAGAGTCAATAATGCCGGATATTCCGCAGGTCATTCTTTTTGATATCGATGGTACTTTGTTGAGTACGGGAGGTGCAGGGATCAAGGCATTTTATAGTGCCATTCAGGATAATTATCCTTCACAATTAGAGAAATGTGGAGGCTCTTTACACTTGGACATGGCTGGTAGTACAGATTCTGGACTTGTAATTGAAATTTTTGAAGCACTTGGAATTGAAGATGTAGCAATTGAACGTGAATTATTTTTTGCACAATATCTCCAGTGCCTCGAAAATAACTTATCTGATCCAAGTTACACTGGTTCTTTGATGCCTGGCATTGCAGAACTGCTAGAGAAGCTTTCTTGCGAAGCGAATAAAGGTAAGCTGATACTGGGTCTCTTAACGGGTAACATTGCTTCTGGTGCTGCTTTAAAACTAAAAAAATACCGAGTGGATAAATATTTTCGTTTTGGTGCTTATGGAGATGATCATCATGATCGCAATGAGCTTGGTCCTATTGCTTTAAAAAGGGGAGGTTCTTACCATGGACTTGAACTGGCCAGAGCTCCAGTAACTGTAATTGGTGATACGCCTAAAGATATTCATTGTGCTCGTGCAATGGGCGCTCAAGCCGTTGCTGTTTCTAGCGGATCAATTTCGTATCAGGACCTCGCGAATTATGATCCGGACCTTCTTTTTACAGATTTTACTGATTACGAAGATGCTTATAGAAGGATATGCTTAGGCTAATAGATACTCATTTAGTAGAACTCTTTAACTTATAGGGTGCCGGCCATGGGTCGATGAAAGCCAAATAAGATACGATCATTGTGAGGCTGAACAGCGCTAGATTAATTCCTAGAATGGCAATACTCAGATGGAATCCTATTCCTATCCACAAGCCTATTTTTCTTGTATTTCTTATCCATAGTAAGACAGGTATTGCTAATTCGACGAGCAGAATCAGGTAATTAATTTTATCGAATAGTTCATGCCATGTAACTGGCCAGGACCCCTTAAATCTTCCATGATGAGATAGTAGAAAATAGGTAATGGATTCTCCTTTTGCCCAGTATTGGTCACCCATCTTCTGTATGACTGTTTGCCAATAAATAATAAATACCTGTAATTGAATTAAAACTAATCCGTACTGAGAGGCTCGTAGATTAATTTGATTTTTATTCCATTGTTTAAAAAGGTTCCAAGGATTCCAATCTTTACCCAGTGGGCTGAAGAGGAGGATAAATCCAAGGTTTGTTAAGATGGAATCCCATCCTGTGGTTGAGACTGGAGCTCTATGAATGAGAGATAACTGTATAAAGAAACAAATAAATAGAGTAGTTCTTGCCCATTTTCCCCACGCCAAGATTAGAGCTGAAATGATTGCAATAATTAAGATAATTGTTACTTCGGTAGAAGATTCAAAATAGTTGAAGATTGAAATCGAAGTGCCGCCAGTTAATTCGTGGAAACCAATTATAGCGGCAGATGAATTGTTCATTCCCACGTTACTAAGAATGTTGTCCCTGTATGGAAATAAGTGAACAAAATGAGATAACAATAATAATGCGAACCCAATACGAGTGATAGCGTAGCGTCTCGAGTCGATATTTTTTAACCATAGTCGGGAAAATGCATTCATTATCTTTTCATTTTCCCTTGAATTTTATAAGGTCCAAACTTTTCAGTTCTTGTTGTAGAAATGTCGGCACCGTTACGAATACTTTCCAGAGTATTTATTCGGCCATGATAAAAATGAATGGTAAATTGCCGAAGTCTTGGATCAGTTTTCAGTAAGGCCTGGCTTACTGATTCGATATAAGATTTCTTAAAAGGTTCATTGAGAGGGTCATTAAAGAGTCTTAAAAAAGTGTAGTGATACCGTATCAGTTTTTTTGGCGATATTTCTTTGAAAGAAGGTAATCCGGCTCCATACCGATGTTCTTTTCCTGATGCATCATTAGCTGTCAGATAGATTTTTAGGCTGTGATGAGTTGGAATGCTATGAAACATGTCCCACTTTTGGCCCAAACCAATTGTCCACCGAATTGGATCTAGTCTCTTACTGATTGATTTTCCGATATTTGTGCTCAACGGAGCAATTCCCAATAACATATTTGCACTAATGATAGTAGAAAAGAGAATGATAATAACTTTTCTATTTGAGCTCATATCTGGATGATTTGTGGGGTACCTAATGGGCAGTGCATTATAATATAACACAAAAAAAGCCGAGGAGTGCCTCGACTTTTTTATAGTGAAAGTTGAAGGTTTGACTGACCTACGAATAAGATGCTTGGGCTCCTTTTGTAGAACGCTTTTTGATCCATGGCATGAGTCCACGCAGACGTTTGCCTACTTTTTCAATTCCGTGTTCTTCTCCAGCCTTACGAAGTTTATTGAATTTCTTCTGCCCTTTCTTGTTTTCTTTGATCCATTCTTCAGCAAATTGTCCATTCTGGATCCTTTTCAATGCCCTCTTCATTTTATTCTTGGTAGCATTATCGATGATAGTTGGTCCGACGCTAACGTCGCCCCATTCTGCTGTTTCCGATATCGAAAATCTCATGCCAGCGATGCCAGACTCATTCATTAGATCTACAATAAGTTTCAATTCATGAAGGCATTCAAAGTATGCCATTTCAGGTTGATAGCCAGCTTCGACAAGAACTTCAAATCCTGCAGTGACTAGAGCGCTGACGCCACCACAAAGAACGGTCTGTTCTCCGAATAGATCCGTTTCAGTTTCTTCTTTGAAAGTCGTTTCTATAACTCCACCTCGAGTTCCTCCAACACCATGAGCCCATGCAAGAGCAATCTTTTTAGCATCCTTTCCCGGGTTCTGGTGTATTGCTATGAGAGCGGGAACTCCTTTTCCTTCAGTGAACTGACGACGGACAATGTGCCCCGGCCCCTTTGGAGCCACCATGATTACGTTTACGTCTTCAGGCGGTACCACGGTCCCATAATGGATTGCAAAACCATGACTGAAGCCGAGTGTTTTTCCTTTGGTGAGATTTTTCTTTATGTCTTTCTTGTAAATTTCTCCAATTTTTGTGTCGGGTGCGGCAATGAAAATAACATCCGCTCTTTTTACAGCTTCAGCAGTATCATAGACCTTGAATCCAAGTTTTTTTGCTACTGCACGAGATTTTGAACCTTTGTAGAGGCCGATGATGACATTGACCTTACTTTCTTTGAGATTTAGCGCGTGGGCATGACCCTGAGAACCGAAACCGATCACGGCAAAGGTTTTACCTTTCAAGGTTTTCATGTCAGCGTTTTTTTCTCTATAGATGCGTGCGTTCATTGGAATTTGTTCTGGTTTTATTTAAATCTATCGCTTCAGAGCGGGCGAGAATGGTGCATTGTTTCGGAGCATTGGTCAAATCCAAAACACTTCATTACTTATTATGTTTTCCGATTAATTTCATTACAAAGACTAGAATTAGGGCAAATAAGCCACAGCCGGCAGAAGCGATGATGTGGCTATTTGATGCATTTTCTTGATGTATTATAGATTTTTTAGGTGTTTCATTGCTAGCCTCCGGTAAATCCCAGTAAAAATCGAAAAGATCACCATCGTAATGCTGTTCGAGTGTTCTCAATTCTTTCATTTGATCAAAAGGAACCAGATTTAGGTGCCTTTCCTCCCCAACTTTATAATTTGAGCTGGGTAGCATTTGGCGATTTTTGTAGGCCCAATGAATCACTGCTATTTTGTTTTGATCCGTTTCAATCTTACCAGAAATTGTTTTCAGTACTTCGTAATCGGCACCATATAATAGTGAGCTATAAGTGGTCGATTTTGGATTAGGTAATTTAGGCTTTGATAGCATTCGAGCATTAACCTCAGCTAATGATACAAGACTCTCTTTAGGTTTACGCTTATCAAAATTAACGTCTTCCCAATGAACACGTGCTTTATGAGCTTGTGTTGAAGAGAGGAAAAGATCTCTCGCAGTGATGGCCCAGATAATTACTTTTTTCTTTTGCATTAATGTTGCACTTCCTCTTCTGGAGGCGAGTTTTTTTCTCGCTTCGGTGGCACCCCCACCATTGATTGCAATAACATCAAGTGGTCCTCCCAAGTTCAATGCGATATGATCTGCTAGGCCGGCATTTTTGCCCCAATGAAGTGTTGTGTCTGTTGAGTAAATATTTGTGAAACTATCGCCCAGAAGAATAATGGGTGATTCTCGATCAACAGTTTTACCTATAACTGGTGAGGTTATTACCGTTTCAACATCAAATATTTTGCCGTAAGTTTTGAGGCTTTCGACTAGATCACCCAATGAGCTACGATTTTCATCATATCCCGTTCTTAGATTTATTTTTCTATAATCCCAATTCTTAGATTTGATATATTGGGCAATAATTTTCGCAGCAGCTTCCATCCCTTCCGGAGTCCAATGAGTGTCTTGTTTAAGGAATACTTTTGACTTAGATTTGAGTTTCGATAGTGGCAAAGTGAGGTCCAGGACATCAACGTTCGGTAACTTTTTTAGGTATGAGTAAAAAGTTTCAGAATCTGGATGAATGACCGGATCTTTTGCCGATCGGCTAAGATGTTCTGGATAAATCATTGGTTTTACTGGAATACTCACGATGACAAGCTCGACTCCGAACTCATTTAGTTGTTCTGCGAATCGTTCAATAGAGGTTAACGGGGATTGCCAATGAACTCGTCTAGGGTCTTGAGATACGGAAGTGGGTTCAATTTCGATTGGGCCGTAACCGGTCAGTGATTCCAATGCTGTTTTTAAAAATAACCAACCATCTTTCCCGATCATTGTTTTACCGCTCCCTTCACGTAGTGGGCCTTTCGACAATAGTGTTTGTACTAAGCGGCGAGGAGGATCAGTAAATTCAGCAGATTCTAAATTATTTTCATATTCCTGAAGATGTTCTCCGATTGTATTTTCCGAACTCTTCTTGAAGATTTCGATTACAGGTACCCAGACACTGTTATCATCACTATTTAATGATTTGTTAAGTGTAAATATATTCTGATAAAGAGGAGGTAATATAATGATGCACAAAAAGATAAAGATGCTAATTGCCGCCGCTCTTCGGCTCACATGAACTTCGATATCTGCACTAATCTCTTTGTAAGGGTTTTGCATGTGATCTTCTAAAACTGAAAATATAGAAAAGGATTAAATTCCTGAGTGAACATCATAGATAGTGCTAGGATCATTAGAAAGAGTCCGGTAATGACTTTTTCAATGGTTAACCTTTGAAGGATTTGCCCAGTATTAGGTAAAACAAATGTACAGACGAATGAGATTGGAATTATGAAGAGAACTATGGGTCGCGTCACTTGGCTCATTAAAATTAATGATGCGGAAGTCGTGTCACTTAACCCGATCATCGCTTTTAGATAAAAGAATGCCCTTTCGAAGTTTTCAGCACGAAAGAATACCCAAGAAAATAATAATACTGTAAAAGTTATCCCTATCTTTAAAGCTCTTGGGCATTTATATAGATACTTTGATGGGCCTGTAAATCTTTCAATGACGAGAAAAATCCCGTGAATTCCACCCCAAGCGATGAATGTCCACTGAGCACCGTGCCAAAGACCTCCGATGAGCATTACGATTAACAGGTTACAGTATGTTCTTCTAGCCCCCTTCCGGTTCCCGCCTAGTGGTATGTATAGATAATCGCGGAGAAAACCTGATAAAGAAATGTGCCAACGTTTCCAGAATTCCGTGATCGACGCAGATTTATAGGGGGAGTTAAAATTTTCTTTGAACGAGAATCCAAACATTCTCCCGAGCCCAATAGCCATGTCAGAGTAGGCAGAGAAATCAAAATATATCTGGAATGCATAAGAGCATGCCCCTATCCATGCAATGGGAGTGCTAAGAGATTGATCCCCAGCACCAAAGCAAAGGTCAGCAATTTCTCCAACTGGGTTGGCCAGAAGAATTTTTTTTGCAAAACCAAAATTAAATCTAGTGAAGCCATAAATAAAATTTTCAACAGAATGTACTCTCGAGCGGATCTGATCTGCGATGCTTCCGTACCGAACAATGGGACCCGCAATGAGTTGTGGGAACATGGAGACATAACAGGCGAAGCTTAAAAAATTATTGGCTGGTTTTGCATGTCCTCGGTATATATCAATCGTGTAGGACATTGATTGGAATGTATAAAACGAGATACCTACAGGGAGAATGATCTCGTTAAAAAATGGAGGTAGCGCTACTTCCCCTAGGCCTAATACTTTTGCTAAGACTGAGACATTTTGAGAAAAGAATCCTGCATATTTGAAGAAGGCAAGGATCCCAAGATTTATAATTATTGATACGATGACCCAAGATTTACGTATTATTGTTGAGGATTTATTTACATAAATTTTTTTTCCGCAGTGAAAATCAACAGCAGTTGATATTAGCATCAGAAAAACGAACCAAGGATTCCACCATGCATAGAAAATATAACTGCAGGTAGTTAGCACTAAATGACGCCCTCTCTTGGGTGCGACGTAGTAAGCTCCTAAGACAAGAGCCAGGAAATAAAAAATAAAAATATGGGAGCTGAATACCAAGTCCTTTTCCCTGTTAACTTAATGGGTATAATAGAATCTTGTGGGAATTACGGAAACATTAAATTCGCTCTAGCATGAGCTATCCAATTTAGGCACATTCTTGCCTAATTTTTTGGGTTGAGTGATGAATGGAGCTCTAAGATATATAGGTTCTGTAGGAATTGATTTTAGTTCATTAATTTCTTGATCTGAAAGTTCTGAAGCGATTCGCGCAAGTTTCTGAGTGCAAGGATTTGTTTTTTCGATGCCGGGCAATGAAATGCTTTCATCAAAACAAAAGGTTCTATTCTGATTAACTTCAATTTTTTTGTTAAGTGATTCGACTGATTCTAATAGTTCTGGACCTGAAATTATTTTATGGCCTTTTACTGTAGCAATATACCAAGATTCGCGTCGGGCATCTCCTATTGCCTGATAGGAGGATTTCTGATCCGTACATTCTGCGCAACAAATGGAAGGTATTCCAATGATGGGAATTTCTAATGCCATTGATAAACCAAGACCCGCAGCGATTCCAATTCTTATTCCTGTGTAGGATCCAGGACCTGTGCCGACAACGATAAGAGAAGGCGCACGGTCGCAGGACATGAGTGCTTCTTGGAGAGGAGCAAATATTTGTGAGTTGTGGGATCTTTTAGAAGTGAATATCTCATTAAAGATGATCTTATTTTCTGAAAGAACACTGACCCTTCCTTCTTTAGTGGAGGTATCTATGGCGAGAGTCGCATTCATTAGTTGATAATTTTTTGAATAATTCTTGATCCATTATCTTTGATGCTAAGCCGAAACCATATTGCATTATTTGGTATAATCTCCGTAAATTTATCAGCCCATTCTATTACACAGATTCCATCCGACTCAGCGTAATCTTCCCATCCGATATCAATTAATTCATGAACTGAATTGATTCTGTAAAAATCAAAGTGGTAAATTGGAACTTTGCCTTGAAGATATTCATGCAGAAGAGGAAAAGTTGGACTAGTTACTGAACTTTCGCATCCGGATCCCTCAACTAAGCCCTTTGTGAAATGGGTCTTTCCAGCACCCAGATCTCCAATCAATGCAAAGGTGTCACCAGGCTTTGCCTTAGATCCTAGATTTTTACCTGCTTCCACCATTGCTTCTTCATTATCAATGATTAGATCTTTCATAATGCTTTGGTTAAAAATGTTTCCATCCTCCTTTTAAGTCAGGATTTGCAGTTCCTTTAGGGCTGAGTTTTCCAATACGCGTTAATGCAAGACTTGGAAATTTTTTCAGCCAAGCCGTTTCTAGATTTTTACAATTCTTCGAAGAAATTGCAAATAGCAGCTCATAATCTTCACCATCACAGAGAGCTTCTTTAATACTGGCTCCTCTTGTCCTTGGTATTGTTTTTGTCTCAATGGAGTAACCGCAATTGCTAGATTTTGCTAGGCGAGGCAAATCAGATGCGAGTCCATCACTCAGATCCATCATTGCAGTGGGTTTGAATTTCTTTGTGAGCCATTGGGCTTCTTCAATACGAGGAGTGAATCGCAAATGATGCCCATTTAAAGATTTTCCCAGTTTTCCAGTAACAAAAAGAGCGTTTTCTGACTTGCCTTGTGAACGGAAACAGCAATGATCTTTTCTTACCTCACCAGTCAGAGAAACTGTGACGGAAGGAGTTCCATTTTTTCCGCAACTAGCAGTTTCTCCACCAACGATGCTGATATTATAAGGTGAGGATGCTTTTAATAGGCCATGGTATAGGGAATTCACATAAGATACATTACATTCAGGCCTTAGAGATAAACTTATCATCGCATGTTTGGGTGTTCCCCCCATAGCTGCGATGTCACTTATTGCCCGTGAAAGAGCCTTGTAGCCAACGGCCGATGGTGGAGTCAATTTCATGTAATGAATGCCTTCAATGACACAATCAATTTTTAACAATAGGTATGATTGAGAGTCATTGTTCGTTATTACCGCACAGTCATCGCCTGCTCCCGCTACGACATCTTCTCCAAGGGGTAGACCCTTGGTGATCCGTTTAATGAGTAGATCTTCTCCAATTTCTTTGATCTTCTTGGAAGAATTAGCCATTGGGTGGATTCAGAATAATAAAAGAATTTATCCCATTGAATAGAGCATGAATTAGGATAGGAACAAAGATTGAACCCGTCTTTTCATAACAGAGGGTTAATATTATTGCTAAAAATAGTAGAGGAACGAGTCCTTCTACATGGCCGTGCACGACTGCAAAGAGTAGCGAGGTCATAAATCCTGCAAAGAGACCATGAGAATATCGTTTCAGTGCCGGATAAATGTATCCACGGAAGATAATTTCTTCGACTATCGGGGCTACGATTATGGCTGAAAACAAAATAGCAATGCGGATTGTAATATCATTACTGGAAATCATTGTTTGAACAATCTCCTGCATTTCCGGCGTTTGTTCTTTTGATGGAATGATTAATTGTGTTATGAAGCTGCCGAAGCCTAGAAGGATGTATACGGGCACCATTGCTCCGAATCCCCAGGCCAGGACCTTTCCAAATGAGATTTTATTGATTCCGAAGACCTGATTAGGATTTCTTCCACGAATAAAGGAACCAAATGAAAACACGAAAGCGCCAATCATGAGAAAGATAATGTTATTTAAAATGGCATCAGAAAGGGTCATGCCGTTTTTTTCTATTGGCGAGGCATCACCTGAATTCATTGAATTTTGGAAAAGCATTACGGTGTTTCCGTAAAAGAAAAAAATGATGGTGAGGGCAAAGAGAAGATCGATAATATCGATTTTCCCAGGAATAGCTTCTATTTCTTTTTTGTCTTTGCTATTTGTTGCAAAGGTCCGTATGGAACAAAAGAGAATTAGACCTCCAACAGTGCCAAAGACAGCGAGCGTAGCTATATAAAATAATGTTTGCGCTTTGACTGGGTCCATGGTGTTGAACTGAAGCTAATACTATTGAATTCAATCAGAAAGAGTATCTTTCAAGATCTTTGAATGCTTGACCGTAGTGCTTCGGAAGATCACTAGCAAGGAGGGACCTTCTAGATTCTTTGTCATTGAATATTGCGTGTTCTGCGGCTCTTCCATTGATCCATGAACCTAGACATGCTGCATCATAGACCGATATTCCTCCGCCAATTAATGCAGAACAGAGTCCAGTAAGAGTGTCCCCTACTCCTCCAGTAGCCATGCCGCTGTTACCTGTGGAGTTGAATCCAGTGGGTATAGTTTCAGATTCTGATGCGATGACTGTTCTGGCTCCTTTTAAGAGCACAGTTGAACCTGTCATTCTTGCTAATCCTTCTGCGCTCTCACGCCTAGATCCTAAAGTTTCTGGGTACAGTCTTTGCATTTCTCCAGGGTGCGGTGTCAATAGTCTAGGAGCAGGAGCATTGACAAGATCACCTGGCTCATTTCTTGCAATTAGATTGAGAGCATCCGCATCGATGACAATTGGTCTAATGTCTGAAACTAACAAATCGAGTATCTCAGGGTCCCAGGAACCTTGGCCCAGTCCCGGACCAATGGCTAGAGTATCAAAATCCATGTCTGATACTTGAGCATATGATTTGAATGACCGGACCATGATTTCCGGAGGAGCCATTGTTGCCAAACTTTCGTAAGAATCTTCATGAGCAACAATAGTTACGAGTCCTGCTCCACCCCTAGCGGCTCCAATAGCTGCAAGCACTGCAGCGCCATTCATTCCATTGTTTCCGCCTATGATTGCTATGTGTCCACACGTTCCTTTATGCGTGTCATGTTCCTGCCGGTTATTTATTCCTGCTAAACTACTTGCAGTGATCAGCATGGCTCCCGTGTCTCCTTGTCCGGGTAATGCACAAATTGATGGCAGCTCAATTAATACAAGCCTTCCCACATTATTGATTGCTTGATCTACTAGAAGGCCTGTCTTTGGATGGGCAATGGTCAGAGTGAAGTCTGCAATTACAGCTCCTTCATGAGCTTCACCGGAAAGCCCGTCGAGTCCCGAGGGAATGTCGATTGCAAAAGTGTGAGCTGCATGAGATTTCCGAAGTTCATTCATTTCATTGGCGGCTTCAAGGTACCCAGGTCGTAGTCCTCCAGCTGCTCCTATTCCCAAGAGCCCGTCTAGAATTATCAGTGGATGATGTTGGGGTTTGGGTATCTCTAATGTTGGATTTATCTTTTCCCTCTCAAATTGGTGTAATTTTTTTGTAGTGAGTGGCTTTAGTTGGTCAGGGGAAGTAGCTAACCGTAACTGAGTTATCCATCCATCTTTTTTGAGATGTTTTGCAGCGACCAGAGCATCTCCTCCATTGTGTCCACTACCAACAAATACAATTAAAGTGCCAGGATTAGGAAAGAACTGGGATACAGCTTTTGCTATTCCCTGACCCGCTTCATCCATGAGTGGCTCGGGGTTTAGACCGCCCGCAATGAGTTGATTCTCGGCTTCAGCAATTTCTTCTGGATTGAGGATCATAGTGAGACGCTATTAATTGCGCTAATAGAAAACTAATATTGCATTCAAATGTTTACTTTGATTGGCGAAATTTTATTATGCCCATCGCAACGGCTTCAGCGATTCGTTGCCTGTACTCTGGATCAAGAGCACGGTACCGATCTGAAGAATTTGATAGGAATGCGCATTCCAAAAGAACGGCTGGCCGATTATTTTTGGATAGGACTAGGAAGTTGGCTTTTTTGACCCCTCGATTGCCTGCCCTTGTCTTGTAAAGTGCAGCCGACTGCACCATATGAGCAAGTTTGAGGCTTTGTTTATTCCTACTATGGTAAAAAGTTTCAATGCCCGCAGCTTTTCTGCTACGTGCATGGTTGAAATGGATGCTGACAAAAATGGCACCCGATTCTGCATTTGCTATTCTTGCTCTTCTTGGAAGGGAAATGAATGAGTCATTTGAGCGAGTCAACTTTGTGCTGATCCCTTGGGATCTAAGATAAACATCGACTCTTCGCACCACATCAAGGGCAAGATGTTTTTCAAAAGTTAATCCGAAAGTGCCTCCAAGATCATGGCCTCCATGACCAGCGTCCAGAATAACTTTTGTAAAAGGAACGGCCCTGACTTCATCCTTTATATAATTGAAGATTATCAGCGATAGGAAAAGACTAAATAATCGGCAAGTTTTATAGATTCTAAAATTATTCACTGCTTGATACTTCGAATTTTAAAGGTAAAACAAATTCTAGTTTGATATTAAACCAGGAGGCAATTCAGAAGCAGATCGAGGCTTTTCTTTTGGTGCCGGAGGCTTATTTGGATCATAAGCAATGCCTCCTACGACTTTCACTATTCCGGCAGAGTCAATTACTAAAGAAGGTCTCGTGTCTGCAGTTTCACGATAATAATCATTTCCTAGGAATGTTCCTTCTGAACTGACTCTTGCATGGGAATAAATTCTTGGACTTATCATGTGCATCACATGGAGCCTGCTCTGAGAATCGATAGTGGCTTGAGGTTTTCTTACATTGATGAATCTGCCAAGTGAAAAAGTACAATATACTTTGGTTCCTTTTGTTTCTCTGAGTCTTACGTACAGAGCTGAATTTGAAGAATTTCCTCTGTGCTCGTGTAGAGAGAATTGTCTAAAGCTGGCAAGTTTATTGCGGCCTTGGGATACACCGAATGATTGTTTCCAAAAGGCCCTTGCGTCAGCTACGTTAACTCGAATTTTTTTAGAACTGAAATAAGTTCTTTGAGGTGGAAAATAGACCGAAGCATTAATGGTGTAGCTACCGTAATCTGATACAGGGTATAGTTTATTGATGTCTATTTTTTTTGTTATACTGCGTCCTGATTTTAGCAGCATCGTTTCAAACTTTCCACCGATGTTTCGTGGTGATAGTAATTGTCCGTCACGATAAACGTCAAAGGTCATCCAGCCTTTGCCCTTTGGCCCACCCAGTATCAAATCGTTTCCGGCTCGATTATAAACAGTCACATTGGCGACCATTGGTTCATAAGATAAGTAATGTGTTTTAGGTAGCTTCATTTCCACAATGAGTTGAGCGTCTGCTTTTTGTGTAATAAAAATTACCGCTAGGCTCATTGATATGATGAGAAGAGCTAAGGGTCTAAATTGCGAAGGAGTGACCATTGATTATTTATTGCCTAAATAGAACACAAAGATTGGTATTATAAAATCTTATGAACGTATAGCCTTTAATGCTTTGCCTGCCAAGCGGTCCTTAGGTGAAAAGTTCCTCATTTTTTACGGTATTTAGTATGGGCTAAGATAATATTCCTCAGCTGAGCCTAGTTTCATTATTTTAATGACTCAATATTGTAGATTAGATAAGATTTTTATTAAGGCATGAGTTTTTTGCCGGCGCATAATGAAAGGGATAATTACTGTAACAGCAGAGAAGTGATTCATTAATGTAAATAAGATGGATGCATTTCCTGTTATCATTTTTCTATTAATAACAGCTATTTATTTCAATGGAGAAAAATAAAAACAGACCCTTCACAAGGCGTTCTTTTTTACGGGCAGCTCCTGTAGGGGCAGTGCTCGGTTCTCCAAAGTTTTTGAATGCTCAAAATGAAAATGATGTTGTGATATCAAAAAAAGAAATGATCCAGAATTTAGTTGATTGTCTTGGTGGGCCCTGGCCCGAACCCTGTCCACTCAAACCCAATCACAGGGAGACGATTAAAAAAGAAGGTTATCGGATAGAATCCGTTATATATGAAGTCGAGCCAGGTGATAGAGTTCCTGCATTAATACTGATACCTGATGAGACGAATGAAGATAATCCCTCTCCGGCCATTGCTGTGTGGCATCAGCACGGGGGTGAATATCATTTAGGAAAGACTGAACCTGCTGGATTAGCTGGTTCCGAAATGCATCATACTGGAGTTGCCTTGGTCAAGGAAGGTTATGTAGTGATTTGTCCAGATGCGCTCTGTTTTGAGGAGCGACAGGATCCTGAAAATAAATTGAAAGGCGGTAGCTTTGAGCGCTTTGAATTTTTGCGTTATGTTGTCGAGGGAAAATCAATGGCATGGAAAAACATACTCGATATGCGTCGTGCAATTGATTATCTGGTGAGCAGGCCTGAGGTCAAAGAAGACAAAATCGGATGCTATGGACATTCGATGGGTTCGACGCATACCTGGCTCGTGGGACCACACGAGCCACGCATTAAGGCACTAGTGGGAAACTGCTGCTTACCAACCTATTCTGCAATTCATGATGCTAGGCTCTTACATTGTTTTCCTAACTTCGTTCCAGGTTGGCTCGAGCACGGAGACACACCTGAAATAGTTTCACTAGTAGCACCCAGAGCTATGCATTTAAACTTAGGAGAGAATGATAGAGGAAGCCCAATTAAACACGCAGAAGAAGGCATTAAGAGAATAACCAAAGCCTACCAGAAATTAAATTCCGAAGATCAATTCAGTGCTTTCATTCAAAAAGATACTGGGCACGTTTTATCACCCGAAATGTGGCACAAAACAAAAATATTCTTTGAAAAACACTTAAAGTCTTGAGCGTTGATATTTAACGAGTCACGCCATTTAAAAGTATTGATTAGGGGTGATATTTTAAGGAGAATGAGCAAGTGAATAAGGTTCAGTTCATCTACCCATTTGTATTTCTATTCTTTTTTGTGGTTTCTCCTTTTCTTTCTTTTGGTGAGGATTGGCCAACGTACCGGCACGATTTTTCTAGGACCGCAGCAACAAATGATCAGATAGATCTTCCCCTTCAGCGGGTCTGGGAATACTCTTCGCGACAATCAAGGAATGCACCTCGTCAGAAAGGTGAACTTCATATTGAGGTGACTCCGGAGTTTAATCGGTATGCTCTCGCTTTGATAGCAGCTCAAGGGTCTGTTTTCTTTACCAGTGCCAGTGATGGAAGGGTCGGGTGCTTGAATGCTGAAACAGGGGAATTGATTTGGGAATTTGTTACCGGTTCCGCGGTAGGGCGTTCTGCAACGTATTCAGATGGAAAGGTTTATATCGGAAGTGATGATGGTAATGCTTACTGCATTGATGCGAAGAGTGGAGACTTGATATGGAAATATAAGGCTGCGCCTGCTGATCGCTGGATGTTTTCATTTGGACAAATGACATCAGCATGGCCCGTGCGCACGGACGTTGTTGTTAATGATGGAATAGCATATTTTGGAGCGGGAGTTTTTCCTCATGATGGTACCTTTGTATATGCATTGGATGCCAAGACAGGCAAAAAAATTTGGAGGAACGGAACGCATTGTGAAACACTGAATCGGTGGAGCCTTGCTCCTGTTGGATACATATATACAACACAGAGTAATCTTTATATGCCGATGGACTTTAAGCAGTTTCATTGGGCCGTTTTCAATAGTTACAAGAAGTCCACAGGGCAAATTGATCCTTGGGCAGGAACTGATTCAGACAACCCCGTGGGTTATGGGGATCCTTTTTATCCGATCATCGGCGCTCTTCATAATAATCATCGGTACCACGGGAATGAGGCCTTCCTTGCAGAAATCACTGTCGATGAAAAGACCAAAAAGAAACAAACCAAAACAGAACGTCTTTGGCAGGTAAAAACGCCGGAATTTCAGACTGATATTCACTCAGTCAGTGGTGTCCCAGTGATGAGGGGCACAGTGACTAGGTATGATCCTGACATGTGCAGTGTTATTTATGCTGGGGGAGTCGTTTTTAATGCGGCCCTAAAGACAGACATGGAGAAAGGTGCAACGGGTAAGATCTTTGCGCGTGATCCCAGTGATGGGAAGGAGCTTTGGACAACAGAAATACCAGAATGGCCCAATCAACTTATTGCAGCTGGCGGAAGATTATTTGTTAGCACTCGTGATGGAAGAATTCACGCCTACGCAAACAATAATAGTTCAGGATTTAAGAAAATAGAGGAACCTATCATTTCTGATTCCTTAACTTCAGATCCTATGGCAAGTGTGGCAGCTGATGAAATACTGAAAGTCGCAGCATTTTATCATTCGGAAGGAGAAAAGACTAAGGCTCAGGACCCAGCCAATCTGGTCGGTGAGGCTCTCGTCCTTGATTGTGAAAGTGGGTCCCTAGCTTATGCAATCTCGCAGAAAACCAAATTGCGTTTGTATGCTGTATTTGATGATGAGAAGAGAGCGGAAAAGGCTAGGGCAGCTTACAATGAGGCTGGTGTCCATATTTCTAGGATCACTGTCCTACATGTGAAAGAAAAGGATAAGGTTCCGTATCCGTCCAGATTTGCAGACTTTATTTTTTCTGAGCGAATATTAAACGGAGGTGAAATGCCGGTAAATATTGCTGAAATTAAGCGCCTTCAAAAGCCACTCCGTGGCCTCATAATTGTTGGAGGGAAACAGGACCCCGAATCGATGCAGGAATGGATTGCTGGGACTGGTATTCAGGGGTGGAAGAGTTTTAATTCTCCAGATGCCAAGATGCATTGGATAGGGCAAGAGGCTCCGAGGCTCGCTGGTGGAGGTGGCTGGACCCATGGTTATGGGGATGCGGGTAATACGATGTGCAGTCATGATTCTGTATTAAAGGCACCGTTAGGAGTTGCCTGGTACGGACCACCCTATTCTAGTCGTGGAGCAAAAGGAATATCACCCCCGATTATTGTTGATGGGGTCCTAGTTTGTCAGTTCCAGGATTATATTTTCAAGGAGAAGACTTATACCGAAGGCTATGATCAGTACACGGGTCGAAGGTTGTGGAGGCGAGAAAAATCGATGACCGATACCATTGCTGCTCCTGGCGGGGTATTTCAACGGTTCTTGGAGGTTCTGGTACAGATTGACCCTTGGACAGGAAAAGAGATCAGGCGTTATCTGCCACCATTTAAGAATGGCCAGTGGAGCGGGATGGCTGCTGACAGTGACGGAAAGACACTCTATCTTTCATCGAATGGTAAAGATGTGAATGAAAAGGATTGGTCATGCGTTCTTGGGTTGGACACTGCTACTGGTAAAGTTCTTTGGATTTTGGGAGGACCGGGCAAGGAGAAGCAGTGGTCCCGTT
>SHBV01000053.1 GCA_004211885.1 Verrucomicrobiaceae bacterium
GGGCTTTGGCTCGGGCTTTGGCTCGGGCTTTGGCTCGGGCTTTGGCTCGGGCTTTGGCTCGGGCTCAGCAGATTTTTGTGCTGGTGGCGTTTCCTTTCCCTTATTGCATCCAGTGATAATAATCGGCGAGGCTAATAAAATTGAAAAAATTAATGACGAATATAAGAGGCTTTTCATTGTTGCTATGTTAGAGTGTTCTTAAATATGGCCTTCACTAAAGACCAGCCAGAAAGAATAATGACTGCAAAAAAGTAGCAAAGCCACACCTAAAAGAGTTTTTATTATCGCTCACTTAAGCTAAAACATAGAAATGTCGGTTTTTTCAATAAGAATTACAATATGCCTATTGGCTCTGAATCTTTTTTCGCATGCCGCAAATAACGAAAAGTTTCAATGGGAACGACTGAAATTTGAAAACCGTGATGCATTTATCATTATGCCTGACAAGCATATTAAAACCCAAATTCCCTGGGTCATGTATGCACCCACACTCAGAGGGTTACCCAATGAAAGGGACGAAGGATGGATGATCAAACATTTCCTTGAAGCAGGAATTGCCGTTGCAGGCATTAATATCGGTGAGTCCTATGGGAGCCCTGAAGGCCGTGAAATTTATACTAAATATCATACATTTCTTACCACCAAAAGAGCCTTTGAACAAAAGGCTTGCCTGCTAGCAAGGAGCCGAGGCGGTCTCATGCTCTACAACTGGGCCGCAGATAATCCAACTAAGGTAAAATGTATTGCCGGCATTTATCCGGTATGTGACTTAAGAAGTTACCCCGGCCTAGGTAGGGCAGCGCCTGCTTATGGAATGAACCCTGATGAACTTGAGAAAAGCCTAGGAATCAACAACCCCGTTGAAAAACTAAAGCCCTTAGCAAATGCCCGAGTGCCCATATTTCATATCCACGGTAACGTCGACACAGTCGTACCTCTTAAATCTAATTCAGGTGACGTCGCCAAGAGGTACCAAATACTGGGAGGTAAAATGCAACTCGTAGTCCCTAATGGCCAAGGCCACAATATGTGGAAAGGATTCTTTCATTGTCAGGAACTCGTAGACTTTGTGATCACCCACGCGAAAGGGAAAAAGGCCCCAGTCCCTGAACCTGAACTGATATGGGAAGGAGGAGAATTCACTGAAGGTCCGGCAGTAGGAGCTGACGGTTCGGTCCTATTCTCGGATGTTGGAGCTGACTTAATCTACAAATTTTCACCAGAAAATAAAAAAGTTACAATATTCCGGAAGCACAGTGGCCGCGCGAACGGACTCATTTTTGACTCGGAAGGAAACCTCATCGCTTGTGAAGGAGCAAATACTGGTGGAGGAAGAAGAATATCTGTGACCTCAAAAAACGGAAAAGTCCGAACCCTCACAAAAGAATGGCAAGGCAAACGTTTTAACAGCCCCAATGATCTGGCCATCGACAATGCAGGAAAGAATATCTATTTCACTGACCCTCGGTACGTGGGCAAAGAAAAGAGAGAACTTCAATTTGAAGGGATATTCTTCGTGCGTCCAGACGGGAGCACAGAATTAGCAACTAATGACGTCCAAAAGCCCAACGGTATAATATTTTCAAACGACGGAAAGAAAGTATTCGTCGCTGACCACGAAATAACAAATAACGGGACAAGACAACTCCTATCCTTCAATGTCACCAAAGAAGGAAAACTCGAAAATAAACAAGTCCTCCATGACTTTGGATCATCACGGGGAATTGACGGAATGGCACTTGGGCCAAAAGGCAATATCTTTGCAACTGCCGGAAGCGGCAAGGAGGCAGGAATTTATGTCTTTGAGCCTGGAGGCAACCTTCTTCATGTCATCAGCCTTCCCGGTGACCCCACTAACTGCACTTTCGGGCACGGAAAGAATTCGTTAACTCTTTATGTCACTGCCCAATCACCAAAGGGGCAAAAGAAACAAAGCTATGCACTTTACAGGTTAAGACTGGACAAGGATTAGAGACTTAACCCCTTCCATTGAACTGGATAAGGCGGAAAAGTATCTCTTTAATTGTATCATTGGATTGGTAAAAGTCCGATCCAAAAACCATCACCCAACCCCGATCGACTTGGCGACCAAGTAATATCGCACCGTCAGCACCTCCCTGAGCAGCGCCCCATACCTCCCAAGGAGCCGATTTCCTGTAATAATGACTCGCATTAACATTCTTGATCATCCCTTCAACATTGATTCCTAATTTTCTACCCTCATCGGTAATTTCCCAACTCCGCCCAGCAGGACCTGAACGTATTGGTCCAAGACCACATTCATTTATAAAAGACAAACCTTCACTGGTCGGACTGAGAAAAATAATATTTCCACCCCTTTTGAGAAACCCGCGCAAAGCCAAACTCCAAGCGGGGCATCCTTTCCCTTTCTGCTCCATGGCAATCTTCATCAAGGCCCTCTTGAATCCTTCCATCTCCGGAATCAACAAAACGCGGGACCTTCGAAGATTTCGCATGAACTGCGGGTCAGGAACTTTAGATTTACTCTGAATAATCTTTCGAGAAGGGATCCGCCCCGAGAGCGCATCAATAGTTTTAACATATTCATCATCTTCATCGGTGTAGCCTCCCCACACCAATACAGGGGCAGACGCTGGCAACCCCTCATGCCCAAAGCTCAGCGATTCAACTCTCGACATCGGTACTAACAATTCATCCATACCTAACGCAGAAAGAACTAGGTCCGAGCCTCTCAATTCGAGCTCGTCGGCCCAGATCATTCCTGAAGGTGATAAGGCTACAAGGTTACGAATGACAGGACTCTCAACAACCTCAATGTCCACTACTTCTAAGGACTCATCATTCCCGCTGTTCGGGGTGCCATTATTCCCGTCTTCGACCACGTTAATTTCATCAGCCAATTCTAATTCGACATCAGCAATAGCTGAATCCGGGTCAGGAAAGAGCAGCACATCGAGGACTGACAGTGGCACTTCAGCTGAAAGGATCGGACTTGAAATTCTTAACCATTTTTCCGAATCAACAGAAGGAAGTAATTGCCCGGCCAGAATCTCTCCCGTGGCCAAAGCTGCGATGTGCCTTCTAGGAGAATCTGGCAATAATAATTTATCAACATTCCCGATTGGACGGTCCCGCTCTATTCTGATGATCTCATTAATAGGCAAAGGGATCCTTGCTCGTGTTTCTGAGAAGGCGACAATGAGAGATTCTGCAGTAAACTCAACGGGATCACCCAGAACCTCTGACCCATCACGAAGCATGACCCTAAAATCATCACCTTCAGAATGGTCTTGACCATCTTTAACTTTCGCTAATTGCCGACTAAGGGATGTGATTTTATTAATAGGAACTTTTATCTTCTTTTCAGAACCCAATGCAGGCTCAAACATTAGATATTCCTTATCAATCGAATGCACCTTCCCGGACATCGAAAGCTCAACACTGACAGAGCCATCTATCGAATCCCTCTCAATGGATTTTTGCTTGGACTCATTATTATTCTTTAGCGCAGGAGCAATTTTTTCAGGAAACTCCTTAAGAAAAGAAAGAATTTTCTCCTTCATCGTTTTTGAGGAATCCTGTGAGCTTTGATTCTTCTTCTCTTTGTCGGATATTTCTTTTCTTAACTGAATTAGCTCAGGAATTGGTTCCTGCTCAATGGTCATCTCAAGACGCCACAGCTCATCATCCTCCTCCGACGAGATTGCTATTCCTGTAGGGAAAAATAACAATAGAAAAATCCTCAGACCCATTAGTCCATTTCTTACGCTCTCAGTAATGAAATAATTAATCGACATGAAGAGATAATATTGGGGACTTTAGCCATACCTTAATAGCATATCCGTCCGGAGTATATTCAGCGAGACCCTTCTCGGTTCCCACGAGCGTATTTCCATTGGGCAGCCTTGCCGAACTGCTAATCGTTTTCACACCCTTTGGCTTAATCCTTAAAAGAGTCTGCTGACCATCAGGTGAGAGTTCAAGTAACTCCGCTTGTGAACTTGTTGGCTCTTCTTCTACCCCCTTAGACTCGCTATCCACCACAGTTAGGATATTACCGTTTTCTAGTCGAAAAGCATTCCTTGGCCTATTCATTCCCGACACTTTCCAGATCTGATCTCCATCGAAATCATATTCGGCAATGGTCCCTTCATCAGTATGAACACACATGAATCTTCCCGGCCTCAATCGAGAAAAAGAATTTATCTTCGAAGATATTTTCCAAGACCTGAGAGCATTGCCAAAAAGATCTATGACTCTCACATTAAATCCTGATGCAATTGCCATCTGCCCACCAGGCAATAGTGCAGCTCCGGCACCAGCAGGCACACCAGACGCAGCCCAGAGCTCAGTGCCCTTCAATGAAAAAACAGCGACCCTACTTTCGAGTTCAGATCCCCCCGAAACGACAACATTCCCCTCAACATAGTCAAACACCATCCTATCAGAAACGGTTCCACTTATCGATGCCGCCAATCGATCATTCTCTATCTTTTTGCCGCTCGTAGTATATGAAAGCGCTGCCCCACCCTTACTGTCTGCCTTGCCAACGATGACTCGAAACTGACCACGTGAAGACATCCCCAAAGAGGCAGGCCAATGAGAATCATCCTCCTTACCATTGATATAATTACTCCACCGGCCCGTAGCAATTTCTCTTAGGTCTGGAGAATCATAGGCAGCAAAACCAAGGTCCGTTTGAAATATAATCCTCAATAGGGCCCCTGATTCTTGCCTCACACGAATATTATCAGAAGAAAGTAGATCAAGAAGGATTTTTGTAGCTCCTTTCTTCCCAGAAGCTGATCGTCCTCTTGCATTTGCTAGGATTAAATCATCTGTCAGTCCAGACGTTTCATTTTCCGAGCCGTTCTGGATGCCCATGTACCCGAGAACAAAAGAACAAATTTCTCTGACAGCTTGAGATTTATTAGATAATCCCTTCTCAAGTAAAGCTCGGTCCTGCTCCACCGAAACTTTTGCTGCTGCGATTTCCAAAGATCTCATTAATTCCCAATATGTTTCGGAATCAAAAGTCGAGGCCAGAATTATCAGGGACTCAATAGAACAAGGAGCAGAATTTTCACCGGATCTTACCGAGGCATGGTAAAGCGCATCAATGAGCCTCTTCTTAATCCTAACATTTAAAATCCCCTGAACACGGCGACCCATTTCAATGGTACTATCTTTTCTGGATTCGCTGAGCATATGCTCAATGGGAGCCTCAATCATGGCAAGTTTCCTGGAAGCTTCATTCCTCTTGCGAAAATCATCATTGTCCAGATCAGCAATTAAACTCAACGCACTCTTTAACTGATCTGAATCAAGAAACAATGACTTGACCCTATCCTTATAATCTTTCGACAAAGGATCGAAACCGATGTCTCTTAAAATAGAATCACTAGGACCCAATGGAGAATCTTCTTTAGCTTCTTCATCAGAACTGGCTTGATCGGGCTCAACTGAAGCCTCGACTCCACCAACTACTTCAACTCCTGCTGGGTCCGGAGGCGGAACGGCCCATGCCCCTAATGATGCCATTAATATCAGCACAAGGAACTGGCATCTTAGAATTCGCATCACTTTAAATCAAAGCACGAGGCTAATACATTACGCTAAATGCCGCAAGCATTGCCGAGCAATTGGCCCTAATGATATGACTTGGACTTTGAAAACCCAAGAAGCTAAATACAACCGAAAACTGCTATTCAGCGGAAGAATCAGCTTTCCTTGCCTTACTGATCAGACTTTTAACTGTTGGGCTCGGCTTGGCGCCATCACCTATCCACTTATCAACTTTCTCAAGGTCTATCTTGGTATCCCCATCCTGCATAGGATTATAGTTTCCAACCATTTCAATAAAGCGGCCATCGCGTGGAGCACGCGAATCAGCTACAACCACCCTATAATATGGGCGGCCCTTAGCACCTTCTCTTCTCAAACGTATGACGACAGCCATGATTAATTAATTTGTCCCAGAAATGACATTTGTCACTTTTTTTGGGAGGCCGCTACATTTGACCCTTTTTTCCTAATTGCCAAGGACTTTTTCAACTAGTTTTGGGGTTTAAAACTTCATACCTTTTGGGAAATCCCCACCGAGGCCCCCCATATCCATGCCTCCGGCACCAAACTGTGAAAGCATTTTTTTCATTTTCCCCTTACTTCTCATCATTTTACGCATCTGACCAAATTGTCTTAAGAACTGATTTACCTGGGTAATACTGTTACCACTTCCCTTAGCAAGCCGGAGCCTTCGCTTACCGTTCAGGATCTCAGGCCTTTCCCTCTCTATGGGGGTCATTGACAAAACAATCGCTTCTACCTTTTTCAGTTTCCCTTCGTCCATTGCTCCAGCCAATCCTTTTAATTTTCCTGCACCGGGCATCATTCCCAAAATTCCCTCGAGCGGACCCATCTTCTGCATCATTTTCATTTGAGCAAGAAAATCATTAAAATCAAAAGTGGCTTTTTTCATGCGGTTAGCAATCCGCATCGCCTCTTCCTCATCGATAACCTCTGCCGCTTTCTCAACTAGCCCAACGACATCGCCCATCCCAAGGATACGTTCTGCCATCCTTGAAGGAACAAAAGCATCAAAGTCTTCAAGCTTCTCTCCCTCACCTATATACTTGATAGGCTTACCAGTCACTGAACGCATGGACAGTGCGGCCCCGCCTCTCGCATCACCGTCCAGCTTAGTGAGTACGATCCCGGTCAAACCAACGGCCTCATCAAAATGAGTAGCCACACTGACTGATTGCTGACCAGTCGCAGCATCAGCAACGAGGAGAGTCTCCTTCGGCTTCAAATAATCACATAGGTCCTTTAGTTCCAGAACAAGTTCCTGATCAATTTCTTGTCTTCCTGCCGTATCAAATATTAACACATTTCCTGACTGTGACTCAGCCCAAGAGATCGCTTTTTTGGCGACCTTTAACAAATCCTTCTCGTCCGGGTCGGCCCTATAAACCGGAACATCAATTTCTTTCGCTAGGGTCACTAACTGCTCAACCGCGGCTGGCCGATACAAATCACACGCAATAAGAATAGGCTTCCTTCCTTCTTTCTTTAATCTTAAGGCTAGTTTGCCCGAAGTCGTTGTCTTACCCGCACCGTTAAGACCACACATCACAATGCGAGCAGGCGGATTAAGATCAAGCGGAGCCGCGTCACCGCCTAAAAGATCAACAAGAGCATCCTGAAAGACTTTAACAATCTGCTGACCAGGAGTAATACTCTTTATAACTTTCTCACCTAGGGCGTCCTCTTTGACCGTTGCTATGAATTTTTTGGTGACTCCGAAATCAACGTCCGCCTCGAGCAAAGACATGCGAATCTCCCGCATAGCATCTGATATATTCTTCTCAGAAATCTTCCCCTGACCCTTGAGTTTCTTAAAGACATTATCTAATCCGTCTGACAGTTGAGAAAACATTGGTACTAGTTTGGCTCCTTTGCCCGCATATGCAAGGCTCAGCAAATCATAAATTTATCCGCGATTAGTCTATTTTTTGCGCCCCTTTTTCTTCTGAGCAATTCCCAAATCGGCAGCGGCTTTCCTGATAACATTGCCTATGTAGTTTTCTCCATAAGCGCCAATACTGACCGGGTCTCCGACCTTAGCTATCCGAGCAACCGCATCACGGGCACTCTCATCCATGTAATCGAGAACATTCATTGCTCTGAGCCGTGAAAACGGATTCTTTTCTGACAAAATCGCCTCAAGCGTGGATTCTGCAATCTTCACTTCTCCCATCATAAAAAGAGCCTGAGAAGCTGCGCTCCTCACATCAGCACTTGAATCCTTGCAAAGAGCAACGAGGTCAGACTTTGCCGGAGCCGCTCCCTTCCCCAATATGATACAGCCTGTGGCTCCCCAATAACGAATCGCCGAATCCTTGTCTTTCATCATTGATCTGAGCTCATCCAAAGATGAACTAGTCGCGGTAGTCGCCTTCTCTGCTGCTGCTTTAATTTTCGCCAGAGGGTATTTCTTCTTGTCTCTGCCTAATTCATAAGGTGTCAGATCTCCGCAACGTTCATGCATTTCTCCTTCAGGTAAAAATCCCAAGTCTCCAATTTCAAATTGCCATCTATTAAGCTCACCAGCGAGGCGGTCCCTATGCTCTGCATGACCTTTACTCAACGCCAAATTATTTACTTCGTGCGGATCATTCTTGGTGTCATAAAATTCAATGGCAGGTTTTGTCTTCCAGAAAGCACTCTGCACCTCGTTAAGTTTCCCCTGGTCAAACATCTCTTTCCAGATCCTAGTCGTATCAGTCTGGAACATATAGGCGATGAACTGACCATATATTTGATGAGGATTATAATTTCTTATGTATTTGTAGCGATCATCTCTGACCGCTCGAACCATATCATAACGCTCATCCATTCTTCCCCTGAAAGCATGAATGTATTGCCTTGGGCCATCAGAAAATTTACCTAGAAAGGCTTTCCCATGCATGTGCTTTGGAGGGTCAATCCCAGCAAGACTCAATGCCGTGGGCCCAAGATCCACAAAGCTAACTAACCTGTCAGTCATCTTCCCAGGAGTCACTTCTCTAAAATTCTTCCACTTTTCAGGTACCCTCACTAGTAACGGAATATGAATTCCAGAATCCCACAGCCACCGTTTGTGCCTCGGCATTCCGGATCCATGATCTCCATAATAAAAAACAATAGTATCATCTGCTAGCCCTGCCCTCTCTAACTCTTTTAAGTTCTCCCCAACAATAGCATCAAGTTTCGTGATATTTGCATGATACTGAGCCCAGTCACGTTTTGTCTCCGGAATGTCTGGATGATAAGGGGGGACCGGCGCATCCTTTATCACATGATGAGGAAATGACTTTTCTCTTAACCTGATCTTACTCTCATGTGAAATAGTATGATTGAAAATAGCAAAGAAAGGCTTTCCATCTGGTGCATTTTCCCAATGAGCTTTTCTGCCAGATTCATCCCATGCTCCTGGTGGCTCAACAAGGTTGTAATCTTTCTTTGAATTGTTCGTGCAATAATAGCCAGCGGCACGGAGATAGTGTGAATAAAATTTGATACCTTTAGGCAAAGTCGCCCTGCTCCTCATGTGCTGACTGCCGAGGGCAGGTGGATACATACCGGTAATGATTGTTGATCGTGCCGGAGCACAGACCCCAGCAGTCGCAAAGGCTTGCGTATAAATGGAGCTCTGCTTTGCCAAAGCATCCAGTGCAGGGGTATGAGCATACTTGGATCCGTAAGCACCCAGGTCTGCCCCATTGTCCTCACTAGTAATCCAAAGAATGTTAGGCCTTTCAGCAGCAATTGAAATTGAAAGGCGAATAATACAGATAAACAGAAACAATAATCTAAATTTCACAAATCAATAGTAGTACAAACAGCTACTTTGTCGATTTAAGAGAATCTAAAAAACTCAGGCCACCCAGAGGACTTTCTTAATAAGAAACTCCATTAACATTCCGTAAATTTCAGATTGGAGAGTGGCCATCCACTTTTCAGGATTCGGATCCATGTCCAGGACCCCATCCTCATCAGGTAAATTGTAACTATAATGGATTACGATCCTAGCCTGATTCAGTGCGCTGCACCAATGATCCGCATGCGCAGTCGGAATATTAAATTCATAACAATCCACATCTTCATACTTTGCTATTTGCACCTTACCAAGATCATCAGCAACTATTTTCAGTGAGTCTCTAAATTCAACACGAAGCTCAGGCTCAATGTATTCTTTCCAGTCTGAATCGGCAGAAGATTTTTTCCCACTATCAAGATTTGCATCAGGAGAAATTGGTGAAGGAAAGAGCCTATTGCTCGCTTCCTCACAGCCAGTAGAATCGGCTGAATCGGGCAGCCTAGAAAGCATCAAATGTTCAAGTTCCGAGACTTTGGATAAAGTCCATGTGCCGTCATCATTATTGATTAGCTCCATCGCATGAGAAACTAATCAACGGGCTCCATAACCGCGTACAGCTGATGAGTCTGTAACTGCTGGACATAAAGCTCGGCTTTTTCCCTTTCCCCAGTCCAAACAATGGCACTGCCTTCATAATGAACTTTCAACATTAAATCCGTGGCCTTCTCCTCTGAATAGCCAAAAATCCTTCTAAGAATCAGAGTCACAAAACTCATCAGATTGACTGGATCGTTGAGGATCATAACTTGCCACGGCTGAGTGACCTGATCCAACACTTCGACCTCTGCTACAGGGGAAGTTTCAATTTCAACGTTGGATCCTTCAGTCAACACACTTATAATTTTTTATGCTATTATTTGAGAGCTACTAAGATACTTGGCAAGAACTTTTCTTATCTTCGCCGAGCATTGCTCCGACTCATTAAAGAAGAGCTTCTCGCATTCAGAAATATTCTCAAGCGGAAATCTATGCCGATTTTTACCAGCCATCCATTCCATAAAAGCATAGGAAATAATCCCATTTGCGAGAGGTATATTAAAACCCGATAAATTGACCACAAAAGCTAGCGTAAAACTGCAATTTGAGGATTTCTCTTGTAACTTTCGCAAAAAACGCATGCCTCTGGCCCCTTCCCTAGCAGCAAAAACGCTCTCAGACCCCGCTCTCAGACGATCGGATAATTTGTCAGGCAGATGATCCAAAAATTTCTCATCCTGTACTATAACGCTTTTAAGATATTCATCAGAAACGAGTTGGCTTATGTGAATGAAATGAGGAATTAAAGTGTCCGCAAAGAGACCGTTGAAAAAATCACTCCAACTCGTCTCTTCTTCATTAAATGCCAGAGGTGACTCTGGGGCAATGCCAACTCGGGAGTGCCTAATGGCTCTCAGGATCTCTTGCCCATCTCCTGACTCATCACTATAAATTCTGCTTTTTTCCACTGAAATTTAAACGGGTTAATAGAAAAATAATTACCTAAGAGATAAACAAAGCCCAAGCTCAAAAACTCGCAATCATTTATACCCAAATCTCAGCAAGAATCTTTTTCTGTAATTCAGTGATTTGATTAAATTCTTCGCTAGTCCCGTCACGATAACCGGCCAAATGAAGCATTCCATGAATAATATAAAGAGCCAACTCCTTCTCGACTGACATTCCCCTATCATTAGATGCTCTAAGCGCAGTATCGGCACTAGATATAATTTCCCCATAATCGAAAGTGATCACATCAGTTGGGCTAGGATCGTCCATGAACTTTTCATGAATTTTCGAAATGTCAGCATCTGAAACAATACTCACTTCCAGTGAATCAATTATAGTTAAAGGTGAACCTTTGATGGCTTCACTTAGACATAAAGGTAAAGCTGCCCGTGCACAATCAAGAACAACTTCCAAGTCAAAAGAAACCAGTTCCTGTGTATCATGAATTTCGATTTTGATACTCTCTTCCGTGCCCATTATGAGACCGGAGAATTACTTTTTTCGGAACCTGAAAACTGAGAGCTTTTCTTTCCGTTTCCATTTCCGTTTCCGTTTCCGTTTCCGTTTCCGTTTCCGTTTCCGTTTCCGTTTCCGTTCTGAATATTCTTGTTTTTTTCTTTACCCTTTCGAGAACCATTACCCTCAATTTCAGATTCATCCTTCGGATAAGTGATGCGGTTATGAAACATGCTCCTCAGAGTCGATTTGAAACTTTCACCCATTACACTTATCTCCCTCAAAGTCAGATCACAATCCTTGAGCTGACCCTCAAGGATTCGGTTATTAATTATCTCGTCAACTAACTGAGTAATCTTTCCTGGCGTCGGTTTCTGCAAGGTCCTTGATGCACTTTCAACGGCATCAGCCAAACTAATGATTCCACTCTCTTTGAACTGCGGCAATGGACCAGGATACCTGAAATTCTTTTCCGAAACCTCAGGTATATCATCCTCATTAGATTCACCATTTTCTACTCTGTCTCTGACTTCCTGCTGCTGATCAAGGGCACGATGATAAAAGAAAGAAACCATGGAGGTACCATGATGCTGTTCTATAACATCAACGATCTGCGTGTTGAGTCTCTTCTTCAAAGCCATGTCAACCCCTTCCTTTACATGGGCCGTGATAACAAGAGCTGACATTGTTGGAGTCAGTTCGTCATGAGGATTGTCCCCATCACTTATATTTTCTATAAAATATTCAGGCTTATGCAATTTCCCAATGTCATGAAAATAGGAACATACTCGGCACTTCATGGAATTTGCTCCAATCGATTCAGCTGCAGCTTCAGACAAATTTGCAACGATCAGACTATGGTGATAAGTGCCGGGCGCCTCGATTGTCATCTTTTTTAAGAGGGGATGATTAAGATCAGCGAGTTCAATCCATGATATGTCTGTAGTGATTCGGAACAGGGTCTCTATTACTGGCAATATTGCACCTACGACGGACACAGTGACAATGCCTCCCAGAATCGCCACAGCACAACCGAACCCGAAAACCTGCCAACTCATAGCACCATCAATGTTGCCTCCAATGAAGCCAAAAAGATATCCAAATATAAGCATCATAACACCTATGATAAAACCGGCCCTGATTAGACCGCTACGCTTACGAACACTGTCAGTTAATAACACACATACAAAACCGACCATGAGGTTTGCCACAAGGATAAGAAGAGAAAGATCAACATCGACCAGAAGGGCCCCCCAAATCGAACACAATATAGTAACAAATAGTGCCTGAGATCTTCCCAGTAAAATTGAAATAGAGAAAGGGGCAAAAGCCAAAGGGGCTAAAAGGAAGCCAAACTTTTCACCACTCAACCCCAAAACACCATCACCGACAGGTAACCCAAAAACGGCTCGGACCAGAGACAAATGAATGAACATCAGAGAAAATATTAAGATTATCCGCCCATTACGGTTAAAGCTCCTTGGATGATTTATATAGAAATGTAAGACACCCGCTATGAGTGTTACCTCGGCAAGAAATACAGCGCTCCAAGAATTCAATAATTCTCCCCGCTCGACCGAAGCTCCAAAAATTAGAATGCCTAAAACTAATGCAAATAATAAATACGAAACACCACCAACAATTAAGCTATCACTGAGCTTATCTATCCACTCATGCTCACTGTGCTTGCGACGTGTCTTTTCTGACATTAGCCCGCGGCGCTTGAGTTGGAGTCTGTTGAGTGCCTTGATCATGAATTAAAACTTTCCCAGGGAAGAGGTAGAATGAACCTAAATTTTATGGTTCAGGGAATTGAAACAAATGACTTAAATTTGTTAGCTTTGAAGAATTTAGTGTTCTTTGCGCATTTCAGAGCCCTGCTCAGGTAAACTCTGAGAATGTATAATTTATGAGGTGTTAACAATAAAGCTATCATCAGGAATAGATAAAATCAATGCCTCTAAAACCCTATAAAAAAGCCAGATTAATGAATTTTAATCGGCTTCGGATGAGCTTTTCCTCGCCTCGTCATAGGCTCCTATGATCGATGCCACGACTTTGTGGCGAACCACATCGCAACGTTCAAACTCAACAAAATCCACACCTTCAAGTTCTGAAGACAGAACTTCAGTAGCCTCCTTGAGGCCGGAACGAATGCCTCTCTTCAGATCGCTCTGCGAAGGGTCCCCCGTCACTACGCACCTAGAACCTTCTCCAAGACGAGTAAGAAACATGAGCATCTGTTCAGAGGTCGTGTTCTGAGCCTCATCCAATATGATGGCCGCATTATTAATAGTGCGGCCCCTCATATAAGCGAGTGGAGCAATTTCGATCTGGCCCCTTTCAATCATTCGATTTACCTCATCCGGTTCAATCATATCGTATAAGGCATCATATAGAGGACGAAGATAAGGGAGTATTTTTTCAGTGAGGTCACCAGGCAAAAAACCCAACGCCTCACCAGCTTCGACTGCGGGTCGGGTAAGTACCAACCTTCCTACTTTTTTTTGTTTGAAAGCATTAACCGCTGAAGCCACTGCCAAATAAGTCTTTCCGGTACCGGCCGGACCAATACCAAAGACCACGTCATTTTTTTCCATGGACTTAAGGTACAAGAGTTGTGTCCTTGTCCTTGGCACAACTTCTGGACGGCCCTTCCCTCCAAGGATTCTATAGCCCAGCAAATCAGAGACCGAACATTGCCCACTTGATTTCGCGGCACCAATAGCGAACTGGAATGATTTCAATTTTATTTCTGCTCCGTCGCGCCTAGCAGACTCAAGGTCCTTCATGGCAGCAGAGGCCTTTGACACTGACTCCTCGTCGCCAGTGAACTTGATCCAAGAGTCACGAGTTGTGACTTTTACACCAAAATTTGATTCGATCTCTTTTGCAAGACCAATGTCTCCTGCGAACAAGGACAGAAGAAAATGAGCATTTTCAAACTCAAGAGTTCGTTCAACCATAAATATTTTTTCTCTTATTCTCCAAAAAATCAGTAATCACTAGGAGCAGACAATCGTCAAACCAAACCTTTAAGATCTTAAATATCTTGTTAAATACCAAAAAAAAACTCTATTCTCTGTGACGTCTTCGTAAAAACATTAAATGATGTTTTACTTTGAAGCGCCAAATTAGAAGAAATGCATACAAATCGCGTCCTTGGAATCATACCTGCTCGCTGGGCCTCAACGCGATTCCCGGGAAAACCACTTCATCTGATCGCAGGCAAACCGCTCATTGAACATGTCTGGGACCAATGCAAAAAAACTCAAAATTTAGATGAAATTCTCATCGCCACGGATGATACAAGAATAGCGGAAAGGGCTAAATCTTTTGGCGCAAAAGTCATCATGACTTCTGATGATCACGTTTCAGGCACTGACAGGATAGCGGAAGCGGCTAAAAAAGATCAAAATTGTACCCATATCATCAATATTCAGGGAGATGAACCCCTAATCGATCCGGACCTAATTGATCAATTAGCTGAGAAAATATCAAATGACTCCTCAATTTGCATGATTACGGCAGCAGTGCCTGGGATAAATAATTTGGATCTTGCAAATTCGAATGTAGTGAAGACACTAATAGATAAGGAAAATAATGCCATTTACTTTTCGCGAAGCGTGATACCTCACCAGAACAGCGAAAGTCCGGCAGCTCCTTGCTACCGGCACAAAGGAATATACGGATACACTAAAGACTTTCTTCTAAAGTTTGTCCGGTGGGAACCTTCTCCCCTAGAACTTGCCGAAAGGCTCGAACAATTAAGAGCAATCGAGAACGGGGCAAGTATCCATGTCATTATAACAGATGATAATTCGATTGGTGTAGACACACCAGAACAAGCAATTATGGTCGAACAACAAATCCTCACTAACAACTAATATAGTTTCTTTATAAGATCCCGCTACTGACCATGAAGAAAACCAAATTCATTTTCGTTACAGGAGGAGTTGTAAGTTCTCTCGGGAAGGGGCTTGCCGCCGCTTCACTTGGTACTCTCCTTGAAAAAAGAGGGCATAAGGTTCTGTTACAAAAATTCGATCCGTACCTTAATGTTGATCCAGGAACGATGAGTCCATTTCAGCACGGAGAAGTCTACGTCCTCGATGATGGCGCAGAAACTGATCTTGACCTGGGTCATTACGAACGGTTCACCAGCGGAATACTTTCAAAGTTAAATAACCTGACTTCCGGGCAGGTCTATGAAACCGTCATTAAGAAAGAGCGTAAAGGAGACTATTTAGGAAAAACGGTTCAGGTCATTCCTCATGTCACAAATGAGATCAAAGGGCGCATCTATGAAGTGGAAAGTAAAATGGATGCGGATGTCATCATTACCGAGATCGGTGGAACGGTCGGTGACATTGAGGGACTTCCTTTTCTTGAAGCCCTGCGACAGTTCGTTCAGGAGGTCGGTCCGGACAACGCATTATTCATCCACGTCACTCTGGTCCCATACATCGGCGCAGCTGGTGAATTGAAGACCAAGCCTACTCAACAGAGCATCGCAAAGCTCAGGGAAATCGGTATTCAGCCTCAAGTCGTCCTGTGTAGGAGCGAATTTCCGGTTGAGGATGAGGTCAGGGAGAAAATTTCAATGTTTTGCAATGTTCCCTCCGAAGCAGTCATTGAATGTAGGGACGTTCCTCACTCAATTTACGAACTTCCTCTTTACCTTCACGAAGAAAAACTCGATGACATTGTCTGCGAGCGATTAAACTTGCCAAAGAAAAAACCCAACCTAAAGGCTTGGCAGGAATTTGTCTGGCATGTCATTGATCCGTCTCATGAGACGAGGATCGCTGTAGTAGGAAAATACATTGAGCTTCAGGACGCTTACAAAAGCATCTATGAAGCCCTCACGCATGCCGGAGCAGCGAATGACTGCCGAGTCATCGTGGATCGGATAGATGCTGAAGATCTTGAGAACTGTGATGACATCGAAGAGATGCTTGATGGGGTCGACGGATTACTCATTCCAGGAGGATTCGGAGACCGTGGAACTGAAGGAAAAGTCAATGCGGCAAGGTTTGCGCGTACTAGAGGAATTCCTTATTTTGGAATCTGCCTAGGAATGCAGATCGCCACGATTGAATTTGCTCGTAACGTTGCGAACCTTGAAGATGCGAACAGCACTGAATTTGATCAGGGCACTCCGCACCCGGTGATCTGTTTACTGGACGAACAAAAAAGCGTAACTCATAAAGGAGCTTCAATGAGACTCGGCACTTGGGTCTGTGATCTTAAGCCAGAGACAAAATCTTTTAACTTATATAAAAGCTCAACCATAAATGAACGGCACCGCCACCGCTTTGAATTCAACAGTGATTATCGCGGAGAACTAGAGAGGGCAGGCCTGATTATTGCAGGAACTTCCCCAGACGGAAGCCTAGTAGAAATTATAGAATTAGGTAATCACCCTTTCTACGTGGCTTGCCAATTCCATCCGGAGTTCCTCTCCAAACCGAACTATTCCCATCCACTCTTTAAGGGCTTCGTTGCCGCGGCCCTTGCAAGAAGAATCGGTGTTGCTAAGCACGCTGAAGAAAAAGCTTCGAAAAAATAACTAACTAATTACTCAGTTATAATATGACTGAGACTCAATCTGATAAGGCATGACCGTGCAAACTAAGCGGATCCTGACTAATTCTACCACGGCCGTGGCAATCATCTCTCATGCAATGGTCTTTTTTCTTCCTTTCATACATTCCAAAAAAGCGCTGACTCTGAGGGGCACGAGAGGAGAGACCATCGTTACCGGGCCCGGTGAACCGCTCAGCATGAGTAATATCATTGGTAATGCACCCCTCTTTGGAATGATTGAGCTGTGCGCTGTCCTCGGGATAATGATTTATTTTTTTGCAATGTTTATTTGCAAGAGTAAAAAGCGTGAGACCGGGACCGGGATATTTATTGGCTCATTGTTACTGGCCCTAACTGCCCCAGCTGCACTACTCCCGAGAGGAGAAGTTCATATTCTAGACGCAGAGAATCTACTCCAAAATATACAATTCCTCCCAACATATGGTTATATTATCTGGGTGATTTCGCTTTTCATCGGAGGTTTAGCAATTCATCTTATCGCAAACTTGAGATGGCACCTTTACAACCAAGGCAAGTAGCAAATACTCAGACTCATTGAATGGAAAATAAAAGCATCGAAGTGATTCTTGGAAACTCGAATCGCCGGTTCTCTGGCGTCACCTCGACTATGCTCCGAGTACTAGAACACCATAAGTATAAGATAGGCATTGCCGTCATGGGAAAGCATCATCTTCCTGCAGATGTCACCTCGATCAGTTTTTGGAAATGCGTTAAATTATGCAGGTCCACTCTGCCAAATGGAAAGTTCAGAACATTTCACGCTCGGCGAAACAATGAAGTTATACAGGCATTGATCCTCAAAAAAATATTCAAGGCAAAGATTAAAATCATCTTCACCTCAACAGCGCAGCGTGAACATACCTGGATCACACGCTGGCTCATCAGACGAGTTGACTGCCTAGTGGCCACCTGCTCAGGAGCAGCTGCTGTCCTCAAACGTGAGCCAGACGCAATGATCCCTCATGGCGTTGATATTAATACTTACAGAATCCCTGATGAGGGCAAAAAAGCGGCCTGGGAATCTTTAGGATATCCAGGCGAATACGGGATAGGCATTTTCGCGCGGGTACGTCAGCAGAAAGGCATTGGAATCCTAGTCGACTCAATGATACCCATCATGAAAGAGGATCCCTCTCCGACCATTCTAATTGCCGGCGAAACTACCAAGTCCCATGAAAAATTTGTTGCCGACTTAAAAGAAAAGATTCACTCAGCTGGGCTCGAAAAAAGAATTCTATTCCTTGGCAAGGTTCACTATGCGGAAGAAGTGCCGAAGCTTATGCGTGGACTCTCAATAGTAACGGCCCTAAGCACAATCGAAGGTTTCGGACTCCCTGTCCTTGAAGCCATGGCCAGCGGATGCGCAGTAGTCGCATCGAGGACCGGAGCATGGGAAGACATCATAGTACCAGACAAGCACGGACTACTTGTCCCATGCAATGACGTTAAAGCAGCTCATGAAGCGCTGAAAAAACTCACTTCAAACTCCTCAAGTCTTGAAAAGATGGGAATAAACGGCAGGGACCGCATCACTGAAGGGTTCACTATTGAGAACGAAGCAAGATCTCTTCTCGAGCTATACAAAAGCGTTCAATAGGATCACTATCGCGGCTTAATTCGTATATAAAGATGCCAATCAAATGGCATGGATCAATAATGATTGAAAAACATAATTAACCTCATTAACATAGTTTCAAAGAACTCATTTTGTCTGTAGGAGCAATTAACGCGTAATTATTTTCACCATTATGACCAAAAACATCACTCGAAGAAAATTCACAAAAGCCGCTGCGGCGAGCTCAGTCTTCAGTCTCATTCCCGGCAAAGTCATCGGAGCCAATGAAAAAGTGAACGTCGCTTTCATCGGCTGCGGAGCACAGGGAGGGGGTATAGCACACAACGTCAACGCAACAAAACTTGTTAATCCTGTCGCTCTCTGTGATGTGGCAATGGGAACTAGGCACACGGCAGGAAGCGAGAATAAATTCAAAGGAATTCCAAAATTTAAAGATTTCAGGAAGATGTTCGACAAGATGGGTAAGGAAATTGATGCGGTCACGATCGGAGTCCCTGATCACGCACACTTTCCAATCTCGATGAGAGCAATGGCTGAAGGCATTCACTGTTATGTTGAAAAGCCGCTCGCTCATACTTTTCAGGAAATTGAATTGATGATTGCTGCCGAGAAAAAATATAAGGTCTCCTGCCAGATGGGCAATCAGGGCCACTCCGGTGCGAATTACCACCAGTTCAAGGCATGGAAAGAGGGCGGCATCATCAAGGGCGTGAAAAAGATTACCTCATACATGAACTCGGGTCGCCGCTGGCACCCTTGGAAATTTGATGAATGGCAGACAGGAGAAAAGATGCCGGAAGGAATGGACTGGGACACTTGGCTTGCCACAGCTCCCGAACATCCTTTTAGCAAATATCTGCACCCAGGCAACTGGCGCAGTTGGTACGATTACGGTAACGGCGCCTTCGGGGACTGGGGACCACACATCCTTGATACTGCTCACCGATTCCTCAAACTGGGCCTGCCAGACAAGATCACTGCAGTTCACCGAGAAGGTGTCCGTAAGCTAATTTTTCCGATGGGTTCAACTATCCAATTTGATTTCCCGGCCAGGGAAGGAGAGCCCCCATGTGAGGTTCGTTGGTATGATGGAACAAAGAACAAACCAGCACCTCCAGAAGAACTCGACAAAGGACGCAGACTTGAAAATAACGGAAAAGTTATCTACGGCGAGGACCTCACATTCAAAGGAACTTCCCACGGAAGCCCTCTAAGAATAATCCCCGAATCAAAGATGAAGGACATGGCCAGTAGCCTGCCTAAGTTTGGGGGAGGATCGAACCATTTCATGAACTTCGTACTTGGAGCCAAGGGCGAAGAAAAGACCCGGTCCCCTTTCCATATTTCGGGAGTACTGAGTCAGGTTTTCTGTCTCGGTGTCATTGCACAGAGGCTCGGCGGAGAACTCAAGTTTGACCTCAAGACTAAGCGTATCACCAACAACAAGGTAGCCGACGCTCTGATTGAAGGACCACCTCCTAGGAAGGGCTGGGAAGAATATTATAAGGTCTAATCCTTTTAGCTCTTTGAAATTGATTCATCGAGATTAAGGATCAGTGACATCACAGCTGCTGTAGCAGCAAGTTCGGCAGACTCAATGTCTGCAGGAGCTTGTCGTTCACCTCCACCGGACAAGTACGCTTTGGCCGATTCCTTATTTGATTGGAATTCGGCCAATCTGTCACTGTACTCGGCCAGAAGAATTCTCAGCTCTTTGCCTGTCACTTTGCGTGAAGTGGCTAGCCTAAATGCAAAAGCGATGCGCTCTTCAGCACTCTTTCCCCCCTCGCGAATGGTACGTTCAGCGAAGGCCCGCGCCGCTTCCACAAACTGAGGATCATTGAGAAGGACGAGTGCCTGCAAGGGAGTGTTCGTTCTTTCCCTGCGCGTGCGGCAGGAATTACGACCATCAGCACCGAGTATGCGCATATTCGCTGCGGGAATCTGTCGTTTCCAATAAGTGTAGAGGCTTCGGCGGTACAGTGATTGACCTTTGCTCTGAGTGAAGGAAACGTTCGACGCACCAATCGCATTACGGCCAAAAAGCACTGAAGGCTGATAAGGATTGACTCCCGGGCCCCCTATCTTATTTACTAGAAGACCACTAACTGAAAGAGCATGATCACGAATAAATTCTGCTCCTAGCCTCCTACGAGGAGCATGTGAAAGTAACTCATTCTCTGGATCCATTTCCACAATATCCCTAGTGAGCTTACTGGACTGTCTGTAAGTGGCTGAAGTGACAATCTTGCGAATGAGCCGTTTAACGTCCCAACCCGATTCAATAAAATCGATTGCAAGATAATCTAATAATGATTGATGAGTGGGACGCCTCCCCTGAGTCCCAAGATCCTCTGACGTTTTAACGATGCCATTGCCGAAAATCATTTGCCAGTACCGATTCACTGCTACTCTCGCAGCGAGAGGGTTTTTAGGGTCAGTGATCCAACGAGCGAGTCCTGACCGGTCCTTTGGCAGGTCCGGTGAAAAGGTCATTATTGAAGATGGAGCAGCAGGCTCTACCAATTCGCCTGGCTTATCATATTCCCCTCGAATCAGGACATGAGTGGGCCGAGGCTTAGCCTCATCAGCTGCGATCATGCTAACTTTCGCTTTCCCTTCAAGGTCGGACTTGCTCTTCTTGGCAGCGGCAAGGGTTGACCTCTGCTCTTTAAATCCAGACCAACTTTCTCGAAAATGAGCAAGTCTCTTGTCTCGACCCTCAGGGACCTTCTTACGCTCCACGGCACTAGAGTTATCAGTGATACTGACCCGAACATCATCGCCGACCAATGAAATCTTGAGCCTGTCCTTGTCAGTAAAATTTTCAGGTTTTTCCAAACCTATTATGAGAGGATTTTTCTTACTAAATTTACCTTTGGCTTCACCAACTATTTTCAATTCATGAGCCTGACCCGATACTGATAGGCGTTCTAGCTTTAACGATTCAATGATACCTGGACTAGGACCTGATAAAGAGATTGCAGTTAACGGACCCGTGACGGATGCAAAAATTAACTCGTAGTTCTTTTTTTGCCACTCAGGGAGTACAGAACCGGGATTAAAGGTCAGCACTGAACGGAAAGGCGCGTCTCCTATTTTGCGTTGAGTGACCTGCTTGCGTGATGAATCGAGCAAAGAAATAGACACATTGTCTAACCTCTCGGGACAACAATCGTTCCGGTTAAAGATGATCACGTGATCAATCGGCATTTCAGATCCAAGATCAATTTCCCACCAGGCATCTTTTTGCTCCTTCGTGCATGAGCACGAACCGAATGAACCATCCGCGTTCCCATCAATGGCCTTAGAAGCCAGACCCGCAGTAGAATAATCACTGGACTGAGAGGCCTTTCCTAATCTCCCCACATTGTTACCCAAAGAATAAACTTCAACTTCTGAAATG
>SHBV01000054.1 GCA_004211885.1 Verrucomicrobiaceae bacterium
CTCGCCATTCTTCGTCTGCTCCTACTGCATCAATAAGATCTGATTCAATGCCGTCTGGTCCACTCACCTTAATGGATCTTGATGCTTCCCAAATAAGTCCAGGAGGGCCCTCAGGGGTCGTGTCAGTAATGACTCCAAGTCGGAAACTAGTATCTTCTGTGAGAGTAATTTCAAAAAAATCATCAATCGTGCCTGTCGGGCCAGAGTTTGCCCAATAATCACCACAGACGAGGTCAGGAACATCGCCTGTTCCTGTCAGCGTAACATCATCGAATTTGGCTTGATATGGTTCCGCACCGACACCCTCATAACCTTTTCCAAGAATTGTTATTTCTGCGTATGGAGGTTGTAATGTATTATTTTCATCTCCATCAGGATATTGAGCGATGAGCCATCCATCCGTGCCATAAATGTTATCTTCGTCACCATATGGTTTTTGGATGTCAGATGATCTCCAGGCATCGTTCGTTTCTTCATCGACACCGACTGATACAATTGTTGCAGATATCAATGACTGGTTTAAAAAACAAAAAGAACTCAGGGAAACCAAATACAATCTGCACAAATAACTCATATCCAATGAGTTGCATTTTAAGTAAAACTAAGCTCCAAACTCAAGAACAAATTTTTAATTGATATTAGCTCTTTTTCCTCGGCTGATAAGTCACAATGAGTTGTGGTCGTAGTTCGGAATTCTCAGCCTCGCTACTATGAAAAACATGAATCTCGCCGTCTGTTCCCTTTAGTAGCATACCTTCGTTGGCTGTTTCTGCAGCTGGCTGTGCCCAGTTCCAATCAGCTGTCCAGGAAGGGTTCCCACCCAGGTCGCGTTGTTCTTGGATAGGCGTTGCGAGGGCCCAATCATTGATTAGAGCACTCAGGTCACCATCAAACATAATATCGAATTTAGAGTTTTCTTTTGAGTTTGTATTAGGTGCCGAGCCTAGGGCCTTTTCATCATAATCAACGCCAGCAGTGGAAGGTCCTGCTGTTCTGCTGGCCCAGCTAGGTGGTGGTGAAGGAAATCCTCCATAGTCAGCAAGATGAAACCATGTCACTTCGTGACGATTCGCACCAATGACGGTACCACCACAATTGCCACCTTCGCGCCACGCCGAGTTTTTAATGTTAAGCCTATGCACCGAAATGCTACCACTTTTAGGAGCGTTCTTACTGAATAGTCTGAGGGTTATAGAATTGATCTTAATATATTTTTTGAATAGTGATGATACATCAAATCGAATCAGTCCAAGTCTTGTCTGTTCGTTTATTTCAATCCTAGAGCACCTTCCGAAGTTTGACATCCCTCCGGAAAAGCTACTGCCTTTTCTTACAAAGGTATCATCTGTTCCTTTGTATTTTGCGTCATTTTTAAAGACAACTGTGACTGTGGATTCATTTGCATTTACTTCAGATACAATAATAACGAAGCAAATTAAAAATGAATTCCAAAATTTAAGGATCCTCATGCCGACGAATTATATTTTGTAAAATTCTTTAAGAATTTAGAAAGGTTTCACTTAATATTACAGCCTTGATCAGTGATCGGATTTTAAAATCATCTTTTTCTGTTTTTTCCAATATATGATCGATCTCTAATGAATCAGAAGGACTCAGTTCCCTAGCAAGTGAGAACCTTAGGAGGTGGCCTATGAATGCTTTTGTAATGCGCTTGTTCTCCCTTGAAAGAGATTCCTTGAATTCGACAATGCTTTTGAAATCGTGCTTCCTGACTAATTTTCCGCTCATATCGACATCTCGTCCATTCTCGTATTTGTCTCTCCATCTTCCGGTAATATCGAAATTTTCAAGTGCGAAACCGAGTGGATCTATTCTCGAATGGCAACCTGCACAGTCAGGGTTTTCTCTGTGCTTTGAAAAAGTTTCTCTGATTGTTAGGTTCTTTTCATTCTCTTCTTCTTTGAGCGGGGGCACATCATTGGGAGGAGGAGGAGGAGGATCATTAAATACAACGCCAAGGACCCAGGCCCCACGTGCTACTGGGTGCGTTCTTTTCGGGCCTGATGTCATACTTAACATGGCAGCGTTAGTAATAATTCCACCATAACGGGGATCTGACGAAGCGACTCTTTGGAACGTTTGAGAGTACAATTTTTTACGAATCTCATCATCGTAACGGCGTTGAATTTCCTGGCGTGCTTTATTAGGATCTGCATTCTTTGGAATTTTTTTCAATGCATTTTCAGACTCACTGATGACTGTACTTAAAGAAGTCCTCTTCTCTTTCTGTTCATCAGTAAGTACCTGCAGTAATTGTTTTTCAGAGACAAATAAGTTCAATCCACTACTCGAAGCGGCAATTTCTTCTGCGCTTAATGCTCTATCATAAAAGCGTGCTCTGGCCAGTGTGACGTCCAAGCTCCTGCCTCCACCTGCCGGCAAGTGGCGCGTCCCAAAAATTACAGAGCTTTGATTTTTTGGAAACTTAGCGGCACCTTTTTTAAATGGTTTACCATATGGCTGACCATTTCGATAGAGAGCTGTTGTGCCATCTTCTTTGTATACCATGACCAGATGAAGTCGTTCGTTTGCATTCTTTTCTGGAAAGGAACCAGGAAAATCAAGTGTCCTTGCAAAACCGTTACTGCCTGATATCCAGTGTCTATTCTTCCTCTCACCAATGACGATCGTGTCGAAGAAGTCCCCAGGCCCTTGAATTCCCATGAGCCCCCCTCCTTTCATGTCTATGTTATGAACTTTGCACCAAACTTCTAGAGTCTTAGCTCCGAGGTCAATGGGCAGGCCCTTGCTCTGGAGGTAAGCACCTCCTTGGAGTATCGCTGATCCGCCATCGAATCTGATTTTTCCATGATTTGTCAGGTCAAGAGATCCGATGGAGTCCTTAAGATCACCATTAAATTCCCAAGCCGCAAAGGGCATCAGATCGATTGGTTTTTGTGTTCCTGCAAGTTGTCGCCTCTTCTTTAATAATCTATCCTTTATAGGATTAATAAGAGCCTCAAGATCTTTCTGTGCGGTGCTAATCTTTTCGGATAATTGTTTTCTTTGAATATCTTTTGAACGATTTTCTTCAATAATTATGGAAGGATCAAAGTTAGGAGGCCTAAGATCTGATTCATACCAAGTCTTAAGAAATTCACTGCGATAACTGAAATTTGGGGATATGAGTTCGAGGACGGGCCTATTTTCCACAAAGACAGCGTCAAATAAAAGCAATGGTTCTAAGACCATCTGCAGACTGGCTGGATTGTTTTTATCAATGCTAAATAATCTTGCCTTGCCTGGGTCAGGAGTCGCAGCCAATGCATTTTCGAGTTGCATCCATTGCGAAGGAAAAGTATCTAAGAATCTCTCAATTTTAGGACTCTTGAACATATAGTCCACTGCTTGCATCATTGAGTCTGGCTTTTGTAGATCTCCCGTTCCTGCAAGATCTAATAATTTATCATCTGGACCACTTGCCCAAAGAAAAAACGAAAGGTTTGATGCAATTACATAGGGGTCTTTTTGATCATTATTATGCCCATACCGGAAGAGAAATTTCGGAGAAGAGAGGATCGCTGACGCGGTCTTTTTCATTGCTTCATTAAAGGACGATCCAGTGTTTATTTTTTTGAGTCCATAATTAGCGTACCTGTTTAGTGTTTCCTTATCAATTGGGCCTCGAAAAGCCTTTCTCATGAATGGGCCGAGGCGTTTTTTGATTTCATCCAAAGGATTATTATTAGCTTCGGGGGCCTTAAAGAATTCGTTCCATATACCAACAGTACCTTCATTAAAATCCGGACTCTCTAAAATGGATACACTTAGCTTAAGGAATGAATCAAGAAGGAGAGGTGATAAGGTCAGCTGGTTTGCTTGGTTATCAAAGCCATGCTCTGCTCTTAAGTCTTGTGGAAAAGGATCCACATTTTTCATTCCTCCTTCTTTGCGTAGAGAGAGACAAGAAACCTTGACTGTGTCAGGAACCTTTTCATTGAGAATATAATTATCATGCCTCGTCATCAGTTTTTCCTGAATATTGAAGATGTTACTATTTAATCCGAACAGATCCTTGATTGCGTTATTGTATTGGAAACGGTTAAGTCTTCTCAGATAAGAGTTTTGATTTTTTTCACCGGCAGTTGAGGTCTTGAGAATATTTTTTAGAGAGTTGACCAGTCTTGTCCTGTCAGCATCGTCTAGGGCAGGCTCATCTTCAGGTGGCATGTCCATTGCATCGACCACTTCGATCATTTCTTTGATCATCTCGGGCTTGGCCATGAATTGTTCAAGGCTTTGGATTTCTTTCAGGTTGACCTTGCCTTTCACCTTCTTATCGCCGTGACACTTGGTGCAGTTCTGCGAAAAGAAAGGTTTCAGAAATGAATCAAATTCATTAGCTTGCAAATGAGTGATCATCACCAAAGAGATGAGAGTCACAAGGGGGCCCCTGATCTTGAATTTGTCTCTTCGCATTGAGAAATTATCTTATGCCCACAAGTCAGAGATGACTCCGGAACTGTCCGCGAACGCATCCATTTCGACTCCCATGAGCTTTGCCAGTGACAACCACATATTTGAATTTAGAGTTCCACTCTTGCACTGAATGAATTTTCCTTGTTTGATTTGTCCCTGACCCTTTCCGGCAACTATGAATGGAAGATCAAAGAATTGGTGAGTTGCTCCATCACCCAAGGCAGCGCCATAAGTAACTATAGAGTTGTCTAGCATTGAGCTTCCATCAGATTCTTTGAGCTCTTTCATCCTCGAGATGAGGTAAGCGTATTGCTCCATGTGGAAGATATCGATCTTCTGTACTCCTTTCCAACCGTCGCCTTTTTGGTTATGTGTCATGTTGTGATGCTGGACAGGCTTATCGAAAACGCCCTCATATAATAAAGTAGCATCCCATCTTTCAGGACCTATCATAAAAGTACTAATGTTTGTGATGCCCATTTGAAATGCCAGTAGCATCAGATCAGCTTGAAGCTTAATGTACTCGCCTCTGGGTAAGATCTGGTCCTTCGGAATACGAATATCCGCATCAGAAATCATTTTCTTTTGTTTGGTAATCCGGATCTCAATGTTCCTTATCATTTCCATGAATTCGCCAAGCGTTTCTTTATCTTCTCGGCCGAGCTTCCTTGACAGTGATTTGGCATCCTCAAGGACAAGGTCAGTGATCTCAGTCAAGTGAGTCTGATAGGAGTCTGCCATGAAGAGTCGCTCATAGAGCTTCTGGGGATCTTTAATTGAAGGAGCAATTTTATCAGGCCCGTACCAGGAAATATTGTTAAAATAGATGCCCTCCTTGGGCTTCGTGAATCCGTTACAGCTTATTTCGAGTGTATTGAAAACACTTGATTGCCCAACATGGTCACCGATGACCTGATCGAGGCTCCTCCCATTCGGATACCGCATGCCTTTTTCTGCAGCCTGTTCAGGGGAAACACTGGTCAAATAGCATGAGGCTCCCTGAGCATGGACGTCCTGGCCATTTTTGAAAGTTCGATCCAGCCCGGTCACAAGAGTCACGTCTTTTGTGTGCTCCTTGAGTGGTTGCATCGTTGAGGTTAACTCGAGTGGATAGATCCCCGGCTTATTTTCCTTTCTAACTTTGTTCTTGGTTTTATCAGCATTGAAGCCACCGACAAAACCTGGCAAGTTTGCCTCTTCTTCACCAGGAAAGAAACCTCTCCGCACGATCCCGTTAGGGATATACATCATGACCAGTTTCTTTGATGGTTTTGTTCCTTTCTTGGTAGCAGCTGCGAGCGAAGGCATGAAAGGCAAGGTAAGAACCGCGCCGTTAACTTTGAGGAATTTTCTTCTAGATAAATTCATTAAACTTATAATGTCCGTTAGCTTTATAATTTAACACTTATTTGGCCTAATAACCAAACATAAATACTTATATTAGTCTCAGACTAGAAATATCCAATCCGATAAAGCTCCAGTACTCTCAGCGAAGGAAGATTCTCTAATTGAGCTAAGATCGTCCTAAAACCGATACCCTTTTTCTTTTTCATATGGTATAAGAGCTTCTTTTTCTGCCCTTGCCTTGGTAGTAAATTCTCCCATAAATTTTTCAAGGGCCCCGGGTGATTCACGATTTTTATAGGCACTAACTGCAGGATCTTTAAATTTAATCATCCACTCGAGCATTCTGTCTTGTAACTTTGAAATTTCTTTTTCGTATCCTGATTGATTTTCTTTGGAACTTAAGAGGTTATTAATCGAGTTAGGATCTTTTCTAAGGTCATAGAATTCTTCAACTGTCCGGTGCTGTAGATGATGGACTCTGGCTCTTATTTGAGGATTATCTTTGCCAGCTCTTTGCATCGCCTTGAATGAGAGTCCCTGCATAGGTGCTGCTCTGTAGGCACGCTTCCCGTTAGACCATGGGTTGAAGATATATGTATATTCTTTTGTAATCACTGATCGCATCGGGTACGGGGTCCTCCCATGGATGTGATTAAATTGTGTAAAAACAGCATCTCTACCTTCCTGAGAATCTCCTTTGAGAAGTGGCACAAAGGACCTCCCGTCACTCGGCGCATTGCTGGATATTTCAACTGCTTCAAGAATAGTAGGCATGAGATCCACTGTTGAAATCATATGCTTCTTATCCGAAGTACCTTTAAGGATTGTGCCAGGCCACCTGATAATGAGCGGTGTTTTGGTGCTTTGAACGTAGCAGTTGGTCTTTGCAAAGGGTAAAGACATCCCGTGATCAGAGAGAAAGATAACGATGGTATTATCGTAGTGACCTGATTTTTTGAGTTCATCTAGGATCGTGCCCATCATGTCATCTAACCTGCGAACCGAGGTGCAATAGGCTGCCATTTCTTTTCTCGTATCAGGAAGATCTGGAATGAATTTAGGCATGACTACTTCCTTGTTCGTGAATGTTTTGGATGACTCTATTCTCTCAAAGTGTTTTTTTTCGTTCTTGCCTCTACCGTATGGACGGTGCGGATCGTGTGAGCTTGCCATCAGAAAGAATGGCTGCTTGGAACCTTTTGCCATCTGAAAAAATGAAGAGCAGAACTCTTTATAGACATTAGGGTCTCTTCCCCATTCGTCTTCGTCTCCTACGCCTTGCCATTGATAAGTGACTGACCAACGAAACAGTTCCTGCTGATTGAGAGGCTTGCCTATGGTTCCACAAAGGAATCCATTCTCATTTAAGATATTAGGGAGTGTTTGAATATTTGGAAGGATTCTCTGGAATGCCTTCGCTCCATTGTTTTGAGGGTAAAGCCCTGTAAGCATAACACTCCGTGATGGAGTACAGATAGAGATATTCACATGAGCGTTAAAAAAACGGATCCCCTCATCAGCGAGTCTGTCGATGTTCGGGGTGATTTCAGGAGCCGCTCCACCAAAGCAACCGGGACTGTCCCAGTTCATATCATCAGCAACCAGCAGGAGTACATTTGGCCTTTTTTTAGGCGCAACGAGTTGTTGTGAAAAGACTTTTGATGATAATAAAACGATTCCAATGATTATGATTGATTGGGTTAATGATTTGGTCATTTCGATATCTTGACGCGATTAAAACTGCACGCCATACTTAATTTCCCGTGAAGAGGTTCATTCTCACCGCTATCCATTTTTTGTTTGTAGTCAGTAGCGCTTCTGGCTCAGTGAAATTTGAGGCGCAGATATTACCGATACTAGAGAAAAAATGCTTCAAATGTCATGGTCAGGAAAAGCAGAAGAGCGATCTTAGACTCGATTCAGTTGCCGGGATCAATAAGGGGGGCAGTTCCGGGGAGCCTCTTTTTGTGAGAGGAAATTCGGCTCAAAGCCTAATTATCCACCTCATAAATAGTGATGACCTTGAGGAGAGGATGCCACCTGAGGGTGAGACTGAACTGACAGTGGGAGAACGTGATCTCATCAAAGAATGGATAGATACTGGGGCTCAGATGCCCTTAGCACCGAATGTCATAGAAATTAGTACTGATCATTGGTCATTTCAGCCCGTTCAAAGGCCCAATATTCCAGAGGTGAAAGGAGACTGGGGCAATAATGAAATTGATAGCTTTATTTTGGAAAAGATACTGAGTAAAAAACTGAGCCCCTCATCTGTCTCAGAACCGAGAAAGCTAATTCGCCGGATTTATCAGGTCATGCATGGTCTGCCTCCCTCTGAAGATATGATTGCCAAACATTTAAAACAGATTGCCAATGATGATTGGGTCTCTGTTGTCGATGAAGTACTCGCGAGCCCTCGCTATGGGGAGCGGATCGCCCGGCACTGGTTGGACATTGTTAGATTTGCTGAAACGAATGGTTTTGAAACGAACCGCGAACGTCTCACGGCTTATCATTTCCGGGACTATGTGATTCGATCTTTTAATGAGGACAAACCATATGATCAATTCATTATTGAGCAATTGGCCGGAGATGCTTCTGGTGTTGATGTTGGGACAGGGTTCCTAGTCGCCGGTCCGCATGACATTGTTAAGAGCCCAGACATTAATCTTACATTGATGCAGCGTAACGATGAAATGGCTGATATGATCAATACGACCGGGACAGCGTTCCTTGGTTTGACCATAGGCTGCGCGAGGTGCCACAATCATAAGTTCGACCCTATCTTACAGAAGGACTATTACTCGATGCAGGCTGTCTTTTCGGGTGTCCGTTACGGTGAACGGATGATGCCAAAGAATAATGACGAAGCAGCAAAAAAATCCCTTATGGAACTGGAGAAAAAGGCCCAGTCCATGTCTAAGGAACTGGACTCTCTCAAATTAATTTCGAGTCAAATTAAGGCTAAAGGAAACGGTCATAATGTTAAAAGGGAATCTGTAAGTGCTCGTGGTAATACTGAAATATTTGATGAGATTAAGACAAAACATGTCCGGTTCACTGTGCGCCGTACAAATAATGGGGGTCAGCCGTGCATTGATGAATTGAGAGTTTTTAATACTAAAGGGCAGAACGTGGCCTTGGCTAAGAAAGGTGCTACAGCAGAGTCTTCTGGAAACCTTAAGGGGTATGAAATTCACAAACTTGAACACATTAATGATGGGAAAGATGGTAATCCCAGGAGTTGGATCTCGGACACTTCAGGTACTGGATGGGTAAAGATTACTTTTGCAAAGGAATCTAATATCAACAAGATCGAGTGGGCCCGGGACAGAGAAGGTAACTTTTCTGATCGTTTAGCTATTGATTACATCATAGAGCATTCCCTTGATGGTCAGTCATGGCATAAGGTTGTCGGGTCAGAGGACCGCGAACCGTATGGCGGAGCCGTTGCTGCCAATGATGCTTTCCTGACTTTTTTGCCTGATAACGATGCTGAGAGGGGCCGCAACCTTATGCGAAATTTGCAGAGGATAAGGAATGAAATTTCTTCTTACCGGAATGGATCCAAGGCTTGGGTAGCTAAATTTGAAAAGCCCGGCAAAACGCATCGGCTTTATAGGGGTGATCCTATGGCCAAGAGAGAAGTCGTTGCTCCTGATACATTGGAAATATTGGGAAGTTTAAAAATGAGCGAGGACGAAGATGAGCAGCAGCGAAGACACAGACTTGCTCAGTCAATTGCGAATGAGAAGAACCCCCTGACTGCCAGAGTCATGGTGAATAGATTATGGCAGTTCGTGTTCGGTGTTGGCATCGTTGATACTCCAAGTGATCTTGGCTCGAATGGTACAGACCCAACGCACCCGCAACTTCTGGATTGGATGGCTTCTGAATTCATGCAGAAAGATTGGTCCATAAAGCACATGCTGAAGATTCTCCTATGCAGTGATACTTTTAGACAATCCAGTCGTCCCAGAACTGATGCTATCAAAGTAGATGCGGGGAGTCGTTACCTTTGGCGTTTTCCGCCACGCAGACTTGAGGCCGAGGCAATCAGGGATTCGATTTTGGCCGTAGCCGGTACTCTTGATCTGAATATGGGTGGCCCTGGATTTTATCTACTCGATGTGGATCGTGAGAATGTTGTCCATTATCATCCCAAAGAAAAGACCGGGCCCGAAGAATGGCGCCGAATGATTTACATGTTTAAGATTCGTCAAGAGCAGGACTTGATATTTGGTGCCTTTGATTGTCCCGATGGGAATCAGGTCATCCCTGAGAGGAGCCGCTCAACAACGCCCATTCAGGCATTGAATCTCTTTAATAGTCATTTCATAGTTCAACAGTCTGGAAAAATGTCCGATAAACTTCTTCAGGAAGCGGGAGATTCCGTAGAAAAACAGGTAAGAACTGCTTATCAATTATATTACGGAAGACCAGCATTAGTGGATGAAATTAATGATGCGACTGCGTTCGTCCGAGACCATTCTTTGGCTGATTTTTGCAGAGCGATGTTCAATTCTAACGAATTTTTATTTACTTTCTGATGTTGGATAAACGTCATCTCATGGACCGAGGTCAATTTCTCTCTCATTCAGTGAGTGGTTTTGGTGGTATTGCACTCGCTCATCTGCTCAACTCTGAAAAATTATTAGGAACAGAAAAAGTCAGAGAGAGTGCACCCGGAAAGACTCCTGTCCGCCCGTTAATTGATCCCGGTAATCCTAACGCTGCGCGTGATTCTCATTTTGAACCGCGTGCGACTCAGGTATTGCAAATTTTTTGCTCTGGAGCAATTAGCCAGATCGACACTTTTGATTACAAGCCGGAACTCATAAGGCTTCATGGGAAACCAATGCCGGGAGGCGATAAGCTTATCACTTTTCAGGGAGAGCAGGGTAATCTTACCAAGAGTCCCTGGGAATTCAAAGCTAGGGGTCAGAGTGGAAAGATGGTATCTGAACTGGTTCCACATCTCGGATCCTTGGCCGATGAAATGTGCTTCATTCATTCCCTCACTGGCAAGACCAACACGCATGGTCCCGGGGAGAATTTCATGTGCACTGGTTTTACTTTGGACGGGTTTCCAAGCGCCGGTTCATGGGTCACGTATGCGTTAGGAAGTGAAACAGAGAACTTGCCAGCTTACGTAGCCATCTCAGATATTAGAGGAACTCCTCAGTCTAGTGTAAATTGCTGGGGGCCTGGATTCCTTCCAGCCGCATTTCAGGGAACGGAATTTAATGCTTCAAAACCGGTTCGCAACATTGCCAGGCCCAGAGGAATAAGTGATATAACCGATAAGGCTACTAGGGCATTTCTTGAGAGACAGAACAAGCGTCACCTGAATGAATATCCCGGGGACAATGAGCTTGCTGCGAGAATAGCCAGCTATGAATTAGCTGCGAAAATGCAAATGACTATTCCTGAGGTTTCCGATATTTCCTCTGAACCGGCCCACGTTCTCAGAGATTACGGAGCAGACGAGTCAGGGAGCAAGATTAAGGATCTACGTACAGCGCATGCTAAGAACTGTATTCTTGCGAGGCGACTTCTTGAGAAGGGAGTGAGGTTTGTGCAACTCTTCAATGGTGCTTATCAGACCGGAGGAGAGGGGGTCAGTAATTGGGATGGGCATAAGAAAATAAAAGAACAGTATTCTATTCATGGACCTGTCCTTGATCAGCCCACTGCTGCTTTACTGAGAGACTTAAAGGCTAGGGGCCTTCTTGAGAACACTTTAGTTATATTCAATTCGGAATTTGGAAGGATGCCAACTTTCCAAAAAGGTGCGAGTGGTAGAGACCATAACCCTTCAGGTTTTACTTCTTGGATGGCCGGTGCCGGAGTCAAGGCTCCTTTCAGCTATGGGGCTACAGATGATTTTAGTTACAAGGCAGTCGAGAACGTGGCTACTGTTTATGATTTTTATGCGACGGTCCTCCATATTCTGGGCCTCGACCATGAGAGATTAAGCTTTTATCATAACGGAATTGAGCGACGGTTAACTGATGTTCATGGGCATGTTATCAAAGAAGTTCTTTCATAACCTATGATACTAGTAAAAGTGGTTCACTGCCTTTATCGTTTATTCTTGTTTGGGGGATTTTGAATCTTTGAAATACATCACTTGAAGGAAATGACAAATGATGAACAGAACGACTCGAGAGGGCGACAAATGTGGAACCACAAGACACCCGTGACTTTCTCACCGCTGTTCGACTGGCCCCCTAGTCCGAAGGCCGCTCTTATTGCGCTGACCAAGCGTTGGGTAACCTTATCCCGGAACTTGCTCTTCCTAATAGTCGCATGGCTGGTCTACCGGTATCTCCTGCAGGATCTGTCGCTCATGCAGTCGCTGTCGGTGGACTGGATATTACCGATCTATCTGCGCAATATCTTGTTCATGTTGGTGATCGCCGGAGGGCTACATTTGTATCTATTTACATTCAAAGCGCAAGGCAAACGACTCAAGTATGATATCCGTGAACAGCTCGAAAAAAGCGGCAAGTTTTCGTTTCGTAATCAAGTCTTGGACAACATGTTCTGGTCATTGGCCGGCGGGGTGACAGTTTGGACAGCTTATGAAGTGTTGTATCTTTGGGGCCTCGCCAACGGCATCATTCCAAGTTTCGCATTTGCCGACCATCCGCTCGGTTTTGTGCTGTGGGTGCTCGTGATTCCGGTACTAGCGTCGTCGCACTTTTATCTGATTCACCGATTACTACACTGGCCACCACTCTACAGAGGTGTTCATCGGTTACACCACCGCAACATCCATATCGGGCCTTGGTCTGGTTTGTCAATGCATCCGGTCGAGCACCTTATCTACATGTCTTCAGTGCTTGTGCATTTTATCATCCCTTCGCACCCCGTGATTCTGTTAGTGCATCTATACAGCAGATGTTTAGGGCCGGCATTTTCCCACGCTGGCTTCGAGAAGTTGCTTGTTAAGGACACGACCGTTGTGGATGCAGCTGACTTTCACCATCAATTGCATCATCGTTTCTTTGAATGTAATTATGGAACCGTCGACGCGCCATGGGACCGGTGGTTCGGTTCCTTCCACGATGGATCTGATGAGGCAACGGTGAGGATCAGGGAGCAACGCCGACGTTGTGAGAGACGATCGCGTGCGGACGGGGTTTAGAGTGGTTCCGCTCCCATCAAGCGAGGATCTCGCTGACGACGCGCCCGTGCACATCGGTGAGGCGAAAATCACGGCCCGAGTGGCGAAACGTTAGTCTTTCGTGATCCATGCCAAGAAGATGTAAGATAGTTGCATGGAGGTCGTGCATATGCACCTGCCCATCAACAGCCTTGAAGCCGAATTCGTCCGTCCCGCCATAGGAAAATCCACTCTTAACGCCACCGCCAGCGAGCCAAGAGGTAAACCCTTTCGGATTATGGTCGCGCCCATCTTCGCCTTGGGAGAAAGGGGTGCGTCCAAATTCAGCCCCCCACCAAACTAGTGTGTCGTCAAGAAGACCACGCTGCTTCAAGTCAGCCAATAGACCGGCAATGGGTTTGTCCACTTCCAAGGCCAGTTCCTGGTGTTTGGGCATGTTGCTGTGCTGGTCCCAGACGGGCGCTGCGTCGTTGTCGCAGTGGTTGATCTGAATATAACGTACTCCGGACTCGGCCAGCTGGCGAGCCGCGAGGCACTGACGACCGAAACTATTTGTCGGTTTCTCATCTACACCATAAAGGTCCCGCATGTCCTGTGATTCGCGGTCAAGGTTGACAAGTTCTGCCGCGTTATTCTGCATGCGCCAAGCCAATTCAAGCGAGTTGATGGTCCCTTCCACGGCGGCATCGGGCCGTGGGCCGGCCTGGATGCGGTTAAGCTGGTTGAGAAAATTGTATTCATTCACACTTGCTTCAGTAGAGAGTGGGCTTTTTAGGTTCGCCAGCTTTGGGAGAGCGTTTCGGTCACCAGGTTGACCGAGAACTGTTCCTTGGTGTATTGGCGGCAAGAATGCGTTATTATAATTTCGCGGTCCGCCTTGATTCGCTGGTGGATTAATGGTGACAAAGGCGGGCACATTCTCGTTTCCACTGCCAAGCCCGTAGCTGATCCATGCGCCCACCGATGGACGCACTAGGCTTGTGGCGCCCGTGTGCAGAAAGAGCGTGGCCGGGCCATGTGAGACACCTTCTGTGTGCATGCCCTGGAGGAAGCAAATGTCATCTACGTGCTTGGCAATGTTTGGGAATAGACTGGAAACCGGCTGGCCGCACTGGCCGTGGTGCTGGAACTCCCACATGTGCTTCAGAACCTTCTGTGATTGGGTCGATCCGCGATGATTGAAATCGACTTTTTTCCCATCCCACTTGCTCAGCTCAGGCTTGGGGTCAAAGGTGTCCACTTGGCTCGGACCACCCTGCATGAATAGAAATATCACTCGCTTGGCTCGCGCCGGATGTTGGGGCGGCTTCGGAGCCAGCACATTCTCGGGAGCTGCATTCAGGATGCTGGACAGGGCTAGATGGCCGAAGCCACAGGCCGCGGATTTTAGAAGATGTCTGCGTGAAAGATTAAATCTCGGGTTCATGTGTTTGCGCATTAATGAATGTATTGAAAATCGACACAAGAAAACAAACTGCGAACCAGACCAGCCCTTGCTTCGCTGGAAAAGTCCGCCGACTTGAGAAAGTGAAGAGTTAGACTCATTTCGTCATCTTTGGGGGCGCGTCCAAGGATGTGACGGTAGGTCCGCAACACCGCACCTTTGGCGTCAGCCGACTTCTCAAGCAATTGCTTCTCGGCCAAATTTGACTGTTGGTGGATGAACGGGCTGTTCATGAGGTACAGCGACTGCGTGGGGAGGGTGCTTTCGAACCGTTTGCCGACCACAAAATTGGGGTTAGCAAAGTCGAAGTTACTGAAAATTTCTTCAGGACGATTGCGAAAGGCCGGGATGTAGATGCTGCGTTTCAGGGAAGTAATTTCGAAGTCAAATTCGGTTTTGAAGTCAGGCGGCAGGCTGGGGCCGCCGCGTTCAGTATTGAGCGATCCAGATAGTGTCAGAATGGAGTCCCGTAGGGATTCGGCGTCGATGCGGCGCTTGTTAGCTCGCCAAAGTAATTCGTTCTCGGGATCGAGCTTGGCACCATTCGGATCACCTCCCGCGCTGGCCATTTGCCAAGCCCGGGAGAGAACGATTTCCCGAACCAGCTTTTTAGTAGACCAGCCGTTTTGGATCAGAAGCAGAGCCAGATGATCTAGTAGTTCAGGATGAGTGGGTGAATTGCCGGTGGTGCCGAAGTTGTCCGGCGACCGAACGATGCCGTGGCCGAAAAGGTGCTGCCAAATCCGGTTAGCAAGGACGCGGGCAGTGAGAGGGTTCTTATCGCTGGCAATCCAATTTGCTAATTCCAATCGACCGCTGCCTCTGTCGATCTTCGTGGAGGGCATTCCTGGCGAAGTAACGACCTGAAGAAATCCTCGTTGAACGGTTTTGCCCATTTCTCTAGGAAGGCCGCGCAGACGAACTTGCGTGTCCTTGGGCTGCTCAATCTCTGCTACACCCATAATGGAAGGCCGCGCAGGCGGTTTCTTTTCCTGCAACTCTTTACGCAGGTCTTCTTTCATTTTTAACTCGGCCTGGAGCTTTTTTGGGTCTGACTTTTCCACTGCATTGCCGGTGTTCGGGTTAGCGCCCGCTTCAGATACGGAATTAGGCTCGCTCTGCATTTTGATCCGCATTTTCAAATTGGCGATTTCGGCTTCGAGAGACGCGACTCTGGCCTTTTCAGAAGCTTGTTCCGATTCCTCTTCGGTGGATAGAGGGTAGGGTTGGGTGAACCACTTAGAGAATCCTGCGTCCGCTACTGACTTGGTGCTTAAAAAAATTCCGGCCAATGCATAGTAGTCTTCCGCGGGGATGGGATCAAATTCATGATCGTGGCAGCGCGCGCAGCCAATAGTCATACCAAGGAAGGCTTTTCCAAGCGTATCGATTTGCTCGTCGACGATGTCTAGGGCGAGAAGTTCCTTGTCTTGGTCTCCGTAGTTGTGCGGCCCAAGGACGAGAAAACCTGTTGCAGTGAGTTGCGCGATTTGTTGCTCGTAGCTGGAAAATGGTAGCAGATCACCGGCAATATGTTCGCGGATCAGTTGGTTGAGTGGCTTGTCCTGGCGAAAGGAATCGATGACGTAGTCCCTGAAGCGCCAAGCATCCGGCATCGGGTGGGCACCGCTTCCTCCACTGGTGTCGGCATAGCGCACAATGTCCAACCAGTGCCTCGCCCAGCGTTCGGCAAAGGCGTCGGAATTCAGTAGGGTATCAATGGCGCTTTCTATCGGCCTCGCCGATTTATCGGCGAGAAAGGCGTCCTGCTCGGCGATGGTTGGAGGCAGTCCAGTCAGGGCGAAAGTGATTCGGCGAAGGAGAGTTTCTCGAGTAGCATCAGGAGCGGGAGTGAGGTTACTCGCTTCGAGCCGTGCTAGTAAGAAGCGATCGATGTTCGACCGGGGCCATGTTTCGTCTTTCACAACTGGGATTGCGTGTTCGGCGAGTGGCTGAAAGCTCCAAAACTGACGCCCCTCCTCTATCTCGATGTCGGCCATGACCATCGGTGTGGTTGTTGCAACTAGAGCAATTTTTGCTAATATGTGACCGAGGCGAATCATTCTATTTTGCCGAGGCGAATCATTCTATTTCCCAAAAAATTTGGTCTAATGGGCTTGGAAAGTCAACCCGGAAGAGCCTGAAAGGATTTGTTAGGATTCGTCCCTTTAAAAATAGTTTTAGTCGACCAGATTAACACAAATATGATCAACAAACTTGGTACGGATAATCGATGTCTCCAGTCGTAACAATAATATCACTCCTATGCACGGGCACTGAAACTATGATATAGAATAAGGGTACGGTGGGGACATGGGTTATTTTTAACTTTTGATATGATATAATTAATTCTTTTTTGGAAAGTATCTTGGGCCAATTGAAAGACTATTGTGACCATAACCAATTTTGATAAATTTCTGGTTTTTTACGATTTCAAAGTCACCTAATACATCGTAAACCTCAACCCTACCATGGCCGGGACTTCCCAGAAATAACTTGTCTCCTTCAGGCGTAAATTCAACGCCCTGACTTAATGATGCAGCATCAAGATGATAAAGAAGTCTTGGAGGGTCGGATTCAATGTCAAGAACAGCGAGACTATTCTTGGTTTTTTCTAAGCAAGTCACCACTGCCATTTTTCCATTTGGATGGAATGCAAAACTTTCCAACCCATCTCCAACCTGTTTTACTACTTGGGTTATTCTTGGTTTTTCTAACGTCAGATCCGCAATAAGAACATCACAAAGGTCCTGACCGTTATAGAGGCATCTCTGGCAAATAAATCCTCGCTTTCCATCTGGTGTTATCCTGAGAATGACTCCACTATCCATGTATTCAGTATCAAGACTCGGGTCAATTTCTAGATCGCATATATAAATCACTTTGTTTCCATCGATCTTGAACCATTTAGGTATTGCCGGTTCCCCAGGTGTACGCTTGCTAATACTGGCAAGTATGTGATTTCCATCAGGATGAATCCAAAAGCATCCTGTGCCATATGGAATCTCACTTCTTTCAAGCTCGACCAACTTACCATTATCGAGTTTATACGTTAGAAAATTCTCTTTAGCCAAAGCAAAAAAACGTTCGCCATCAGGGTGGGATAGTATGTGTATGGGTTGATCATCAATTAATATTCTGTCAGTCACTGGATGATTATTGTCATAAAGATCAACGACACAGATCATGTTGGATAGTTGAGGTGATAGCTGTTGTTCCTCTAACATATCCGGAGTTAAATCTCTATTGGTAAGCGGCACACCTTTTGGATAGGTAAGTTTATCTATCGAACTTCCCTCAATACGCCAAGAATGATTAGTTGCTATACCATATCTACCGTCAGAAGACATGGCCATAGTAGGGGTGCCAAGAATCGATACTGGAATGGTCCCGTACACAGTTTTTACGATAGGTGGATGATCTGGCCCGAGGTGAATGACGGTGAAAGAGTCCTTTGCCAACAACTTGTAATCGTATGGCTTAACATTCGAGAAGCTAAGCACAGCTTCAGTTTCACCGTCCTGAGTACTGAAAAGGGTAATAGGTGTCTGAGTTGTGATATAAGGTTTCTCGTTGGCTAGAACGGGGCTAACGATAGCTGTCGAAATAATCAATAAAGAGACAAGAAATATAAACATATTTTTCATCCCAAAACCCTAACACCCCACACAATTCTAACCAATTACAAAATCCACCGAAGATTATAACGGAAACAGTGACTGGGGGCTTGGGAATCACTAGCCCCCGCTAATGGTCGGGGGGCTTAGGGCTAAACGACCTGTTAGTGACATCCAGACCAATAATTCAATTATCGTGATGCATCTGTTGCAGTAGCCAATCTAATCGGCTGATCTCAAAGCCGATTAATCACTCGATTAACTGATCTCTCTTCATATTATAATATAACACAAGAGCTTTCCCTTAGAGAAACTCTATCGCTGTTAACACTGTAATAATGTCATTTTCAGTGAAGAAGTTCTTTCTTGAGAACTCGTTTATTTTCGCTAAGTTATAAGGAATGAAATCGATCCAAAAACGTAAGGGTGCTCCTATGAACCGGCGAGATGTTTTGAAGTCCGCGGGGTGTCTAGTGATGTTGCCTGCATTGGAAAGCTTTGGTCAAGAGGCCAAGGGCGATGATGATGTTAAGGCGAATCGATTGTTCTGTATGAATATCGGCAATGGCATGTGCTCTGATAACTTCCCGACGTCGACGGGCAAGGACTATCAGAGCTCTTCTACTTTCCAGCCACTGGAAAAATTAAAGAATGATTTCACTCTTTGTACGAATTTAAGGAACTACGGAGATCATGAAAGCACGATGTACGCTTTTGCTGAATATTCTGACCACAGAAATCCGCAGTTGATTAAAGATTCGGTTGACGAAATTGCGGCGTCTCATATCGGCAATGACACGCGTATTAGAAATTTGGTCGTTGAACAGAGGCATTCTTATGGCATTTCCTATAAGGGTGGATTGCCTATTTCCCCAATCACGAATGGCCAGATTCTGTTCGAAACCATATTTGGCAAAGTAGACAACAAAAAGCGTGCAGAATTACTAGCGCTTAAAAAATCTATGCTGGATGCTAGTAGAGAGGACGCTAAGAGCATGATGAGTAAAGTTTCTGGGGCAGACCGGATGAAATTAGATGAATACTTTTCCAGTTTGCGTGAATCTGAAAAGTCTATCCAAAGATCGGAACGCTGGTTGAATCAAAAACATGTAGATGTTCCATTCCCTGAAAATGTGAAGTTCAAAACGGATGGTCTTACTGAGTATCTGCAAAAGATTCTAAAGTGCGCCTATTTCAATGAACGTTCAACCTATTTAGATTTACTCTTTCTGGCATTCAAATACGACATCACTCGAGTAGCCAATGTGTATGGTGAATGGAATTGGCTTGGTCATCATACGGATTCCCACGCGGTTAAAAGCGAAGCAGGATTTATTAAGAACATCGAAGCTGATCAGGCTTACATGATGCAGACAGCTCGTTTCTTAGACAAACTCAAATCGACTAAGACAAAAGCTGGTGGAACCTTACTGGATCAGACAGTTTGTTTGATCACCAGCTCCCTGAGTGTTAGTAAAGAAGAAGGCCCTCACGGCAGTAAGAATAACCCTGTGATTGTCGCTGGCGGTGGATTTGAGCATGGCAAACACATTAAGTTCAATGGTACGGATAACCGTAACAACGTCTACCTCCCAGCCTTGCAGCATCTGGGTTGCGAAATCGAACGTTTTGCCACGAGCAGTGGATCCGCCAAACTCTAAGGAGAGTTAAATGAGACTCTTGTCGCTAACGTTGATGACGTGGGCTCTGGTCTCCGTTGCGAATGGTGTTGAAAAAAATACGGAGTTAGGCCCCAGTAAAACCTTCTTAAAAACTTACTGTGTCAGTTGTCATGGCAATGAAAAAAGTAAGGGCGGTCATAATTTTGAAACCTTTAATAACGACGATTGGAAAAATCATGAATTATTAAATGAGATCTTAACGGTTTTAAAAGAAAATGAAATGCCGCCCCTTAAAGCTGAGAAGAAACCTTCAACTGAGGAGAGGGCAGTTTTTGAAGAGCTTCTGGCCAAACAGTACCTGACAATCAAATCAAAGTTGCCCGGTGTTCTCACGCGTTTAAATAGCGCGGAATATGAGAATACGATCAACGATGCTTTTTTCACGAATTTAGAAGTCAGAAACTACTTACCTGTAGATAATACCAGAGATGGTTTTGACAATGAAGGCGATAAGCTTGTTATGTCACCCTATGCTATGGATAGCTATTTTAGAGTTGCCTCTGGAATAGCTGAGAAGGTCGTGGGAGGCATGCCTGTACCTTCTACAAACCTATATACGTATAAAAATTCTAAGGTGCGCAGATTAGGTAGCAAAGGATTTGCGTACTATGAAGACACTAATGAAGGTTTGACTACAGAGGGGTTTTATTACAAAGATTATTCTCGTGGACTTGGATTTGCGTATGATCTGAGGTTGCCAGGCTACTACGATGTGAAGATCAATGGGCATTTCACGTTTTATGATCGTTCCATTAAGTTTCAGGAACGTGATTTCAATTTCAAGGTTGACCTGGGTAAAGAAAATGAATGGTTGAGAATCACAACCAATATAAACCCTAAGGTCAGTAAAGAACCACTCAGCACCCATGAGTTTTTGTTAAGCGATAAAGCGCGGGTCTATTTGGATCCAGGCGATAATCTTACCCTTTATAGTCACAATTATTTTTATCCGTTGCCTAAGGATCTGAGCAAGCTTGAGCGTATACCTCCGCTACCGAAAGATAAGAAGCTATCCGAAGCGCCAAGGACGAGCTTGCACTTCATCTCGGCTGAAGTTACCGGCCCCTTCTATGAAAGTTGGCCACCAAAAACCGATTTTTACCAAACATACTATGAAGGCCTGAAGGGCAACGACCCGCACGAGAAATATCAGCAATTCATTAGAAAACTGGCCATTAAACTCTTCCGCAGACCTGTGAGTGACGGGGAATTGAAGCGATATTTCGATATAGCAAAAAAGAGATATGAAACTGATGGAAATGTCTTCAATGCCGTGCAAGGGGCCTTGACGTCCATGCTCTGCTCACCAAATTTTTTGTATAAGTACGAAGGTGATTCTCTAAATCTTGATGATTATGTGATTGCGTCAAGGTTGTCTTACTTTTTGTGGAATTCGCTTCCCGATGACCGTTTGATTAAGCTGGCTTCTGAAGGGAAGTTGAAGGATTCAAGCGTTCGTACTGCTGAAGCTTTAAGGATGCTACAAGACCCTAAAGCTCAACGTTTCTCTGCTAATTTTACAGAGCAGTGGCTCGAACTTGATAAAGTCGATATCGTCAATCCGCACGATGACATCCTCACGCATACGTTTGGAGACAGGCGCGGCGCAAAAATTTCACAACTGAAACCCTTCTTGATGCGGGAAGGGATTGAGTTTCTTAAGGTGATCTTGAATGAGAATTTAAGTCTTCTGAATTTCATTGATTCTGATTTTGTTGTGATCAATAGACCGTTGAATCAAATTTATGAATTAAAACTTCCTGAAGAAGAGAAATTGCAAAAAGAATCTGATCAAAAAGACCATGACGAAAAGTTACTGCGTCCAAGTGACTTTAGAAAAGTCATGCTTGATAAAGAGTCCCGTCGTGGTGGTCTTCTGACACAGGCTGGC